>JAFKJW010000134.1 GCA_017305925.1 Hyphomicrobiales bacterium | reverse complement strand
CTCCAGGCGTTGACGTTCTGGCCGAGCAGCGTGATCTCGCGCACGCCGCCGGCCGCCAGGCGCTCGGCTTCCGCGACGATCTGGGCGACGGGGCGCGAGACTTCCGAGCCGCGCGTATAGGGGACGACGCAGAAGGTGCAGAACTTGTCGCAGCCCTCCTGCACGGTGAGGAAGGCGGTGACGCCGCGCCGCGCGACGTCGGCCCTTTTCGGCTGCGGCAGGTGCTCGAACTTGTCCTCGACGGCGTAGTCGGTCTCGACGACCTTGCCGCCCTGCCGCGCGCGGCGCACCGCGTCGGGTAGGCGGTGATAGGTCTGCGGGCCGATCACCAGATCGACCACCGGCGAACGGCGGATGATCTCCTGCCCTTCGGCCTGCGCCACGCAGCCGGCCACGCCGATGATCGTCTCGCGGCCGGTTCTGGCGCGCTCCGTCTTCAGCTTGCGGATGCGGCCGAGCTCCGAATAGACCTTTTCGGCCGCCTTCTCGCGGATGTGGCAGGTGTTGAGCAGGACGAGATCGGCTTCCTCGATCGTCTCCGTCGCAACGTAGCCGTCCGCCGACAGCGCATCGGCCATACGCTGCGAGTCGTACACGTTCATCTGGCAGCCATAGGTCTTGACGTAGACCTTCCTGGCAGAGGATGCGGGGGCGGCGGGAACGATCTCCTCTCCGCGCGCGGCCCCGGTTGTCTCGGCAAAATCCATCGGGCGCTTCTAAAATCTTTCCGTGACAAAATACAGACGGAATTTCCGCCGTCACGCCGGATCGCGCAATGCCTTGCGGTGCAGGCCTCGCACCGCCGCCTCGGCGCGCGCGCATATCGCCTTGCGGTTGGTGGCGGGCGTGAACTCGAAAGGCTCGCCGAACGACACCTGCGCGTCGATGCCGCCCTCGCGCAGCACGCTGCGGATCTGCGGCACGAGGTCGGCGTCGCCGATCCACGAGACCATCGGCCTGTGGCGCCTGTTCATCGGCAGGCCGTGCAGGCGCGTGTAGGCGACCGCCAGCGGCTGCACCACGACACGCTCGACCGCGCCCTCGTCCAGCACCAGCTTGGCGGCGCCGAACAGCGTGCTCTTGAAGGGCAGGACCATGTTGCCGTCCGAGGTCGTGCCCTCGGCGAATAGCACCATGACGTCCCCCTCCTTCAGCCGGCGGCCGATCTCGCTCGCCTGCTCGCCGGACTTGCGCTTGTTCTGCCGCTCGATGAAGACGGAGCGCTGCATGCGCGCCAGCCAGCCGATGCCCGGCCAGCCGGCCAGTTCCGACTTCGAGATGAAGGACACCGGCGCGACCGAGCCGATCACCATGATGTCCAGCCAGGAAATGTGGTTTGAGGCGATGAAGAGCGGCCGCTCGGCCGACATGGCGCCCGTCACATGCACGCGCACGCCGAGCACCCTGACGACGGCGCGGTGCCAGAGCCGGGGCGCGAAGCCCTTGCCGGGAAAACCCAGATGCAGCGCCGCATAATGCACCGGCGCCAGCGCGAGCGTCGCGAGGGCCGCCGCTACCACGGCGCAGACGGTGCGGATCGTGCCGATCATGCCGATTGAGCGTTCCCCTGCGCCTTATGTCTCAGGCGCGGTAGCCAAGATCGCGGCGCATGACAAGCGCGGCCGATTTCCGGCCGCCGGCGCGGTCGTAATAGGCGGGGCGCCGGCCGACCTCGCGGAAGCCCAGCCGCCTATAGAGCGCGAGGGCGGGGACGTTGGCCTCGTCCACCTCCAGGAACAGCGCCTCGGCGCGCTGGGCGTGGAGTTCGCGCAGCACGGCATCCATCAGCTTCCAGCCGAGCCCGAGGCGGCGGCGGGCGCGCGCTACGGTAATCGTCAGGATCTCCGCCTCGCCGGCCGCCAGCCGCGCCAGCACGAAGCCGGCGGGGCCGCGCTTCTGCCGGCCGACCTCGCGCACGGCGAAGCCGAACACCGTGTCCTGCGACAGGAGCGACTGGAATTCCACCTCCGACCACGGACGGAGGAAATCCTCGCGATGGATCTCGGCCATTGTCGCCGCGTCGTCCGGCGTCAGGGGTTCGATGATGAAATCGCGCGGGCGGAACATGGCGGGCGCGAAACGGAGCATGTCAGCTGCGTCTTGGCAAGGCAAAGCCGGTTTGGGGCTTTGCGTCGGGCTCGCGCAGGTAAAGCGGAACGGGCGCCGCCTTTCCCGGCTCGCGGACCGCCGCCAGCCGGGCATAGACGGCGATGTCGGCCGTGGCGCCGTCGACGCCGGTCAGCCGCGGCGCCTCCATCGAGGCGGCAATCCGCCTCGCGGCGGAGCCGGCCAGAAGCGAATCGTTGCGGGACGCCAGCATCGCGGCTTCCTCCGACGCCATGATTAACGGAGTATGACAGGCAGTTCCAAACCGATCGTAAACGGCGACGTAGAGGCCGTCGCGTCCCCCGTCGATCGCCGCCATCACGGTTCCGGCGCCGTCCACCGCTTCCCGGACCGCGGCGGCGAGCGCCTCCAGCGTCGTCACGCCGACCGCCGGCACCTTCAGCGCCAGCGCCAGGCCGCGCGCGGTCGCCACGCCGACACGCACGCCGGTGAAGGAGCCCGGACCGATCGAGACGGCGATGCGGCCGAGGTCGGCATAGGCCTTGCCGGCGCGCTCCAGCGCCAGGCCGATCACCTCCATCAGGTGCTCGGCATGGCCCTTGCCGAGATCGCGCACCTCGCGGCCGAGCTCATGCCCGGCATCTGAGTCCCAGACGCAGGACGCGCACAGCG
>JAFKJW010000064.1 GCA_017305925.1 Hyphomicrobiales bacterium | reverse complement strand
GGGAGGCCCGCGGCCTCGCCCTGCGCCACAGCGGCGGCCGTGGAGAAGGCGCCGTTGGCCGCGCCGGCTATCCGCCAGTTCTGCGTCGCAGGCGGCGGCAGGAAGGCTTGCAGGCGGTCGTCCCAGGCAGGCTTGCCGCCGGCCTGGCTGGCCAGATGCAGAACCGGCGACCAGCCGCCGGAGACGAGAAGGCAGTCGACGGAGATCGAGCGCACGTCGCCGCGCGGCTGCCGCGCCGCCGCGTCCCAGGGCTGCACCTTGATGGCGGAGAGGCCGTGCCAGCCTTCCGTGGCGACGACGGCGTGGCCGGGCAGAAGCTCGGCGCCGGCCGCCGCTGCGGCCGATCTGGCCGCCGCCGGGATATCGGACCGCACGTCCACGATGGTGGCGATGTCGGCGCCGGCCTCCCTGAGCGCCGCCGCAGCGGCATAGGCACTGTCGTTGTTGGCGAAGACGGCAATGCGCTTGCCCGGAACGACGCCGAACTGGCCGGCATAGCGCTGCGCGGCCGAGGCCAGCATGACGCCAGGCCGGTCGTTGCCGGGAAACACCAGCGGCCGCTCCAGCGCGCCGGTCGCGATCACCACCCTGCCGGCGCGGATGGTCCAGCCGCGATGGCGCGGCTCGCCGGGTTGGGCCGTCGCCTTGTGGTCGGCGACGCGCTCGATGGCG
This sequence comes from Hyphomicrobiales bacterium, assembly GCA_017305925.1. Taxonomy (GTDB): domain Bacteria; phylum Pseudomonadota; class Alphaproteobacteria; order Rhizobiales; family Rhizobiaceae; genus Arvimicrobium. The sequence goes on along the minus strand of JAFKJW010000064.1, from coordinate 26,397 downwards.
GCCATGGTGTTGCCGTCATAGTAGCCCCAGACGGTCGTGCGCGGCAGGAGCGTGACGTTCTCCATCGCCTGGAGATCCTCGACCTGGGCCTCCGCCCATGCGCGCGCGTCGCGGCCCTCGACCGTAACGCCCGACCATGCGGCCGAGCCGCCGAAGGTCGGGTCGAGCTCGGCGAGGATCACTTTGGCGCCGCTTTCGGCCGCCGTCCTCGCGGCCGAAAGGCCGGCCGGCCCGGAGCCGACGACCAGCACGTCGCAGAAGGCGTTCATGCGCTCGTAGCGCGAGGCGTCGGGCACGCGTCCGGCACGGCCGAGGCCGGCGGCGCGGCGGATGAAATGCTCGCAGAACATCCAGAAGCGGGTGCCCTTCAGCGGTCCGATCACCGGTCCCATGAAGGTCTTGTAGTAGAAGCCGGCGCCGATCAGCTTGCCGCCGAGCTGGTTCACCGCGCTGACGTCGAAGGAGAGCGAGGGAAAGCGGTTCTGGCTGACGGCGGTGAGCCCGTCGAAAATCTCGATCGTCGTGGCGGGGACGTTGGGCTCGCGCACCTGCTGCCCCTGTTGTCCCACTGGGCCGCGCAGGATCGTCACCAGCGCGTTGGGCTCGTCGACGCCGGCCGAGATCGGCCCGCGCGGGCGGTGGTATTTGAAGGAGCGGCCGAACAGCCTGACGCCGGCCGCCAGCAGGGCAGACGCCAGCGTGTCGCCGGGATGACCTGTGTAGGACTGGCCGTCGAAGGTGAAGCGGACGGAACGCGAACGGTCTATCGTGCCGCCGCTGCCGGTTCGCCATGCGGTCATCGTGCAGCCTCCGGCGACAGCGTCTCGTCAAGCCGCGCATTGGCGAAGCGGACGCTTTCGACCGCGTGGGTGGTGGTCGAGCGCGTCACCGCAAGATGGACGCGGCAGCCGCCGGAATGCTGCCAGATTTCGTTGTGGGCGCCGGCGATGTTGACGCGATCGTAGACATAGGCGTTCCACGCCGCCTGGTCCGTCGAGGCGGGGTCGGGTCGGGTGCGGTTGCCGTCGCCCTGATAGGTGTATTCGGAGACGTCGCGCGGGCCGCAATATGGGCAGGTGATCAGCATGGTGCAGCATCCCTTCGGGGAAGGGTTGCGATAGAGGCACCGGCAGGCCAGAGGGGGGTGCTTGAAAGCATCGTCATTACCGCAATTTCTCAATGCAGCCGGGGCGTGGCGCCCTGGCCCTTGTCGTCGATCACCGTGCCGCGGTGGAAGCGGTCGAGGCGGAACGGCGCGTTGAAGGCGTGCGGCTCGTCCCGGGCGATGGTGTGGGCGAAGCAGAAGCCGGATGCCGGCGTCGCCTTGAAGCCGCCGTAGCACCAGCCGCAATTGAGATACATGCCGGGCAGCGGGCCGATGTCGATGATCGGCGCGCCGTCCATCGACATGTCGCACACGCCGCCCCAGGAGCGCAGCATCCTGACCGGCGCGAGGCTCGGGAAGAGCGTCACCATCTCGCTCATCACGTCCTCGACGATCGGCAGGTTGCCGCGCTGCGCATAGGAATTATAGCCGTCTATGTCGCCGCCATAGACCAGGCCGCCCTTGTCGGACTGGTTGATGTAGAAATGCCCCATGCCGAAGGTGATGACGGTGTCGAGGAACGGCTTCAGCGATTCGGTGACGAAGGCCTGGAGCACGTGGCTCTCGATCGGCAGCCTGTCCACGCCGGCCATGCGCATGACATGGCCCGTCGAGCCGGCGACCGCGACGCCGACCTTGGCGGCGCGGATCTCGCCGCGCGAGGTGGTGACGCCGACGATGCGGTCGCCCTCCCGAATGAAGCCGTTCACCTCGCAATTCTCGACGATGTCGACGCCGCGCCTGTCGGCGCCGCGCGCATAGCCCCAGGCGACCGCGTCGTGGCGGGCGGTGCCGGCACGCCGCTGCATCAGGCCGCCGACGATCGGAAAGCGGGCCGAGCGCGAATCGTCGATCGCCGGGATCAGCCGCTTGATCGCGGCGCTGTCCATCAGCTCCGCATCCGCGCCGAGGTGGCGCATGGTGTTGCCGCGCTTGGCGAATTCATCCATCTGTGCCGGGCTGTGCCCGAGGTTGAGAACGCCGCGCTGCGAGAACATGACGTTGTAATTGAGGTCGTGGGAGAGGTTCTCCCACAGCTTCATGGAGTGCTCGTAGAAGCGGATGCTCTCGGGCAGCATGTAGTTGGAGCGCACCGTGACGGTGTTGCGGCCGACATTGCCCGAGCCCAGATAGCCGCGCTCCAGCACCGCGACGTTGGTGATGCCGTGCTCCTTGGCGAGGTAATAGGCGGTGGAGAGCCCGTGCCCGCCGCCGCCGACGATGATCACGTCGTAGCGCGGCTTCGGCTCGGCCTTGCGCCATGCCGGCTTCCAGTCCGTGTTGCCCGAAAAGGCATTCTTGAGCAGCGCGAGCGCTGAATATTCGGCCATCGATCGATCTCTTGCCGCCCCTGGGCCGCCGTCCGAAGCGGCCGTGGCAGACACTATAGACGGCCGGCGGGCGCGAAGGCGAATTTTGCGCCATGGCGTATCGCCTGGCCGACGCCGCCGAAGTCCGGCCCAAGCTTGCCGTTGCGGGCGCTCCTCTTTATCAGAAGGCGGGTCCGATCGACATTATGGCGGTGATTCAGATTTTGGCACGACCGCATCTCCTCGCGATCCGGCTGATCGTCCTCGTCGCGCTCGCGTTCTGCCCGGCGGCCGGAGCCCTCGCGCAGGACGGCCAGGCCGACACGGCGCGGGGAGCCGCCGGCGATGTCGTCGCCAGCCAGCAGGCGGTGCTGGACCAGCTCGGCAGGCGTATCGACGATCTGGAAAAGAGCATCGCCGACAATGCCGACAGCGATCAGAAGCTGGTGGAAGTCAGGCTCGACCTGGAGGACATCTCGACCGCGCTGCTGAAAAGCGGCGTCGCCTTCCGGCCGAGGCTGGTCGAGATCAATGCCCGCCTCGAGCAGCTCGGCCAGCCGCCGGCCGAGGGCCAGCCGCCCGAGACCGACCTCGTGGCGAACGAGCGCAAGGCGCTGCTCGCGGAAAAGACCCAGATCAATGTGCTTCTCGGCAAGGCGGAGGATCTCTCGATCCGTGTGCGCGGCCTGATCGACAGAATCACCACGCTGCGCAGCGAGCTTTTCCGGCGCCTGTTCACGGAGCGCTACGATCTCGTCGATGCGCTCGGCGCGGACACGCTCGGCGATACGCAGCGCGAGCTTGCGAAATTCTGGCGTTCCGTCTCCTCGTGGTGGCATTTCGTCATCCAGTTCAAGTTCCGCGCGGTGGTGGTGGCGACGTTCCTGGCGCTGTCGGCGGCTCTGGTGCTGGTGGTCGGCGGGCGGCGGCTGTTCGGGAGGCTGCTGGAAGCCGATCCGGCCGTCGAGGCTCCGTCCTATCTGACGCGGCTGTCGGTCGCTTTCTGGTCGACGCTCATGCCGACGCTGGCGCTCGGGGTCTTCCTCTCGGCGGTCGATTTCTTCTTCGGCTATTTCAACGTGCTGCGCGGCGACATCGGCGTCTTCCTCGCCTCGCTCTCCGGTGCGATCGTGATCGTGTTCTGCGTCAACCGGCTGGCCAATGCCTGCCTGTCGCCCGCGCTTCCCAACTGGCGGCTGATCCCCGTGGAGTCGCGCCCGGCGCGCTGGCTCGTGGTCATCGCCACCGCCATGGCGGTGGTGCTCGGCGCGAACGCGTTCCTGCGCGCCGTCAACGAGCAGATGAACGCGCCGCTCTCCATCACCATCGCGCGCAGCTTCGTCGCGACCATGATCGTCGGCGTGCTGGTCGTGCTCGTCGCGCTCATCCGGCCCTTCCGCGATGCGGAGACCGGGCTGAAACGGCCGTGGCCGAGCTGGCTGCGATACGGCCTCCTCTGCGTCGGCGGCTTTACCCTGATCGCGGCGCTGCTGGGCTATATCGGACTGGCGCTCTTCGTCTCCGTACAGGTCGTCGTCACGGGAACCATCCTGCTGACGGCCTATATCGGCTTTCTCTCGGCGCGCGCGCTCGGCGAGGAGGGCGGGTTCGCCGGGACGGTCTTCGGCAGGCGGCTGGCCGAGGGCGGCAGGATGAACGAGACGACGCTCGACCAGCTCGGGCTCGTCCTCTCCATCGCCATCAACCTGATGATCGTCGCGATCTTCCTGCCGCTGACGCTCTTCACATGGGGCTTCCAGGCCGGCGACATGAAGGCCTGGATGGCGCGGCTGGCGAACGGCATCCAGATCGGCTCGATCAACATCTCTTTCACCGGCATCTTCACCGGCATCATGGTCTTCGTCGGCGGCTATTTCCTGACGCGCTGGTTCCAGGGCTGGCTCGACGGGTCGGTGATGGCGCGCGGCAAGGTCGATCCCGGCGTGCGCAATTCGATCCGCACCGTCGTCGGCTATGTGGGCGTGGCGCTCGCCGCGCTGCTCGGCATTTCGGCGGCCGGCCTCAACCTTTCGAGCCTGGCGCTGATCGCGGGCGGCCTGTCGCTCGGCCTCGGCTTCGGCCTGCAGAACGTCGTCTCCAATTTCGTGTCGGGCCTGATCCTGCTCGTCGAGCGCCCCTTCAAGGCGGGCGACTGGGTCGTGGCGGGCGACGTCTCGGGTACGGTGAAGAAGATCAGCGTGCGCGCGACCGAGATCGAGACGTTCCAGCGGCAGACGATGATCGTGCCGAATTCCATGCTGATCAACGCCTCGGTCGGCAACTGGACGCACCGCAACAGGCTCGGCCGCCTCGATATCAAGGTCAACCTCGCCTATGGCTGCGACGCGAAGCTGGCGCATCGGGTGCTGCTCGACATCGCACGGTCGCATCCGCTGGTCCTGAAGAACCCGGAGCCGTTCGTGCTCTTCGCCAATTTCGGCCTCGCCGCGCTGGAATTCGAGATCCGCGTGTTCCTGGCCGACATCTTCAATGGAAGCACCGTCCAGAACGACATCCGCTTCCAGATCATGGAGCGGTTCGAGCGCGAGCATCTCGAAATTCCGTCGACACCGCGCGCCGTCGTCGAGACGAGACCGCGCGAGCCGGAGGAGGCGGAAGCGCCGAAACCGGCCGGCGATCAGCCCGCCCGCCGCCAATGAGCACCCGCCGCCGGCGCATTCAGTTGCCGTTCAGTTTCGCTTCTCTATAAGGTGTATGCAGCGGCAGTTGCCGTTCGCGGGCAACAGAGGCGGTGGCGACACCGGCAATGCTATGAAAAGGTTTCTTATCGTCCTGGCCGCCCTGGCCGCGACCGCGGGCAGCGCCGTGTCGGCCACGGTGGTCAACAAGGACAGCGAGCCGCGCACCCTGGTGGTCACGGAGGGCGGCAACAAGACCGAGCTTTCGCTCAATCCCGGCGAAACCATGGAGTTCTGCGCCAGCGGCTGCTTCGTGACGCTGCCCAATGGCGACCGCGAGGCGCTGACCGGCGCGGAGACCATCGAGATCAAGAACGGCGGCGCCAGCATCCACTGACGCGCGCATGCGCGCGACGCGCCGCATCGAAAGGCCGGGCGGATTGTCCGGCCTTTTATCTTTCGGGCTAAGGTCCGGTTAAACCTGTCCGCCAATTCCTGCGCAGGAAAGCCTGCAATCGCCTTCCGGTTAAAGGTTATCCGACACCTTGCCGCTACATAGCCCCGAGGACGCGCCGCATGCCGGTGCATGGGATCAAAGGGGCAGTGACCAGCGATGGACGCACGGTCGGACAGCAGGACCATTCCTTTCGCCGTGGATCTCGACGGCACACTGATCGCCACGGATCTGTTGTGGGAAGGGCTTTTCCTGCTCATCCGCAAGAATCCGCTCTGCCTCTTCATGGTGCCGGTCTGGCTGTTGAGCGGGCCGGCACGGCTGAAGCAGGAAATCGCGCGGCGCGTCGACATCGAGCCGGCCCTGCTTCCCTACCGGAGCGAGGTCATAGCGCTGATCGAGCAGGAGCACGGCGCCGGCAGGACCGTCATCCTGGCAACCGGCTCGCCGCGCAAGTTCGCCGACGCCATCGCCGACCATCTCGGGCTGTTCGACGCGGTGATGGCGACCGAGGGGGGCCGGAACCTGACGTCGGAGCGCAAGCGCGAGGCCCTGACCGAAGCCTATGGCGACGGCGGCTTCGACTATGCGGGCAACAGCCGCCACGACATCAAGGTGTTCGACTCGGCCCGCCGCGCGCTCGTTGTCGGCCCCGACCGGGCCGCCGCGCGGTGGCGCGCAAAGCACGGCGCGGAACTGATCGAAACGCCGCGCCCGACTTTTCGCACGCTCCTGAAGATGCTGCGGGTCCACCAGTGGACCAAGAACGTGCTCGTCGCCGTTCCCATGGTGCTGTCCTACGAATACACGGACCCGCGAATGCTGCTCGCCTGCCTGCTGGCGTTCGTTTCCTTCAGCACGGCGGCGTCGGCGGTCTATATCGTCAACGACTTCTTCGATCTCGGCCTCGACCGCAAGCATGCGACGAAGCGCAACCGCCCCTTTGCCAGCGGCCTCTTGTCGATGAAGTTCGGGCTGGGGGCGGCGGTCTGCCTGCTTGCGGCGAGCATTGCCACCGCTCTGCTGCTGCCCGTCCACTTCATGATCGCGCTGGCGGCCTATCTCGTCGCCACCACGGCCTATTCGCTGTCGGTCAAGCGGATGCTGCTGCTCGACGTGCTGACGCTCGCCGGCCTCTACACGATGCGCATCATCGCGGGGGCGGCGGCGACGGACATCGAGATCTCGTTCTGGCTGCTGGCCTTCTCCATCTTCTTCTTCCTGTCGCTGGCGCTGGTGAAGCGCTACGTGGAACTGCGCACGACCACGCTCGACCCCAAGCAGCGCATCGCGGGGCGCGGATACCGGACCGAGGACGAGGAGATCGTCGCGCAGGCCGGCATGGCCGCCGCCTTCTCCTCGACGCTCGTCCTGGCGCTCTACATCGACAGCGAAGCGGTGCGCACGCAATACGCGCATCCCTTCCTGATCTGGCCGCTGGCGCCGATCATTCTCTACCTGACGATGCGCATCTGGATCCTGGCGCGGCGCGACGAGATGAACGACGACCCGATCGTCTTCATCATCCGCGACTGGCGCAGCCAGCTCATGATGGTGCTCGGCGCCGCCCTGCTCGTGCTGGCGGTAATCCCATGGTGAACCGGGCGATGGAAACGGCATTTTTTCCGGCGCATGCGCGGCGCCGCCGGACAGTTCGAACGAGAGCCATATCATGTTGAAATACATTCCGTTCATCCTCTTCACGGTGATGACCAATGCCGCCGCGCAGCTCATGCTGAAGCACGGCATGAGTTCCTATGCGCAGTTCAGCCTGATCTCCGGCAACGTGCCGTTGAAGATCCTCCAGATCGTCTTCAGCCCGTGGGTGTTCGCCGGGCTGGTGATGTTCGTGGTCTCGACGCTGTCGCATCTCTTCGTGCTGTCGAAGGTGGAGCTGTCCTTCGCCTATCCCTTCCTCAGCCTGGCCTATGTGGCAGTCACGCTCTTCGCCTTCTTCGTCTTCCACGAGGACGTGAACGCCTGGCGCGTCGCCGGCCTCGCCTTCATCTGCGTCGGAACGGTGCTCATCGCCCAGAGCGGCCGCGGCCATGCCGCGGACGGGACGGCGACAGCGCCGCCCGCCGCCAATTCCCTGCCTGCAACCAATGAGGTCGTCCCATGAGGCACATCATCTTCGGAGGCGACGGTTTCGTCGGCCGGCATCTCGCGCCGAAACTGGTCGCCGACGGTCACGAGGTCGTCGTGGCCGACGTCGTCCGCTCCGACCTGCCGCACTACCGCTCGGCGCGATTCGTACGCTGCGACATCACCGATCCCCAGGCAGTCGCAGCGGTCGGCATCGGCCCCGACGACATGGTCTACAACGTGGCGGCGAAGATGCTGTCGCCGATCCAGGTGAGGGCGAAGCGCCACGACTTCTTCTGGCCGGTGAACGTCCACGGCACGGAGAACATCATCGCGGCCATGGACAGGGCGGGCGCGGCCCGGCTCGTCCATTTCACCACCGACATGATCTACGGCCACACCCTCACCAATCCGATGACGGAGGACCATCCGGTCGCGCCGCTCGGCGAATATGGCTGGTCGAAGCAGAAGACCGAGGAGATCGCCGGCGAATGGCGAAAGCGCGGCATGCGCATCTCGCTGTTCAGGCCGCGCCTGATCATCGGGCCCGGCCGCCTCGGCATCCTCGAAAAGCTGTTCAAGCTGATCGACTGGAATCTTCCGGTTCCGATGATCGGCTCGGGCCGCAATCCCTACCAGTTCATCTCCGTGTTCGACTGCGCGGAGGCCGCTCGGCTCGCCTTCAAGGCCGGTGTGCCGAACGAGGCCTACAATCTGGGCTCGCTCAACCCGCCGCCGGTCCGAAAGCTGCTCGGTGACCTCGTGCGCCATGCCGGCTCGAGATCGATCCTCGTGCCGACGCCCGGCTGGGCGGTGAAGCGCACGCTCGATCTGCTCGACCTGATGAACATGCCGATCATGGACCCGGAGCAATACCTCATCGCCGACGAGGAGTGCGTGCTCGACGTCTCCAAGGGCGAGCGCGAACTCGGCTGGGTGCCGCAGTACCGCGACGAGGACATGCTGATCGCGGCCTACACGGAATACCGGGCCAAGAAGGAAAGCGGCACGCTTGCCGCGTCTTCCCATGTGCCGGCGGAATAGGAGCATCCGATGAACGTCATGACGAAAACAGAGACCGCCGGCGCGCGCCAGGTCGTGGCCGCGCCGAGCGTCGGCCACAATCTCCTCGCCAAACCCGCCCTGATGAGCGTCGAGGACGCCAAGGCGATGGACGTCGCGCGGATGACGGACCTCTTCAAGAACCACGTCAATCCCGGCCAGCTCCATTTCATGAAGCTGCTCGGCTTCAACAAGGTGAAGGTCGAGCGCGCCGAGGGCATGCACTATATTGACCAAAACGGCCGCAGGATCCTCGACTTCTTCGGCGGCTTCGGCTCGCTGGCGCTCGGCCACAACCACCCGAGAATCCTCGACGTGCGCCAGCGCTTCCAGGAGGAGAAGCGGCACGAGATCGCCATCGCCTTCATGTCGCAATACGCCTCCGCGCTCTCCTACAATCTGGCGCAGATCGCGCCGGGCGAGCTCGACATGGTGTTCCTCGGCTCCTCCGGATCGGAGGCCATGGAAGCGGCGGTGAAGGTGGCGGAGCGCGCCGCCGGGCCGAAGCGGCCGAAGGTCGTCTATGCGGAGAATTCCTTCCACGGCAAGACGAAGGGCGTGCTGGCGATCACCGACGGGCAGCTCTACCGCGCCGACTTCAAGGTGGCGGACAACACCGTCAAGGTGCCGTTCGGCGACATCGACGCGATCGAGCGTGCCTTCGTCGCCGATCCGGAGATCGGCGTCATCGTGCTGGAGACGGTGCAGGGGGGCGGCGGCATCATCCAGGCGCCTGAGGAATTCTGGCAAAAGCTGCGCGCGCTCTGCGACCGCCACGGCGTGATCTGGGTGGCCGACGAGGTACAGTGCGGGGTGGGGCGCACCGGCCGCTTCTTCGCCTTCGAGCATTACGGCGTGGTGCCGGACGTGACCGCGCTGGCGAAATCGCTCGGCGGCGGCAAGACGGCCATGGCGGCGATGATCGCCAGGCGCGACGTCTACATGAAAGCTTATGGAACCCCGAAGACCGCGATGATCCATGCCCAGGCCACCTTCGGCGGCATCGGCGAGGCCTGCGCCACGGCCATCGAGACGCTCAACGTGCTCTATGACGAGGCGCTGATCGACAATTCGGCGGCAATCGGCGACTACCTGCTGGAGCGCCTCCGGGCGGTGCAGGCGAAGCATCCGAAGATCGTCAAGGATGTGCGCGGCAAGGGCCTGATGCTGGGGATCGAGTTCCATGACTTCAGCCAGACCCTGCCGATGGTGCTGCGGCCGATCGTCTCGGTGCTGGACGACAAGCTGAAGGGTTCGCTGTCGGGCTTCGTCGGCGCGCTCCTGCTGCGCGACTACGGCGTGCTGGTCGCCTTCACCGAATACAACCGCAACGTCATCCGGCTGGAGCCGCCGCTGATCTGCGGCCGCGAGCATGTCGACCAGTTCATCGAGGCGCTGGACGGGCTGCTGTCGCGCGGCATCGTGGCGATCGTCAAGGACTTCGTGAAAAGCCAGATGAAGTGAATCAGGGCCGGCGGCGCCGGAATGCGGCGCCGCCGCGCACCAGCTCGACGATCAGTTTCAGGCAGGCGCGGCTCGCCGCCAGCGCATCGGCGCGCGAACATGCCTCCTCGCCATACCTGACGCGCGGCGAGCACTGGATCGAAGCGACGAGGGGCTCCCAGTCCAGGCCCACGCCCAAACCGTGCAACTGCTCGCAGTGATCGGCCAGGCGGTGATGGCGCCCACAGGGCCGGCCGGCTCGTCGCTGCCTTCAACATCTTTTCCGCAGCCTGGAGCGGGGCCCATTTCAACGCGCCGTACCTGCCGTCGCGATCCATCAGATCGCGCACCGCGGTGGAGATGTCGCCACGCGCGACCGCCTCAGACAGGCCTCGCGATTTGCCTCGAGCGTCTCGAAGGCGGCCAGCGCCATGTCGAAGTCCGCCCCGATCGTGCAGCGTCGCATCGGACAGCGAAGCGGCCCTTGCCTCGCTCAGGTCGTCGACGGGCTGGAGCACGTTGCAGGTGACGGGCTCATGGCTGCCGATCACGGGGCGCTCGACGAATGTCCGTGAAAGAATGAAGCGGACATCCCCGAAAGCCTTCGGGATGCGCATCGTATAATGGTCCCGCCTATATCGATCGCGGCGCGGCCGAGCGAGAAGTCGGTTTTCAGCGGCACGGCGGTGCAGCCCGGGCGGGGAGCCGGCGCGCGGCGCGGTCAAGGGCAGGGGAATTCCATGGCGCAGGCTGACGGCCCGAAGCGCGCGAAACGGCCTTGCGGGAATGGCCACGCCTTCGCCGGGCAGCGCCGCGTCGATCCCGTATCATCTGCTCGAAGGCCGGGCCGTCGCGCGGCGGCTGCTGCTCCGACAAGCCTCCCTCCCGGTCGCCGCACCATCCTGGCAGCGGTCCGGGCAGGAGTAACCGTCGCCGGTCAGCCGCCGAGCTTGCCCGCGAATCTCGGATTGACGAAGGCGTCCCAGCAGTCGTCGAGCGCGATGCGGCGATGATCCTTCAGGCCGGGCCCGTAGATCTCCAGCAGCCGGACGTTCGCCCATGTGCCGGGGCATCTCGGATAGAGCGCCAGATCGGTGCCGGCGACTTCCTTCAGCACCTCCGCATCCGGCTCGGGCACGGCGCGGAACGGGTCGGCGCCGATGGCGATGAGGCGCGGCGCGCTGCGGTCCATCAGGTAGGGGAAGGGATTGGCGAAGGCCAGCGTCATGATCGTGCCGAAATGCACGCCGCTCTTCGCCTCCAGGGCGCGGATGGAGTCGACGCCCCGGTCGATCGCCAGCAGGTTCGTGACCTGGAAATCGAGGTCGGAATAAAGCAGCGACGACGGCAGTTCCTTGCCTTCGGCGATCTCGGCGAGCTGCTGCTGCTGCCTGGGATAGAGTTGCAGCATCAGTTCGGCGCGGTGCAGGACGTTGTCGCGCGTCGTGAAGCTGCCGAGCGCCTTGAGATTGTGCGTCTCGACGTCGACGCCGTTCGTCATGCTCCCATAGGTCCGGATGGCCCTTTCGATCGTCCCGGCGAAGAGCGGCAGCCAGACGGCGGCGACCAGGGCCGCGGCGAGCATGGCGAGCTTCGGCCGGCCGAGCATGCGGGGCAGGCGGACCAGCATCATCCAGAGCACCGGCCACAGGAAGATGAAGGCCTGGCTGCCGGTGTTCTGCGCCTCGAAAAAGATGCCCGCGCAGACGGCCACGCCGAGCCAGAGGAAATCGCGGTCGAGAAGGGCTGCGACGGTCGCCGTGCCCGGAGCGCGGCGCAGCGCATCGAAGCGGCGGCCGAGATCCGCGACCGAGGCGAAGGCCATCACGGCGCAGAGCGCCAGGCTGGATGCGATGACGCCGACATTGATGGAGATGGATTGCACGAGGCGCGGCGCCAGCGTGCCGCTGTTGGTGGCGACGAGCGCCTCGATGTCGGCGATGTAAGCGCTCACCATGCCGTCCTTCAGCTCCAGCGCGGCAAGGACGGCCGCGAAGGCGAGGGCGGCCGTGATCGCGTAGCGCAACGTGATGCGGCCGGTCACCAGCGCGAACAGGCAGATCAGGCCGGCGGCGATGAAGCCGGTGATCTTCAGGAAGAACAGCGCGGTGACGCAGGCTGCCACGAGGAAGGCAAGAAGCCGCTGGTTGCGGACATAGAGCAGCGCGGCCACCAGCACGTAGAGCATCTGGCAGACCTGCCGGTTGTAGATGCCGAAGGCGTCCGAGCTCGGGAAGGGATAGAATTCCTGGCTGTTGAAGGGCAGCAGCGCGAAGACGAGGAAGGGGATAAGCAGCGCCCAGGCATCGGCGCGGGAGCGCCTGTCGACATGGGCGACGATCAGCGCCATCAGCGGCGCGGTCAGGATCAGCAGCGCCCAGTGGGTGATCAGGCTCGTCTGCGCGTCGGGAAAGACGGCGAGCCAGCCGGCAAAGATGTAGTAGCCGAGGGGGCCGACCGGGGCGAAGAAGTCGACGATCGGCACCTGCCCGCCGGCGATCCGGTTGGCCGCGTCGTAATAAAGATAGGAGTCCCAGTACATCGGGCCGATGGGCGCCTTCAACGGCAGGCCGAGAAAGATGAGTACGAGAATGAATGCGCCGGCCAGCAGGACCAGCGGCGATCGCAGCCAGTCGGTCCGCGATGCCGGAAGCTTGTTCTCGACTGCAATGCTCATGGTCGGAATCCGTTGCCGTCAGCGTTTTTCGAAAGGGAAGCCTCTCCGTTACCACCGAAGGTCGAGAAAAGGGTTAAGCGGTGCCGCCCGCATCGGGTTAATGTTAATAAAGCCCGTGGTCGCGCGCCGTTTTCGCCATGTCGCAAACAGGCTTCGCCGCGGCGGACCGGGGCCCTATAGTCCGCCGGCAATCTCAGGATGGAGCGGCTGGCAATGGCAGGGTTTCCGGAAAAGGCGAAGGTCGTCATCATCGGCCTCGGCGGCATCGTGGGGGCTTCCGTCGCCCATCATCTGATCGAGCGCGGCTGGGACGACATCGTCGGCATCGACAAGTCCGGCATCCCGACCGACATCGGCTCGACCGCGCACGCTTCGGACTTCTGCTACACGGCCAGCCACGATCTCATGTCGGTGTGGACCACGCTCTACTCCATCGATTTCTACGAGAAGCTCGGCCACTACGAGCGCATCGGCGGGCTCGAGGTGGCGCGCGTCGGCGATGACGCCCGCATGGACGAGATCAGGCGCAAGGTCGCTTCCGCCAAGGCGTTCGGCTCGCGCTCGCGGCTGGTCGACCCCAAGGAGATCAAGGAGAAGTTCCCCCTGATCGAGGAAGACATGGTGCAGGGCGGCCTGTGGGATCCGGATGCCGGCCTCGTCATCCCGCGCTCGCAGACGGTCGCCGGAAAGCTGGTCGACCAGGCCGAGAAGACCGGCAAGCTCAGCGCCTTCGCCAACACGCCGGCGAAATCGCTGGTGATCGAGGACGGGCGCATCAGGGGCGTCGTGACCGAGCGCGGCACGATCCATGCCGACCATGTCGTGGTCTGCGCGGGGATCTGGGGCCGGCTGATCGCGGCGATGGCGGGCGAGGACCTGCCGGTCATGCCGATCGACCATCCGCTCACCTTCTTCGGCCCGTATACGGAGTTCGCCGGCACGGGCAAGGAGATCGGCTGGCCGCTGCTGCGCGACCAGGGCAACTCCGCCTATATGCGCGACACCGGCGACCCGAAGACCTCCGAGGGAGGCATGATCGAGTGGGGCTACTACGAGGAGACGAACCCGCGCCTCGTCCACCCCCGCGACATTCTTGAAAAGGAGCAGTCGCGCCTGTCGCCCTCGCAGCGCGACCTCGACATGGAGCAGATCATGGCGCCGCTGGAGCGCGCCATCGAGTTGACCCCCATCCTTGGCGAGCTCGGCTATGACGAGCGCCGCTCCTTCAACGGCCTGCTCCAGGTGACGGCGGACGGCGGCCCGTCCTGCGGCGAGAGCCGCAAGGTGCGCGGCCTCTGGTATGCGGTCGCCATCTGGGTGAAGGACGGCCCGGCCTACGGCAAGCTGATCGCCGACTGGATGACGGACGGCCGTACCGAATACGACCATGCCAAGCTCGACTATGCGCGCTTCTACGATCATCAGTTGAAGGAGGACTTCATTGCCGGCCGCTGCGGCGAGACGGCCCAGAAGGTCTACAATCCCGCCGTCCATCCGCGTGAGCCCTTCGCGACCGGCCGCGACATCAAGCGCTCGCCCTTCTACGAGCGCGAGAAGGAGCTCGGCGGCTATTTCATGGAGCTGGGCGGCTGGGAGCGGGCGCATGGCTACGCCGCCAACGAGCATCTTTTGGAAAAATACGGCGACCGCGTGCCGGTGCGCGAGAACGAGTGGGACAACCGCCATTTCTGGCGCGTGTCGAACGCCGAGCACCTCGCCATGAGCGAGGACGTCGGCATGGTGAACCTGTCGCACTTCTTCATCTTCGACGTTGAAGGGCCGGACCATGTCGCGCTGATGGAGTGGATCTGCGCGGCGAAGATCGGCGGCGACGCCAATATCGGCAAGGGCATCTACACCCATTTCCTCGACGACATGGGCATGGTGCGCGCCGACCTCACCGTGATCCGCATGGCCGACCGCTGCCGGGTGATCGATGGGGCGGATGCCGGCCCGCGCGACCTTCTCTATGTGAGGCGCACGGCCGAGGACAAGGGCTGGAACGTGACCGTCACGGACCGCTCGACCGAGCTCGTGACGCTGGGCGTCTGGGGGCCGAACGCGCGCGCGACGCTGAAGAAGGTCGTCAAGGACCCCGCCGCGCTGGATCCGGAGAACTTTCCCTTCGCCGCGCTCAGGCAGATCGAGATCGCCGGCAAGGCCGTCACCGCCTTCCGCATTTCCTATGTCGGCGAGCAGGGCTGGGAGCTGCACATGCGCTACGAGGACGCGCTGCCCGTCTGGGACGCGCTGCGGGCCATCGGCGTCATGCCGTTCGGTGTCGAGACCTATGCCAACACGCGCCGCATGGAAAAGAGCCTGCGGCTCCAGAACGCCGATCTGCTCACCGAATACAACCTGCTCGAGGCGGATTTGCAGCGTCCGAAGGTCAAGGAAGCGGATTTCCGCGGCAAGGCCGAGCACCTGAAGCATCGCGCCCTGCCGCACCAGGCCGCCATTCTCTGCACGCTGACGCTGGAGGCCAATGTCGATTCGCAGGGCGTGAAGCGCTATCCGGTCGGCATCGCGCCGATCCTCGACCCGGCGACCGGCGAGACGCTGGTGGATTCGCTCGGCCGCCGCTCCTTCACGACCTCCATGGCCTATGGTCCCAGCATCGGCAAGACGATCATGCTGGCCTACCTGCCGCACGATCACGCGGTGAAGGGCAACAGGTTCGAGATCGAGTATTTCGGCGAGCGCTATCCGGTGAAAGTCGCCGGTGTCGGCTACGAGCCGCTCTACGACCCGGAAAACCTGAAGCCGAGGAGCTGAGGCGCGGGGCACCCGCGCGGTCCTCCACGGGCGGGCTGCGGCGCTCCCGAAATCGTGAGCCGGGCCGGGGCGATTGCAAGCCGGCCCTGCTTTCCCGGCCGGCCGTTCTCCCCTAGTTTTCCGTCATGCCTTGTCGGTCGCGCGCATGGCGGGCCTTGCTGATCGGCGCCATGCTGGCGCTGGTGCCGACGACGCATGCCGTGGCCCATGCGGACGAACAGGTGGACGTCGCGCTGGCGCTGGCTGTCGACGTATCGCTTTCCATGTCGCCGCAGGAGCTTGAGATCCAGCGCCACGGCTATGCCGCCGCGTTGCTCGACAAATCGGTGCTCGATGCGATCGCCCAAGGCGCCAATGGCCGGATCGCCGTCGCCTATTTCGAATGGGCGGGGTCGTCGTCGCAGCGTCTCGTCGTGCCCTGGACGGTGATCGCCTCGCGCGGGGATGCGGAACGGGCGGCCGCCATGCTGACGGCGGCGCCTCGAACAGCGCGCGGCGCACCTCGATCTCCAGCGCCATCGACTTCGCGGCAGCGCTCCTGGACAGGCTGCCGGTGAAAACCGCCAAGCGGGTCATCGACATTTCCGGCGACGGTCCCAACAACCAGGGCGCGGCCGTCACCTCGGCGCGGGATGCGGCGGTGGGCAAGGGCATCGTCGTCAACGGGCTGCCGCTGATGACCAGCGGCGGCTTCGGCAGCGCCTTCGACATCCCGCGGCTCGACCTCTACTATGCCGACTGCGTGATCGGCGGCCCGGGCTCGTTCGTCGTCCCGGTCAATGGCTGGGAGCAGTTTCCGGAAGCGGTGCGGCGCAAGCTCGTGCTCGAACTGGCGGACGCCGCTTCCGTGCCGCTGGAAAGGCCGTGGCTCCTGCGCGTCCAGGAGCGGCCGCGATCCGATTGCCTGATCGGCGAGAAGCGGTGGCGCGACCGCGGCTGGACGGGGTTCCCGCAATAGCCGAGGTCCGGCGCGAGGACCATTTTTCCGATGCAATCCGCCTTGGTGCGGCGTAGAGAACCGCGATGGCGCAGCGTCCGACCGAAAAGACCCCCCGGAGCGCCGGGAAACCGTTCCGATGGGGCATCGTCGGAGCGGGTGTCATTGCCGCGCAATTCGTCGAGGACATGGCTGAGGTCGAGGGCGCGGTCGCGGCGGCCGTGACCGCGCGCACGAAGCAATCGGCGGAGCGGTTCGCGAGCCTTCACGGCGTAGGCCGAGTCTGCGCCACCATCGAGGAGATGCTGGCGAGCGGCCATGTCGACGCCATCTATGTCGCGTCGCCCAACACGACCCATGCCGAAATCGCCTGCCAAGCGCTTGCCGCCGGCAAGCCGGTGCTGGTCGAAAAGCCGCTGGCCGTCAGTTCCCGGGAGGCGGAGCGGGTCGCCGCCGCGGCGGCGCGCAACGGCGTTCTTGCCATGGAGGGGCTGTGGACGCGCTTCCTTCCGGCGGTGGGCGAGGTGCGGCGGCTGCTGCGCGCCGGCGCGATCGGCGAGGTGACGGCCGTCGAGGCGGAACTGTCGTACCGCCACGAGCAGACCGACAACCGCTTCTTCGACCCCGACCTCGGCGGCGGGGCGGCACTGGACCTCGGCGTCTATCCGCTCTCGCTGTCGCTCGATCTCCTCGGAATGCCCGACAGGGTCCAGGGGCGATGGTGGCGGGCCGAGACGGGCGTGGACTACCGGACGGAGTTTCTGCTGCATGTCGGCAAGGCGCGGGCGCGGCTGGCGTGCAGCTTCGACCGCGACGGCGCGAACACCTTCGTCATTCTCGGCACGCGAGGCGCCATCGCGATCCAGGCGCCCTTCCTCAAGGCGCAGAAGATCTGCCTCTACGGCACGCTTGCCGGCAAGCTGCCGTTCGTCGGCGCGCGCTCGCGCGGCCTGCTGGCGAAGCTCGCCGACGGGCTGCCTCTGCCTCGCCGCAAGGTGACCAGATTTCCCTTTGAAAAGGGCGGCCTCCAGTTCGAGATTGCCGCCTTCATGGACGCCGTCCGTTCGGGCGCGAAGGTTTCGGATGTCATGCCGCTGGCCGACAGCATCCGGGTTCTGGAGATCATCGGGAGCGTGCTCAGGCGGCCGCCGGAAAGGTGAAGCCCGATTTCGCCTCGTAGGGGATCGCGGCCGGGCCGGCGTTCGACAGCGCCAGCGCGATCTCGGTGATGTGCAGGGCGACGTTGCCGGAGAAGAACGGCGCGCCGCCTTTTTCGATCGCATCCGCCTGTGCGGCGATGCCGGCGCAGAAATCCATCAGCGAGGGGAAGTTCGGCAGTTTGAGGTCGTCCTTCTCCACCGCGAGGCGGCGACCGGGGACGAGCTTCCATGGCAGCTTGCGGTTCATGCGGAACTCGACGTGGCGCAAGACCTTCTCCGTCTTGCGGGGCGGCATGTCCGTGCGTTCAAGATGGACGACGGAATGATGATCGAGGAGGTCGCGCACCGTGATCGAGCCGCGGTCGCCAAGGATCGTGAAGGAGCGGTCGCGCGGCGCCGCAAGCCCCGATGTCAGGCGGGCGATCATGCCGGAGCGGAAATTCAGGCAGCCGACGGAAAAATCGGGGCCCAGCCTGTGGTCCCCCACGCCCTTGTCGGGGAAGGCGAGCGCGGAGAAGCAGGTGAGGCGCTCCACGGGCCCGAACAGCGACACCAGCCAGGTGAGCGCGTAGCCCGCGTGCTCCAGCGTGCAGCCGATCTCGAATTCGTGAGGGCCCGGCCATGGCGCGCCCGAGCGCGAGCGCCAGCTTTGCCAATTCTCGCGGAAGACCGGCCCGTCGTCCATCTCGGCATAGACGAGGCGGGGTGGGCCGATGCTGCCCGCCGCCAGCGCCTTTTCGACGCTCCTGTAGGCGGCGCCGAGGCCGTTGGCGGGCGCGGCGGCAACGACCAGGCCCCGCTCGTCAGCCAACCGCACCAGGGCTGCGGCATCCCCGTAGTCCATCGCCAGCGGCTTCTCCGAATAGACGTGCTTGCCGGCGCGCAGCGCCCTGTCCGAGATCTCGAAATGGCCTTCTGGATTGGTCAGGTTGATGACGATATCGACGCCCGCATCGGCGAGAAGCTCGTCCAGGGAAGCATAGGCGCGCACGCCGTAGAAGCCGCAAAAGCGCCGGAGCTGGTCCTGCGCGCGGTCGAACGCCCCGAGCAGATGCAGCGTCGGATGGTTCGCGAGCGTCGTCATGTAATAGTCCGCGACGAAGCCGGTTCCGACAAAGGCGATGCCGGCTCTACGCGTCTCGACTCGGTCCATGGTCAATGGCTCATCGTAGGCCCCCGCGACCTGTCTAGCCCGCGATCCCTAACCGATGGTGTATACGCCGATCCGGCGGACCCTACCCAGCCGGCGCTCTGGGCAGGATTCTCTATCTGTGGGCCGGTTAGAGCGCGATGCCGAAAAGCGGCCCAGCGGATCGGCTAGGCCGCGAGCAACTGCTTGCGATCGATGCGCTCCTGCTGCGGCGAGCGTGCGTAGAGCTCACGGTAGCATTTCGAGAAGTGCGAGGCGGAGACGAAGCCGCAGGCGACCGCCACCTCGACGACCGGCATGGAGGACTGGATCAGCAGGTGACGGGCGCGGTCCAGGCGGATCTCGAGATAGTAGCGGGCAGGGGAGCGGCCCATCTCCTGGCGGAAAAGGCGCTCGATCTGGCGCCGCGACAGGCCGACATGGTCGGCGACCTCCACCAGCGACAGCGGCTCGGCGAGGTTCTGCTCCATCAGCTCGATGATCGTCAGGACCTTCGCGTTCTGCACGCCGAGGCGGGCGCGCAGCGGCAGCCGCTGGCGGTCCGTCGGGCTGCGGACGCGGTCCGTCAGCACCTGCTCGCAGATGCGATTGACGAGGTTGTCGTCGAAATCCTCGCCGATGAGCTTCAGCATCATGTCGAGGGCCGCGGTGCCGCCGGCGCAGGTGTAGACGTTCTGATCGATCTCGAACAGGTCGGCGAAGACGTTGGCCTTGGGGAACGCCTCGGAAAAGCCCGGCAGGTTCTCCCAGTGGATCGCGCAGCGCCTGTTGGACAAGAGGCCGGCGGCGGCGAGGACATAGGCGCCGGTGCACAGGCCGCCGATGCCGGCGCCGCGGTTGTATTCCTCGCGCAGCCAGGCGAAGACCGAGCGGTTGTGATAGGTCTCGACGTTGACGCCGCTGCACACGAAGACCATGGACGGCCGGTCCGGTCCGGACATCTTGCGGCGCTCTTCCTCCAGCGAGCCGTCGACGGCGCATTCGACGCCGTTCGAGGCCTTCACCGGCCTGCCGTCGAGGCTGGCCAGCCGCCATTTGTAGGCCTCGTAACCGAGCATGCGGTTGGCGAGCCGGAGCGGATCCAGCGCCGTGGCGAAGGCGACCATGGTGAAATCGGGAACCAGGAAGAAGACGAAGGATCGCCTGATCGGGTGCCTATGGACGGTCACATTGCCCTCGATGCCCATGGGTGTCGCGAACGGGATGTCGCGATTAGCAAATTTGTCGTCTGAAAAATCGGCGCTTGTCAATGGGTGCGGGATGGCCCGGCATTAAATTTGCGACATCGTGACCGATTTTGCTCAGCAGGCATGTCGCAATGCGGCGATCCAGATGGCCGCAGGTCGCACCGCGCATGGCAAAACGCCGTCCTCGCTTGCGCGAGGGCGGCGTCGCGGGCCGACGTTGCCGCGGCCGCTACCACTCAAGGATGGGTCAGTAGACGAGAACGCCCAGGCGGGCGGCGGCGGTGGCCGCCGTCTGGCCGGGCATCGTCCTGCCAAGGCGCTGGCGCTCCAGGGCCGTGACCAGGTTGGTCTTGTTGCGGTTGACGAAAAGGCGGGAAAACAGGGTCATGACACGTCTCCATGCAATGCATCGAAGCTACACGGGGTGCCTTCGCTAGATATTAGGAGTGGGGCATCTCGTTTGATGGCGCGGATATAGGCCCAATCGCGTCGCAAATCAGCGTCAAATGCGAAGCGTTGGGGAAGAAAAACGACACGGCGGCAGTTTGTCCGTTGCTTTTACGGCTCAGAAAATCCGTTTCTTTCCAAAACGTTAATGGATGCGACGCCGGGCCATGCCGCTTGCTCATATGCGTCATGCTGCCGACGCATGGCTGGCCCGGCTGCTTCGGAGCCGTCCCTATCGAGGCCGCGTGGGACCGGAGGCGTCCGGCCAGCCGATATCCTTCTGAATCTCCAGGGGCAGCTTCTCTATCTGGCGCGCGGCCAGGTAGCGCGCGCGGTCTGCGCTGTAGTTGCGGGCGATGCGCCCGATGACCGACAGGATGGACATGATCTTCCTCCTTGCTTGCGCTTCTGCGGATCATCCGCCGTTGCGGCGCGGATCCGTCAGGAGACGGCGGGAATCTCGCCCGGTGCGCCTCTCGTGATGTTGACTATCATCCCGATTTCATGTTCAATCAAACGAAATGGAATGATCTATTGGATCAATAAATTTGAATAGAGAAAGTCATGAACGCACCGCTGAATCACCCTCTGCCGCTGCTTGATCTCGACGTGCTGCGGACCTTCACCGCGATCGCCGAGACCGGCAGCTTCACGGCGGCGGCCAATGCCGTCTTCCGCACGCCTTCGGCGGTTTCGATGCAGATCAAGAAATTGGAGGACATTCTCGGCCGTCCCGTCTTTTCGCGCGATGCGCGCTCGGTCGCGCTGACGACGGACGGCGAGATGCTGCTCGGCTATGCGCGGCGCCTCCTGGCGATCAACCGCGAGGCGGTCTCGAAGTTCATCGTGCCGGACATCGTCGGCGTGGTGCGGCTGGGCTCGCCCGACGACTATGGCGAGCGGGTGCTGCCGCAGGTGCTCAAGCGCTTCGCGCAGTCGCATCCCTCCATCGCCGTGGACGTGACGATCGACCAGTCGAGCAATCTGCGGCGGCGCATGGACGACCGCGCGCTGGACATCACGCTGCTCACCAACTCCTACAAGGCGAGCGCGACAGGCGCCGAGGTGCTGCTGACGGAGGCGATCGTATGGGCCGGCGCGAAGGGCGGCTGCGCGCATCTGCGCGAGCCGCTGCCCGTCTCGGTGTGGGAGGAGGGATGCGTGTGGCGGGCCGGCGCGCTGGAGGCGCTGGGATCGCAGGGGCGCAACTACCGCGTCGCCTATATGAGCGCGCACGCGGCCGGCCAGCGCGCCGCCATCCTGGCGGATCTGGCGGTTGCGCCGCTGCCGAAATCCTTCCTCGGCTGCGACATGGTCGAGCTGGGAGCCAAGGACGGCATGCCGGAGATCGGCACCTACAACCTCGCGATGATCGTGGCGGCGGGCGCCAGCCCGCCCGTGCAGGCGGTCGCCGAGCACATCCGCGCCACCTTCGAGACGTTCAAGGAAACCGGTAGGTTCTGAGGGCCGGCTGAACGGGTGTCGGGCGCCGGCCGGCCTCGGCGGCGTGCCCCGGGGATGGTGCCGGCGATACGCCGCGTCCGTCCAGGAAGGCGACGATCCGGTCGCGGGCGCGACGGGCCTCCGGCATGTCGATCAGCGGCCAGACGTGGAACATGCCGGGCTCCACGACAAGCTCGACATCGACGCCTTGCGCCGCCGCCTTTTCCGCGAAGCGTACCGTGTCCGGATAAAGCAGATCCCGCGTCCCGGTGAGGATCAGCGTGCGCGGCAGCACGGCGAGATTTCCGAAGATCGGGCTTATGCGCCAGTCGATCCTTTCGAGACCGGCACTGTAGTGGCGGATCGCCTCCAGCCCGCCGGGTATGGCCAGCCAGGGATCGGTCTTCTCGACGTCGCGGACCGCGGGATTTTGCAGGGACAGGTCGAGCCCGGGCGAGATCAGCACATGGGCAGCCGGCAGATCCATGCCGCGCTCCGCCGCCATCATGGCGAGCACGACCGCCATGTTGCCGCCGGCGGAATCGCCCATGAAGACGATGTCCCGCGAGGCAGTCTCGTTCAGCATCTCCCGATAGACCCGCATCACCATGCCGAACATCGCATGGAAGGTGTGCTCCGGCGCGATCGGATAGATCGGAACCGTGATCCGTGCTCCGAGGCGCTCCGCCATCTCGGCGATCAAGGCCCAGTGATAGCGCGTGATTTCAAAGACATAGGCGCCGCCGTGCAGGTAGAGAATCCGCATCGGGCGGCTATGTCCGGCGACCGGAGCCACCTCGTAGACCGGAAAGCCGGCCACCGGCCTTTCCTCCACATGCAGGCGATGCCACAGGCGCGGCGGCGGCCTGTGGTCCTCGCGGGCGCGCGCCCGCGCGATCCAGCGGTTCATCTCGCCGGCGCTGAGAAAGGCCTTCTTGCGCGTGTGGCGCAGGAACAGCGCCACGAGGCGGCTTTTCACGCTTGGCATGGCCTTGAGGGGCACCTCCGCCAGGAAGATATCGGACGCAATCTGTAGCCGGATCGGGAAAAGGCAAGGCGACGCGGGCGCGATCCTGCCCGGACGTCAGAGGTCCCAGCCGGAAAGCCTGGACACTTCGCTCTCGCGGCGGCTCGACGACCGGCGCCAGCCTTGCCGAACATTGTCCTGAAATTTTTTTACATCGGGAAAGGGTTCGTGCTCAGAGCTTCTCGGCGGCGAAAAGCGTCGACGGCCTCACGAACTCGTCCTGCGCCTCGACGGTCAGGATCTCGCGTGACCCCGCCTCGGCCGTGCGCTTCAGGACGCCGAAGGTTGCGGACGCCGCGTGGACGAGCGCGGTTTCGGCTGACCCGGATTGCAGCAGCTTGCCGAAGAGGAGCGCGGCGATCGCGTCGCCGGCGCCGCTGACATTGATCGGCAGCCGCGGCATGCGCACGCGCAGGAGCGTGCCGCCGCTCGACACCACCACGTCGATGCTGTCCTGCGGCGTCTCGTCCGTCTCTACGCTCGTCACCATGACCGTCTTCGGGCCCATGCCGTGGAGGACGTCCAGGGCGCGGCGGATGTCTGCGACGTTCTTGATGGTCACGCCGGCCAGGTATTCCAGCTCGAACTGGTTCGGCGTTATCACGTCGGCGGCCGGCACGGCGCGTTCACGCATGAATTCGGGGA
This sequence comes from Hyphomicrobiales bacterium, assembly GCA_017305925.1. GTDB lineage: Bacteria > Pseudomonadota > Alphaproteobacteria > Rhizobiales > Rhizobiaceae > Arvimicrobium. Next base: position 2,851 of record JAFKJW010000064.1, on the reverse strand, counting down.
TGCCCGGCCTGACGAAGACGCCGCGGCCGACGTCGCCGATCACCGGATCGCAGCAATAGACCGCTCCGGGCCGCGCCGCCTTGACCCGCGCAACGGCGTCGAGGATGGCCTCGCCGATGCCGGCATCGCCCATATAGCCCGACAGCACGCCGTCGCAGCGCGCCAGCGCGCCGCGCTCCTCGATGCCGTCGATCAGCTCGCGCACGCTGTCGCCCGTATAGACCTGGCCGCGCCACTTGCCGTAGCCGGTGTGGTTGGAGAACTGCACCGTGTTCACGGCCCAGACCTCGATGCCCATGCGCTGCAAGGGAAACACGGCCGAGGCATTGCCGACATGGCCGTAGGACACCCAGGACTGGATGGACAGAATATTCATGCGCGGTCCTCAATCGACGGCGCGCATAATGCAGCGGCGCGCCGCCGGGGCAAGCGCCAGAGGCGCAAAGCTGGACCTGTGGATTGGTCCAGAATCGGGGTCCTGCACCGTCTCGCGCTTCCGCACCGTTCAGGCATGGATCCCCGGGTCGCGCTCCCGCTCACGCGGGCGGAGCAGGAGCGGAGCGAACTGCGCAGACCGGGGATCCATGCCTGACCATTGCAGGTCGGCGGGGCGGCGTGGGCCGCACCGCGCCGCGGCGACCCGTCACCCCCGGCGCCGGCCCTCGCGGCCGCGCCGGCGTCCGCCGCCTTCGCCTTCGCCGCCCTCGGCGGCCTTGCGCGGCGGCAGCATCACTTGCTCCGACAGCTTGGGGAAGGCGTCCACCTTGTTCGGCAGGGCCATGGCGTTGATGAACAGCCGCTGGAAGTCCGGCTCCAGCGCCGTCTCGACCTTCTCGATCCTGGCGACTTCCCGCTCGATCTCGCGGCGGTGGTCGCGGTTGAGCAGCGCCATCAGCGCGCCGGTGCCGGCCGCGTTGCCGACGGCCTTGACCTCGGAGAGCTCGCAATCGGGGATCAGGCCCAGCACCATGGCGTATTTCGGATCGATGAAGGAGCCGAAGGCGCCAGCGAAGCGGATGGTGTCGACCGTCTCGATGCCCTGTTTCTCCATCAGGAGCTTGGTGCCGGCATAAAGGGCCGCCTTGGCGAGCTGGATGGCGCGGATGTCGTTCTGCGTCACCGTAATGCGCGGCTGGCCGTCGCGCAGGAGGTAGGAGAAGGTACGGCCGTTCTCGATGATGCGTGGGGTGCGCGCGGAAAGCGCGCCGTCGACGACGCCGTCCTCCGAGATGAGCCCGGTCAGGTACATCTCGGCCACCACCTCGATGATGGCGGAGCCGCAGATGCCGGTCACGCCGGTCGCCTGGGCAGCGTCCTCGAAGCCTTCCTCGTCGGACCATTTGTCGACGCCGATGACACGGTATTTCGGCTCGAAGGTCTCGGGGTCGATGCGGACACGCTCGATGGCGCCCGGCGCGGCGCGCTGGCCGGAGGAAATCTCCGCGCCCTCGAAGGCCGGGCCGGTGGGGGAGGAGGCGGCCACGACATGTTTGGCATTGCCCAGCACGATCTCGGCATTGGTGCCGACATCGACCAGCAGCATCATCTTGTCCTGCCGGTAGGGGCCTTCCGACAAAGTGGCGCCGGCGGCGTCCGCGCCAACATGGCCGGCGATGCAGGGCAGCAGGTAGAAGCGGGCGCCGCGGTTGACGTCGATGCCGATGTCGTGCGTCCAGCCCTGCACCGCGCCCGAGACGGCGAGCGCGAAGGGCGCCTGGCCGAGCTCGGTCGGGTCGATGCCGAGGAACAGATGGTGCATGATCGGGTTGCAGACGAAGACGCTGTCGAAGATGTCCCTGCGGTCGACGCCGCCTTCGGCGCAGACCTTGCCGATCAGGTCGTTGACGGCCTGGCGCACCGCCGCCGTCATCGCCTCGCGCCCGTCCGGGTTCATCATGACGTAGGAGACGCGGCTCATCACGTCCTCGCCGAAGCGGATCTGCGGGTTCGGCGCGCCGGCCGACGCGACGATGCGGCCGGACAAAAGCGACACGAGATGCATGGCGATGGTGGTCGAGCCGATGTCGCAGGCGACGCCGTAGGCCTCGTTCTTCAGGCCGGGATAGAGCGCCACCATCGTGGGGCGCGAGAATTCCATGTCCTTGTGGATGGCGGCGGTGACGGCCCAGTTCTCTTTGCGCAGGATCTTCTGCACGTCGGGGATAATGTGCTGGGCGACACGCAGATCCTTCCAGCCCCAGTCCTTGGCGAGCACGGCCTTCAGCCGGTCGAGGTCGCCCAAGGGCTTGTGCATGTCCGGCTCGTCCACCTCGACGTAGCACATCTGGATGGCGGGGTTGCGCTCGATGACGCGGTCGCTGGCGGCCTTGCGGATGGTCTGGGCGTTGATGACCGTATCCTGCGGCACGTCCACCACGAGGTCGCCCTGCACGGTGGCCGAGCAGGAGAGGCGGCGTCCCTCGGGCAGGCCGCGGACACGCTCATAGCGTTCCTCCTTCGGTCCCTTGGGCGAGATGTGGTCGAGCGAGGAGACGATCTTGTGCTTGGCGAAGTTGCCTTCCTGCACCTCGATCTGGCAGCGCCCGCAGGTGGCACGCCCGCCACACACACTTTCCACATAGACGCCGAGCTGGCGGGCGGCATCGAGGATCGGCGTGCCGACGGGGAAGCGCCCGCGCTTGCCGGACGGCATAAACAGGACGAGGGGATCGGTGGGGGAAGTCATGGTATCGGTGCGTCCTTCGAGGCTCGCGTGTGGGAGCACAACAACCTGTCCATCGATGGCTATACGGCACGCAGAAGGCCCGTCGTCCTTGTCTTCACCGAAAGCTACGAGCGCATTACCGATGCGCTCGCACGGGAACGGCAGATCAAGGGATGGTCGCGGCGA
>JAFKJW010000063.1 GCA_017305925.1 Hyphomicrobiales bacterium | reverse complement strand
GTTTCGCCAATCACCAGCGTCGAAGAACTGGCGGAGATATCGAAGCTGCCGATCTCCCCCCGTTGGGGGAGATGGCCGGCAGGCCAGAGAGGGGCAACGTAGAGAGCCCTGCCTCTCAAGCGATTGCCCCTACTCCCCGGCTTCGATCTCCTTCCTGACGCTTTCGCCCTTGTCGGCGGCAAGCTTCTTCAGGCGCGCGGTCTCTTCCGCCGTGATCGTGGTGTCGGCATCGCCCTTCTTCTTTTTCAGCTCGTTCAGCCGCGCGGCCTCCTGCGCCGTGACCGTCGTCGTCGCGACGCCGGACTTGGCGAGACTCGCCGAACTCGCCAGCTGCGAGCGCGAGGCTGCCTCCTGCTCGGCCGTGAACTGCTGGCCGGCCACCTTCGGGCGGATGTTGAGGTTGGGGTAGGTGCCGGTGTCCTCAGCCGATCCGCCGCTGATCGAGGGTACCGTGCTGGCCGGCCCGACGCCCTCATAAATGTTCGAGCAGCCCGAGGCGGCGAGAATCAGGGCGGCGAAACCCGCCAGCATGCCTGTGCGGCGTCGGGCCGATTGCCGAACGGGCTCAATGCGATATGCCATGCGTTGCGTCTCCGCGCCGGTAATGCCGTTGGACCTTCTTCGAAGTGCCATGATACTATCGTAAAAAAAAGTCCATGGGAGGGCGATCCGCCATGCCGAAGATGATCGAGCGCGAAGCGCCACAGGACGAGGACCGGTCGCCTGCCGAGCAGTATGTGATCAAGGACCCCGAACAATTCGCGCTGAACGTCGCGAAGATGATCGAGGAGGCCGGCAAGGCCGCGTCCGCATGGTCGGCGCCGCGCGAGCGGGGCGAGGTGCGCGACAGCGTCGCCGAGCCGGTCACCGACATGGTCAAGACGTTCTCGAAGCTGACCGAATACTGGCTTTCCGATCCCGGCCGCGCGCTGGAGGCGCAGACGCGCCTCTTCGCCGGCTACCTGAACGCCTGGGGGGCGGCGATCCACCGCGTCAACAGCGGCAAGGAAGCAGAGGATTCCATCCGGCCCGAAAAGGGCGACAAGCGCTTCCTCGACCCGGAATGGGGCAAGAACGCCTTCTTCGACTTCCTGAAGCAGGCCTATCTCGTGACCTCGCGCTGGGCCTCCGACCTGGTCGAGCACGCCGAGGGGCTGGACGAGCACACGAAGCACAAGGCGAGCTTCTACGTGAAGCAGCTCGCCAACGCGGTCTCGCCGTCGAACTTCATCCTCACCAATCCGGAGCTCTTCCGCGAGACGGCGGCATCCAACGGCGAGAACCTCGTGCGCGGCATGCGGATGTTCGCGGAGGACATCGCGGCAGGCCATGGCGACCTCAAGCTCAGGCAGGCCGACTATTCGCGCTTCAAGATCGGCGAGAACATCGCCGTCACGCCGGGCAAGGTCGTCGCCCGCTCGGCGCTGGCCGAGATCATCCAGTACGCGCCCTCCACCAAGACCGTGCTGAAGCGGCCGCTGCTGATCTGCCCGCCCTGGATCAACAAGTTCTACATTCTCGACCTCAACCCGGAAAAATCCTTCATCCGCTGGGCAGCCGAACAGGGCCATACGGTGTTCGTCATCTCCTGGGTCAATCCGGACGAGCGGCACGGACGCAAGGGCTGGGACGACTATATCCGGGAGGGCGTGCAGTTCGCGCTCGACACGATCGAGAAGACGACCGGCGAGCGCGAGGTGAACGCCATCGGCTACTGCGTCGGCGGCACGCTGCTCGCCGCCGCGCTCGCGCTCTTCGCCCAGGAAGGCGAGACGCGCATCCGCTCGGCCACCTTCTTCACCACGCAGGTCGACTTCGTGCATGCCGGGGACCTGAAAGTCTTCGTCGACGAGGACCAGGTGGCCGCGCTGGAGCGCTCGATGAACGAGAAGGGCTATCTCGACGGCACCAAGATGGCGACGGCCTTCAACATGCTGCGCTCGGGCGACCTCATCTGGCCCTACGTCGTCAACAACTACATGCGCGGCAAGGCGCCCCTGCCCTTCGACCTGCTCTACTGGAACGCCGATTCCACCCGCATGGCGGCGGCCAACCACTCGTTCTACCTGCGCAACTGCTACCTGGAGAACAATCTTTCGCGCGGGCGCATGAAGCTCGCCGGAAAGACCCTTTCGCTCGGCGACGTGACCATCCCCGTCTACAACCTCGCGACGCGCGACGACCACATCGCGCCCGCGCGCTCGGTGTTCATCGGCTGCCGCTTCTTCGGCGGGCCGACCGAATATGTGATGTCGGGCTCGGGCCATATCGCCGGCGTCGTCAACCCGGTCGCGGCCGGAAAGTACCAGTACTGGACGGGCGACAGGCCGGAGGGCGACTTCGACGCGTGGGTGCGCGGCGCCACCGAGCATCCGGGCTCGTGGTGGCCGCACTGGCAGCAGTGGATCGAGGACAAGGACAACACACGCGTGGCCGCGCGCAAGCTGCCCGCCAGGACGCTCGGCGACGCGCCCGGCAGCTATGTGCAGGTCCGCGTCTGAAGGCCGGCGAAAATAGGCGGGACAAACGCCGCAACCCCGCCCCGGCAGGTTGACGAAGCAGGGCCGCCGGGGCCAAAATATGGCGCTTACCATGTTCTCGCCTCATTTGGGCCATAGCCGCCCAGATTGGGGAACAGCACACAATGCTGACGATTCGCAGCGAGGTAACGGCCTCGATCCGATAAATTGCACGGCCATCGGAGCGCCGGCTGCTTTGAAGGGGAAGCGATTTTGTATTCCGGTCGATCGCGATCCAGGAGAGGCACACTGTCTGTTTTCCTCGCCTCCTCGCTGTGCTTTCTCGCTGCCGCCTGCTCAACCTCTTCCGAAACCTCCGCCAGCTTTGCCTTGAACAATCCGACTGCCGGCACCGAGCAGCCGGGCGGCGACGGCGTGGTTTCGCTTGCCCAATCGGAAGCCGAGGCGGACGCCCAGCCGCAGGGCGACACCGCGCTTCCGGAGAAAGTGGCCTATCTGCCGACGGTAAAGCCGTCCGAGGGCTTTCCGAGCGCCGGGCTGGCCGTCGCGGAGGAAGCGTCCGCCGAGACGCCGTCCCAGCAGGCTGCGGCGCAAGCCGCCGACCGATCGGCGCCGGCCGGAAAGGAACAGGTCCTGACCGCCGCCCCCGAGGAGCCGCGCGCCGAACAGGTCCTGACCGCCGCACAGACGCCGACTCCCCAGCAGAAGAAGGGACTTTTCTCCCTGTTCTCCGCCAATCGCGCCGCGGCGGCCCCGCTGCCGCAGAAGGCGGAACAGCCCCGCAGGCTGATCGAGGAAGAGAAGAAGCCCGCGCCGCTGTTAAAACTCGCCGCGGCGGATATCGATGCGGGCTCCGGCCATTCGAGCGGCAGCTACGGCAGCGACGCCCTGCCCGGCGTGCGCCGGACGGCGCTTTTCGAGATCAAGCGCAAGTCGGGCATCGACGACGAGAGCGACGTCGACCTCAACGAGGACGACGGCATGGGGCCGATCCGGGTCGCCTCCGCGGCCGGCCTGGCGCGGCTGGCGCCCAACGGACTGCTCCGCCAGACCGATACGGTCGACACCGCCTGCCTGAAGCCTGCCCTCGTCAGCACGCTGCGCAAGATCGAGCAGCATTTCGGCCGCAAGCTCGTCGTCACTTCGGGCTACCGCAGCCCGACCTACAACCGCCAGGTCCGCGGCGCCCGCAACTCGCAGCACATGTATTGCGCGGCCGCCGACATCCAGGTTCCAGGCGTGACGAAGTGGGAGCTGGCCGCCTACACGCGCAGCCTGCCCGGACGCGGCGGCGTGGGCACCTACTGCCACACGGAATCGGTGCATGTGGACATCGGGCCGGAGCGCGACTGGAACTGGCGCTGCCGCCGCCGCAAGATCTGACCCCTCGGGCTCCAAAAAAGTGCGCGTTTCTCAGGCGCTGCGGGTTGCCGCGTGACGGCAAGCTCTCTATAAGCCGCGCTGCTGCGCCCATCGTCTAGCGGTCTAGGACGCCGCCCTTTCACGGCGGAAACACGGGTTCGAGTCCCGTTGGGCGTACCAGTTTTCTCGAAAGCCGATTTATCGATGTGCCGCCGCCCGCTGGCCCATCGCTTTCCCGTTGCGACGCATGCGCAAATCGCTATGCGTCCTCGCCGGTCAACCGCCGCGGAACAGCCGGCGAACCGGCATCGGGCGGATTCTCCTTGGCACTTTCCTCCAACCTGCGCGGCGCCCTGCTCATGTCGATCGCCATGGCGGCGTTCACGCTGAACGATACGCTCATCAAGGTCGCGGCCCAGCACATGAACATGGGACAGGCCATGTTCATCCGCGGCCTGTTCGCCACGACGCTCATCGCCGTGCTGGCGAGGCATCGCGGCGCCTTGAAGGACCCCCGGGCGATCCTGCACCCGCTCGTCGCCATGCGGGCGATCGGCGAGCTCGGCGGCACGCTCTGCTACCTCGTCGCGCTCGCCCAACTGCCGCTCGGCAACGTCCAGGCGATCTTCCAGGCGCTTCCGCTCGCGGTCACGATGGGTGCCGCGCTGGTGCTCGGAGAATATGTCGGATGGCGCCGCTGGCTGGCCATCGCGATCGGCTTCGTCGGCATCCTGATCATCGTCAGGCCGGGCTTCGAAGGTTTCAGCCGCTACTCGCTCTACACGCTGGGATGCGTGGGCTTCTGCACGCTGCGCGACCTGGCGACCTACAGGCTGCCCGACAGCGTGCCGACATTCTATCTGTCCACCGTCATGTCCGCCAGCGTCACGCTGTTCGGCGCCGCGCTCATCGCGCCGATGGGCGGCTGGTCTCCCCTGCAGGCGGGGCCCGTCCTCCATCTCGTCGGTGCCGGCGTCCTGCTCCTCGTCGGCTACCAGACCATCATCGGGGCGACGAGGGCCGGCGAAATCTCCGCCGTCGCGCCCTTCCGCTACACCGCGCTGCTCTGGGCGCTCGTCCTGGGTTTCCTGGTTTTCGGCGACCGGCCCGACACGGCGATCCTCGCCGGATCGGCGCTGGTGGTCGGCTCCGGCATCTACATGGTCTACCGCGAGCGCGTCGCCGGACGGACCAGGATCGTGGCCGAAACCACCAATGCCGACATGATCCCGGACGGAATGTGACGATCCGCCTTGAGGTGACGGCGCGAATCGCGATGGATGGAACGCCATGGCGCAAAACGTGTTCGGCATAACCGGCTGGAAGAATTCCGGGAAGACGACCCTCACCGAGCGGCTCGTGCGAGAGTTGGCGCGGCGCGGCCGCAGCGTGTCCACCGTCAAGCACGCCCATCACGACTTCGACATCGACCAGCAGGGCACGGACAGTTTCCGCCATCGCGCCGCGGGCGCCGGCGAGGTCGCCATCGTCTCCGGCAGGCGGTGGGCCCTGATGCACGAGTTGCGCGGGGAGGACGAACCGCGCCTTGAGGAGATCCTGGCGCGGCTGGCCCCCTGCGACCTCGTCCTGGTGGAAGGCTACAAACGCGAACCGCACAGGAAGATCGAATGCCGCCGGACCGGGGCGAAGGACACCGCTGCGCTTTCGGCACGAGACCCCGGCATCGTCGCGGTCGCGGCGGATCATCCGCAGCCGGCCGAGACGCTGCCGGTCTTCGCGCTCGACGACATCGGCGCCATCGCGGATTTCATCGAGCGGACGTTCGGGTTTTCCAGGGCCTGAGACCGCAGGCGTTTCCTCCGGCGAAGCCGTTTTGCGATTGCTTTTTTTCGCGAAAGGGTGGGAATATCGCCGCCTGGCGGATGGCCGGAGAGCCATCCCATCCAACAGAGAGGAACACCATGCGTATTTCCAAACGTACCCTCCTGACAGCGACGGCAGCCGTCTTCGCGCTGTCGCTCGGCGCCGCGCAGGCCGACGACACAGTGCTGAAGATCGGCACGGAAGGCGCCTATCCGCCCTTCAACAACCTCACCGCCGACGGCAAGCTCGAAGGTTTCGACATCGATATCGGCAACGCGCTCTGCGAGGAGATGAAGGTCAAGTGCGAATGGGTCACGCAGGACTGGGACGGCATCACCAGCCCTCCAGGCCGGCAAGTTCGACGCCATCCTGGCCTCCATGTCGATGACGGACGAGCGCAAGAAGAAGGTCGACTTCACCAACAAGTACTATAACACGCCCTCGGCCATCGCGGTGCCCAAGGACAGCGACATCAAGGGCACGACGAAGGAGGACCTCGCCGGCAAGACGATCGGCGTGGCGACCTCCACGACGCACTTCAACTATGCCTCGCAGACCTATACCGACAGCACCATCAAGGGCTATCCGTCGAGCCCCGAGGAGCAGCTCGACCTCGCCAACGGCCGTCTCGACGCCATCGAGGACGACATCACGGTGCTGAGCGAGTGGCTGGGCTCGCCCGACGGCGCCTGCTGCAAGCTGCTCGGCACGCCGGAGCCGCAACCGGTCGAGATTTTCGGACCCGGCGCCGGCATCGCCGTGCGCAAGGGCGACACCGCGCTGCGCGATAAGCTGAACGCCGCCATCAAGGCGATCCGCGCCAACGGCACATACAAGAAGATCAACGACAAGCACTTCAAGTTCGACGTCTACGGCGCCGATTCCTGACCGGCGATCGCTTCGGGCGGCACCGCGCGGCGCCGCCCGGATCCTCCATCCGCCCCTGCCCTGAAAGGAAGAACGCCGCCGCATGCAAAGCGCCTGGACGCTCCTGAGCTGGGGACCGGAAGGCTGGCTGGACGACATCGCGTCCGGCGTCCTGGTGACGGTTTCGCTGGCGGCATTGACGCTGCCGCTCGGCCTGCTCATGGGCTTCGCCGTGGCTCTGGCGAAAAAATCAGACGAGCCCTCGCTGAGGCTCGCCGGCAACGTCTATACGACGATCTTCCGCGGCCTGCCGGAGCTGCTGACGCTCTTCCTGGTCTATTTCGGCGTGCAGATCGGCTTGCAGACCCTCGTCCGGCTGTTCGTGCCGGATGCGACGGTCGAGGTGAACAGTTTCGTCTCCGGCATGGTGGCGCTGGGCGTCGTCTTCTCCTCCTATGCCAGCGAGGTGTTTCTCTCCGCCTTCCGCGCCATACCGCGCGGCCAGTACGAGGGCGGCTATTCCGTCGGTCTGTCGAAGGCGCAGACCATGCGCCTCGTCGTCATGCCGCAGCTCATCCGCATCGCCCTGCCGGGGCTGGCCAATCTCTGGCTGATCCTGCTCAAGGACACGGCGCTCATCTCGGTGATCGGCCTCTCCGACATCCTGCGGCAGGCGAGCATCGCCTCGCGGGTGACGAAGCATCCGTTCCTCTTCTTCGGGGTCGCGACGCTTGCCTTCCTGGTGCTCGCCATTGTCTCCTCCGTCGCCATCGGCAGGATCGAGCGGTCGGTCGGCCGGGGCGAGGCCAGGCGATGACGGCCGTTTCCGCCTCCGGGATCGCCGAATTGCCGCCGCCGCCGGTGCGGCGCTGGACACGCGAGCGCATCGCCGGCCACGTGCTGACGGGACTGTGGGCGCTGGCCGGAGCGGGGCTCGTCCTCTATCTCGTCTTCGCCTGGAATCCGGAGCTCTTCGCGCGCTGGGCGCCGGCCTATCTGCGCGGCCTCGGCGTCACCCTGCTGCTCGTCGCCATCTCCGTCGTCGCGGGGGCGATCCTTTCGATCCCGGTCTGCTACGGGCGCATGTCGCGCAATCCGGTCCTGTCGGCGCTTGCCTTCTGCTACGTCTACTTCTTCCGCGGCACGCCGCTGCTCGCGCAGACCTTCCTGATCTATTACGGGCTGGGAGAATTCCGTCCGCAATTGCAGGAGATCGGCCTCTGGTGGTTCTTCCGCGAGGCCTTCTATTGCGCGGTCTTCGCCTTCACACTGAACACGGCCGCCTACCAGGCCGAGATCCTGCGCGGCGCGATCCAGAGCGTGCCGCGCGGCCAGTGGGAGGGCGCGGCCTCGCTCGGCCTGCACAGGCTCCAGACGCTGGGCAAGATCATCCTGCCGCAGGCGCTGATCGTGGCGCTACGCCCCTACGGCAACGAGATCATCCTGATGATCAAGGGGTCGGCCATCGTGGCGATCATCACCGTGCCGGACCTGATGGGCCAGACGCGGCTCGCCTATTCGCGCAGCTTCGACTTCCAGACCTATCTATGGGCCGCGCTGATCTATCTGGCGGTCGTCGAGACGCTGCGCCACGCCACCGACTGGATCGAAAGACGCATCACGCGGCACCTCGTGCGGTAGCGGCGGAGCGGTTCCGGTCGGCGGAATCGATTTTGCTATCGCAAATCATGTCGAATGCGCCTTCCCACCCAGGGTGAACGAGAGGTGTGACGACTATCTCATTTACGTCGCCAAATGTCGTCATGGATACCGATGATGTCGCCCCAGTCTTGTTCGGTCGTCCCAAAAAAGGAAATAATCCCAAGTCAGGATGGACATTGCAGACCAGTGTCCACCGTCGTCCCGGCAAGCGTGCTGGCGTTCTCTGGAATTTTGTTGAGTGCAAAGCCGCCTTGTTGAGATCGACGAGATAGAAAACGCCTTCATTCCCATGCGGGACGGCGTGCTTCTGGCAGCGAGAATCTGGCTGCCCGCCGATGCCGGCTCAAGGCCCGTACCCGCCATCGTCGAATATATCCCCTACCGCAAGCGCGACGAGACGGTGGAACGCGACGAGTCGCTTCACCCTTCCGTCGCACGGCATGGCTATGCCTGCCTGCGCATCGATCTGCGCGGCAGCGGCGACAGCGAAGGCGTCCTGGCAGACGAATACACCAGCCAGGAGCACGAGGACTGCCTTGAAATCCTCGCCTGGCTCGGCCGGCAGGCCTGGTGCGACGGCAATGTCGGCATGATCGGCATCTCCTGGGGCGGCTTCAATGCCCTTCAGATGGCGGCAACCGCCCCCGATTGCCTGAAGGCGGTGATCGCCGTGGCCGCCACGCACAACAGGTTCACCGACGACATCCACTTCATGGGCGGCGCCCTGCTGACCAACAACTTGACGTGGTCGCAGAAATTGATGGCCGATGTCGGCCGCCCGCCCGATCCGCTGATGGTCGGCGACCGCTGGCGGCAGATGTGGCTCGACCGGCTGAATCGGGAGCGCCTTTTCATCGAGCCGTGGCTCGAACACCAGCGCTACGACGAATTCTGGCGCCACGGATCCGTCTGCGAGGACTATGCCTCGATCCGCTGCGCCGTGCTTGCCGTGGCCGGCTGGGGCGATTCCTACAGCAATTTCGTGCCTCAGCTCCTCTCCCATCTCGAATGCCCGAACAAGGCCATCGTCGGTCCCTGGGCGCACCACTATCCGCATCTCGGCAGGCCGGGGCCGGCCATCGACTTCGTCCAGGAATGCGTTCGCTGGTGGGATCACTGGCTGAAGGGAATAGAAACCGACCTCGCGGCGGAACCGACCTGGCGGGTCTACCTGCAACGGGGGGTGCCGGCCTCGCCTTCCCACACATATCGGGAGGGCCGCTGGATCGGCATCGACCGCTGGCCACCGGCCAATCAGCAGACAACGGATTTCCATCTGGATGACGGACGATTGAACGTCCAGCCCGGGGCGCAGAAGTCGATTTCCCTTTCGTCTCCGCAGACGCTCGGCGCCATGAGCGGAGAATGGTGCCCCTATGCGATCGACGACCAGCCCGCCGATCAGACCGCGGACGACCGCATGGCGGTCTGCTTCGACACCGAGGCACTCGTCGAGCCTCTGGAAATACTCGGCGCGGCCGTCGCGACGCTGTCGGTGGCAGGCCGTCCGACCGGAGGGATCGTCGTCGTCCGACTGGAGGACGTTTCGCCCGAAGGTCCGTCGACCCGGGTTTCCTACGGCGTTTTCAATCTGGCGAACCCGCCCTGCCCGACCGCGTTCGATGAAGCGGCGGGCGCCACCCGCATCGACATCGTGCTCAACGACACCGCGTATGCGTTTGCCGCGGGGCATCGGATAAGGCTCGCGGTGTCGACGGCATATTGGCCGACCATATGGCCGTCGCGGGAAACGCCGCGCATCGTGCTGTCGACAAGCGGAAGCCTCCTGCGGCTGCCGATGCTGTCCCCGTCGATGCAGGCGGCATCGCCGGTCGTGTTCGGGCAGCCGGAAACGGTGCCGGACGGCTCGACCGAAATTCTGGCGGCCGGCACATACCGGCGCTCCGTCACGCGCGACCTCATATCCGGAAAGGAAATCCTGACCGTTTCCGGCGACAGCGGCATCCGCCGCTACAAACCGCACGGTCTGGAGATCGGCAGCAATTTCCAGGAGACCTATTCGATCTGGCCCGACGACCCGCTATCGGCGTCCCTGGAAATCGTTTGGAACAGCTCGGTGAAGCGGGACGAATGGCTGACACGCACCCGGATCACGACCACGATGAAAGCGACCGTCGATGACTTCCTCATCTTGGCGGATCTCGTGGCATTCGAGGGAGAAGAAGAAGTCCTGACACGCAACTGGTCTACGAAAATACGACGAGACACCGTTTAGATTGGGGAACATTCAAAATGAGATACAGAAAAATCAAAGCGGCGGCCTGCCTGATCCTGGCGTCCGCATTTCCGACAGGCTTCGCCGCTGCGACCGAGCCGGCCAGTTGCCAGACCGTCCGCATCTCCGATGTCGCCTGGACGGACAACCAGGCGATCAACGGCTTTGCCGAGGTCATCCTTCCAGCACTCGGCTACACACCGCAAGTTTCGGTCCTCAGCATGCAGATCGTGCTGGAATCCATGAAGAACGGCGAGATCGACACCCATCTCGATTTCTGGACGCCGGGCGCCGATTCCCTGACGGATCCCTACATTGCCGACAAAACGGTCGAGAAGGTCCAGACCAACATGACCGGCGCCCAGTATACGCTGGCGGTTCCGACCTATCTCTGGGATGCGGGGCTGAAGACCTTCAACGATATTCCGAAGTTCAAGGAGCAGCTCGACGGCAAGATCTACGGCATCGAGCCGGGCAACGACGGCAACACGATCCTTCTCCAGTTGATAAAGGACGACAAGTTCGGTCTCGGGAGCTTCGAGCTTGTGGAGTCGAGCGAGCAGGGCATGCTTTCGCAACTGACCCGCATGGAAAAGGACAAGAAAGCGATCGTGTTTCTGGGCTGGTCGCCGCATCCGATGAACATGCAGCACGACTTCAAGTACCTCAGCGGCGGCGAAGAGTTTTTCGGCTCCGAATCGTCTGGATGGACGGCGGCGCGGGCCGGCTACACGAAGGAATGCCCCAATGTCGGCAAGTTCCTGACGAACTTTACGTTCGACATAGACACGTTGAACGAGGTGATGGGTTCCATCCTGAATGACGGCATGTCGGGCAAGGATGCAGCCTTGAAGTGGTTGAAGGCGAATCCGTCGGCCTTGGACAAATGGCTGGACGGGGTCACGACGTTCGACGGCCAGCCGGGTCTCGATGCCGCCAGGAAAAGCATCGAATAGAGCCGATCGTCTCCGATCGTAAAACTGCCTTGCAGAACGAAGCGATCGTTGTCCCCGGGCTCGACCCGGGGACCTAGAGCGCGTCGCGATCTTTACGCATGTCTTTGTCCCGAAACCGGCATCCACTTTCGGGAGACATGCGTTAGGCCGGACCGCGGACATCGCCGCCGGGGCCAAGTCGGCGCCGCTACCCGCCGCCAAGAATCCAGTTCAGCACGCCTCGCCAGTCCGTCATGCGGATCGGGGTGCCGTGCGTGCCGGTTTCGAAGCGGACGAAGCGGGCGGGATAGGTCTTGCCGAGCGAACGGTAGAAGGCTTCCTGCTTGTCGACGGCGAAGACGGTGTCGTGGCTGCCATGGCCGAAGAAGACGGGGATGCGGCGCCTGAACGCCTCGGTCTTCAGGAAATCGGCGTCCCAGAGCGAGCCGAGGAGCATGAGCCCTGTCAGCTTCGCGCCGGTGGCGCTTCCAGCCAGCCCCCAGCAGATATGGCCGCCCATCGAGCCGCAGGCGACCACGATCGGCGCACCCGGAGACTTCGCCGCATAATAGTCGATCAGCGAGGCGATATCCCGCACGCCGCCGCCGCCGAAATCGGGGAAATCGGGCGACAGATAGAGGCCGCCGTTCGCCACGGCCAGATTCTTGATGCGGTTGAAGTTTCCGCCGAAGGTGAAATCGTCCACGCCCTGCCGGCGGCTTCCACCCTGCCCGTGGAGATAGAGCACGATGAAGCGCGCGCCCTCCGTGCTGCCGACGGCGAAATGGCGGATGCGGCGCCCGTCGTCGGTCTTCAGCGCAAGGTCCTTCTGGTAGCGGCGCACGCCGGTCGACACGTATGCCGCCTTGACGCGCTTTTCCGGCACGTCGTCGCGCGCGTCGATGTCGCGCGCCTCGCGATAGTCGACGATTTTGTAGCGCCCGCCGCCCTCCTCGGAGAGCGTGGCGGGATAGGCGAAGAGATCGTCCTTGAAGGGCTGGAGCGTCTGCGCGGAGACACTGGACGAGAGAAATATCGCAGCGACGAAGGCGATGCCGGAGAGGAAGACGCGAGGCACCCCCCTCTGTCCTGCCGGACATCTCCCCCTCAAGGGGGAAGATCGGACTTCGCGACGACTTTCGCAAATCGCCGGCGCCGCCGGATAGGTGGCGGGATCGAAGCCGTCGATCTCCCCGCTTGAGGGGGAGATGTCCGGCGGGACAGAGGGGGGCGCCGCGATCCGCAGCCGAAGCAGGAAGCTCATCCCTGCAGCACGCCGCCCGCGACCGCCATGGCTTCCGGCGTGTCGACATCCATGGCTGCGCCCTCGCCGATCTCCACGTCGATCACGTCGCTGCCGCCCGCCTCCACCAGATGGCGCGCGCCGACGTCGCCCTCGAGATGCGTAACGGCCGGGAACAGCGCGCGCGGCAGGATCACCGGGTTGCCGCGCCTGCCGCCGCAGGTGGCCCGCACGATCGCCTGGCCGCCGGCCACGCTAAAAACCTCCATCATGCGGTCGAGATCGCCCGGCCGGATGCCCGGCATGTCGCCGAGCACGATCATGGCGCCCTCGGCCGAGGCGGAGACGCGGGCGATCCCGGTCTTCAGCGAGCTCGCCAGCCCGCTTTCGAAATCGCGGTTCTCGGCGATCTCGACATCCAGCCCGTCCAGCGCCGCGCGGACGCGCTCCGGCTCGTGGCCGGTCACGACGACGGTGCGCAGCGCGCGCGAGGCGAGCGCGCATTCGGCCATGCGGCGCACCAGCGGCTTGCCTTCGAACAGCGCCATCAGCTTGTTGGGACCGCCCATGCGGCTCGATTTTCCAGCCGCGAGCAGCACGATCTCGACGCCTTCGCGGCGCGGCGGGGCCGGCATCTCGCGCGGCTGCGGGCGCGTCGGAATCTCCATCAGCAGGCCGCCGACGCCCATGCCGGCAATGTCTTCCCTGGTCACGCCGATGCCCGAGACGATGCGGTCGAGCACCCAGTCGAAGCCGTTCAGCCTCGGGCTGCGCGCGCATCCGGGCGCGCCGAGGACCGGCTTGCCCTGCCGCTCGCCCAGGACGAAGAGATTGCCCGGATCGACCGGCATGCCGGAGCGGAAGACGACGCCGCCCGAGGCATGGATGGCAGCCGGGATCACGTCCCTGTCGGGGTCGCTCATGGCGGAGGCGCCGAACACCAGCACCATGTCGCTCTGCCCGGCCAGCCTCTCGATGGCGCGCGCCACCTCGGGCGCGGCGTGCGGCGTGCGCAGCTCCGCCGAAATCGTGCTGCCGGTGCGCGACAGCCGCTCCTGCGTGACGCGCAGCGTCTTGTCGAGCACGCTCGGCTTGATGCCGGGCAGCACGGTCTGCACGACGCCCACCCTGAGCGACCGGTAGGGATGCATGCGGAACGCCTCGCGGGCCGCCGCAAGCGCCAGCACCTCGCGCAGCACCCTCTCGGCCACGGCAAAGGGGATGATCTTGATCGTGGCCACCATCTGGCCTTCGACCATCGGCGCGAAGGGCGGCATGGTGGCGATCGTGATGTCGGGGTCCACGAGGTTGATGGCGTCGATCAGCGGCTTGTCCACGGTGAAGATGCCGGACACCGTGGCATGCAGGTTGACGCGGCCGGTGGCGGCAGGCCGCGCCGCGATACCGGTGAAGCGCAGCGCTTCGGCGATGCGCGTCGCGGCGGCGTTTTCCTCCACGTCGTCCTCGGCGAGCACGGCGGCGATCACCTCCTCCATGCCGGCGGCGCGCAGCATCCCTATGTCTTCGGCCGTCAGGCGATGCGCCTTGCGCAGCCTGATCCCGCCGGCATTCGTGGCATGTGCGAGGATCGCGCCCTCGGCGGCATCGAGCGGGACGGGGCCGAATTTCACGCCGCCGCCCCTTTTTCCGCCTTGCCGCGCGCACGGAACGCCTCGATCACCTGCCCAAGGATGGCAACGGCGATCTCCGACGGCACCAATGCCCCGATGCTCAAGCCGATCGGCGCGTGAATGCGCTCGATCTCCGACGGCGGGACGCCCATGGCGAGCAGCCGCTCGACGCGCCTGGCGTGCGTCTTGCGGCTGCCCAGCGCACCGACATAGAAGCAGCCTGCGTCGAGCGCCGCCTTAAGCGCGAAATCGTCGATCTTCGGGTCGTGGGTGACCGCGGCCAGCGCGCAATAGGCGTCCAGCGGCCGCTTCTTCAGCGCATCCTCCGGCCATTCGGCCGATAGCATGATATCCGGAAAGCGCTCCGGGCTGGCGAAGGCCGTGCGCGGATCGATGATCTCCACCGGATAGCCGGCCACCTTGCCCATCGGCGCGAGCGCCTGGCTGATATGGACCGCACCGATCACCACCAGGCGGGGCTGCGGCATGTGGACGTTGAGAAAATAATTCCGGCCGTCGGCCTCGACCGCGCCGGACAGGCCGGTGTGGAAGGCCCTGCGCACCGCCTCGCCGAGCGCCCCTTCGACGGCCGCCGCCTCGGCCTCGCGGATGACGCGCTCGCCGCCCTCCGTCAGGTCGCTCAGCAGGATGACCGCGCGGCGGGCGCGGCGCTCGGCATTGACGGTCCTGATCGCGTCGGTTCGCATGGTCAGGCAACCCGCTCGACACGAACCCTGATGCGGCCGCCGCAGGAGAGTCCGACGCGCCAGGCGGTTTCGTCCGCCACGCCGAACTCCAGCATCTTCGCCTCTCCGGAATCGATCACGTCGAGCGCCTCGGAAATCACCGCGCCCTCGACGCAGCCGCCGGAGACCGACCCGTGGAAATTGCCGTCGCCGTCGATCACCAGATGGCTGCCGACCGGCCGCGGCGCCGAGCCCCAGGTCTCCACCACGGTCGCCAGCGCGACCCGGCGGCCATGGTCCAGCCAGTCCTCGGCGATCAGCAGCGGGTCGCGGCCTTCATCCAGATGCGGGTTTTCCATCGCAACCTCCTGTCTTCGCGGGCTCACGCGGCACGGGCCGCCGCGTCGAACCATCTGCGTGGATCGGAATGCTTCGAACCGGACTGCTCTCCCGACAAGGCGGCGCAGAGATCGGCCAGCGCGTTCAGATTGTGCACGGGGCGGAATTCGTCAACATGCGGCAGCATGGCGCGCACGCCCCGCGCACGCGGCTCGAAGCCTTCGAAGCGCAAGAGCGGGTTCAGCCAGATCAGCCGCCGGCAGGATTTTCTGAGCCGCTCCATTTCCTTGCCCAGCTCGCCGACATCGTCGCGCTCCAGCCCGTCGGTGATCAGCAGGACGACCGCCCCCTGCCCCAGCACGCGGCGCGACCACAGCCGGTTGAACTCGTGGAGCGTGTCGCCGATGCGCGTGCCGCCGGACCAGTCCTTGACCGCGTTCGAGCATTCGGCCAGCGCCTGATCGGGGTCGCGATGGCGCATCTGCCGCGTCAGGTTGGTCAGCCGCGTCCCGAAGACGAAGGTGTGGACGCGCCTGCGCTTGTCGGCAAGCGCGTGGAGGAAATGCAGGAATATCCGCGTATACTGGCTCATCGAGCCGGAAATGTCGGCGAGCACGACCAGCGGCGGGTGCACTTCGCGCGGCGAGCGGAATTTCGGCAGGACGAGTTCGCCGCCGGTGCGCACCGCCGCGCGCATCATGGCGCGCGGGTACGGGCGGCGGCCGCGCGGATCCGGCCTGTGGCGGCGCGTCGCGACGGAATCGAAAGGCAGGCGCAGCGCCGCGATCGCCCGCTTCGCCTCTCCGAGCTCGGCGGCCGTCATCTGCGCGAAATCGCGCCCGCGCAGCACTTCGTCGCCGGACGTGGTGAAGCGGGCATCGACCTCGATCTCGGGGATCTCGCGCGGCGGCTGCGCCTTCCGGTGCCCCTCGAAGAGGGCATCGGCGACCCGGCTCTCGGCGGCACGCTTCTTCTGCCTCTCGCGGTGCTCCGGCGCGACCGGCGAGAACATGGCGATCATCTTCTCGATCAGCTCCCGCGACTTCCAGAACAGCCGGAACGCCTCGTCGAAGACCGGATGGTCCTCGTGCCGCGTCACCAGCACGGCATGCAGCGTCCAGTAGAAATCGTCGCGGCTGCCGATGCCCGCCGCCAGCACCGCCTCGATCCCGTCCTTGACCGAGGCCGGACCGACGCGCATGCCCGCCTTGCGCAGCGTCCGCGCGAAATAGACGATGTTGTCGGCGATGCGGCCGTCCGCCTGCCTTGGAAACGCTTCTTTCGAGGCCATGGCATCGACGTAATCGTCAGGGACACCCGGTGCAAGCAGAACCGGTCAGCCGGACATCGTGATCTTGAATCCGATACGGAAAAATCGTATTTTGTGCCATGCAGACGGTGGTCGAGCTCCCGAGCTATCTCGCCGCGGCGAAGGCGGCAGGCCTGAGCGAGGATGAAAGGCGGGAAATCGTCGATATCGTCGCCGTCGATCCCTTGATCGGCGACGTCATGCAAGGAACCGGCGGCTGCAGAAAGTTTCGCCTGGCAGGCCGTGGGAAAGGAAAAAGCGGAGGCTACCGCATCGTCTTCATATTTGGCGGCGATCAGATTCCGGTCTTCCTGCTGGCTGTCTTCGGCAAGGACCGGAAGGACAATCTGTCGAAGGCGGAGCGCGGCGAGCTGGCAAAACTGACCAGACTCCTGTTCGATACATACGGAAAGACCCAACGATGACCAGGGCAGCATTCGAGGAGATCAAGGCCGGGCTGGAGGACGCCATCGCCTACGCGGCCGGCCGGACCGAGGGATCGATCACCCATATCCCCTCCGACATCGATGTGAAGGGCATCCGAAAGGCGCTGAAGCTCAAGCAATCGGAATTTGCCCAGCGCTACGGCTTCGGGCTGGCGAGCGTCAGGGATTGGGAACAGGGCCGATCGAAGCCGACCGGCGCGGTCCGCGCCTATCTGCTCGTCATCCAGCGCGAGCACGAGGCCGTCGATCGCGCGCTTCGCGCCGCATAGGCGCGATTCCTGATTGCCGCAAGGGCTGGCGTAATGCCGGCCTACTCTGCCGCCGCCAGCTCCGCCTTCACCTCGTTCAGGATGCGCCGGCCCTCGCCTTCACCGATGCGGGCGATGTCGTCCTGGTATTTGAGCAGCACGCCGATCGTGTCCGACACGGTCTCGGGGTCGAGCGCGACCTTGTCGAGCTCGGTCAGCGCGCCGGCCCAGTCGATCGTCTCGGCGACGCCCGGCACCTTGAACAGCTCGATCTCCCGCAGCTTCTGGACGAAGCGGACGACCTCGGCCGACAATCGCCGGTTGGCCTGCGGCACCTTGCGCGCCACGATCTCCAGCTCGCGGGCCGCGTCCGGATAGTCGACCCAGTGATAGAGGCAGCGCCGCTTCAGCGCGTCGTGGATCTCGCGGGTGCGGTTGGTGGTGATGACGACGATCGGCGGCTCCTCGGCCCTGATCGTGCCGAGCTCGGGCACCGTCACCTGGAAATCCGACAGGATTTCGAGGAGAAAAGCCTCGAAGGCCTCGTCCGTGCGGTCGAGCTCGTCGATCAGGAAGACGGGCGCGGCGCCCTTCTTGCCCGTCAGCGCGTCGAGGACCGGGCGCCGGATCAGGTATTTTTCGGAAAAGACGCTGCGCTCCATGTCCTTGCGGTCGACGGCGCCGGCCGCCTCTTCCATGCGGATCTCGATCATCTGCGCCGCATAGTTCCATTCGTAGACGGCGGAAGCGACGTCGAGCCCCTCATAGCATTGCAGGCGGATGAGGCGGCGGCCGAGCGCCGATGCCAGCACCTTGGCGATCTCGGTCTTGCCGACTCCGGCCTCCCCCTCCAGGAACAGCGGGCGGTTCATGCGCAGCGCGAGGAACAGCACCGTCGCCAGCGCGCGGTCCGCGACGTAGTCGGCGCCCGCAAGCAGGTCGAGCGTCTCGTCGATCGACTGGGGCGCGGGGCGCGGAAGGGGCTGGGACATCGGCAGTCGAGGCTCAGAGGACATGATAGGCGCGGTCAAAATAGATCAGCGGGCGCAGACTATCCCCGATGCGAAGGCCTGTCACCTTGCCGAACAGCACCCGGTGGGTCGCCATCTCCCTGGCGTCGACCAGCTCGCAGTCGAACACCGCGATCGCGTCGGCGAGCGTCGGCGCGCCGGTGGCGATGCGGTCCCACTCCGCCAGGGCGAAGCGCTCGTCCGGCGGCAGGCCGGTCACGCCGGAAAACGCCACCGCCAGCGGTTCGTGCTTCACAGCCAGCGTATTGAGCGCGAAATTGCCGTTCTCCACGAAGGCGTCGTTCCGGGCATTGCCGCGGTTCAGGCAGGCGAGCACGGTCGGCGGACCGTCGGAGACGGAGCAGGCGGCGATGATGGTGGTGCCGCGCCGCCCCGCCGGCCCGTCGGTGGTGACGATGTGCACCGCTCCTGCGAAGCGACTCATCGCATCGCGGTAGTCCTGCGGCTCGGTCATGGGATTACTTCGGCAAGGATTCCAGGAGAGACGTTCTCCGCTATATACGGACTGGGGGCCGACCCCACAAGCGAAGCGCCGTTGCATGCGCGCGGCGGAACCACTACCACTCGCGCGGAAGCCCTTTTGTACCCCGGCCGGTCCCCTCGCCTCCTCGCCCATGCCGTATAAAACCGCCCTCGCCTGCCTTTTCGCGCTGCTCTCCTGCGGCGGCGCGATTGCCGACGGCATCGGCCTGTCCGCCCCGCTGAGCGGCCCTTCCACGATCCTCGGCGCGCAGATGCGCGACGGCGCTCTTGCGGCGGAAGCGGGCATCCCGGTCAGCCTGGGCGACGACGCCTGCACGAAGGAGGGCGGCGCGGCGGTCGCCAACCAGTTCGTCGATGCGAAGGTGTCCGTGGCGGTCGGCTATCTCTGCACCGAGGCGATCGAGGCGGCGCTGCCCATCCTCAAGGCGGCCGGCATCCCGGTCGTCGCGGTCGGCGTGCGCGCCGACAGCCTGACAGACCGCCGCGACAAGACCGGCTGGCCGGTGTTCCGCGCGGGGCCGCGCGCCGACGCCGAGCGCAATGCGGCGGCGGCGATCCTGACGAAGCTTTGGCGCGACGACCTCTTCGCCATCGTGGACGACGGGACGATCTACGGCCGGGAAATGGCCGAGACGTTCCGCGCCGCCGCCGAGCTCGTGGCGCTGAAGCCGGTCTTCGTGGACACCTATCGCCCCGAGATGGACAACCAGATCGCGCTGGTCGGGCGGCTGCGCAAGGCCGGCGCCACCCGCGTCTTCGTCGGCGGCGACCTCGGCGACGCCGCGATCATGGGCCGCGACGCCGCAAAGCTCGGCGTGCCGCTGACCATCGCGGGCGGCGAGACGCTGCGCGGCGCGCCCGGCGATCCGACCCTGCCCGACGGCACGCTGATGATCGCCCTGCCGGAATGGGCCGACGTCGCAGACAAATCAGCCGTCGAAGCCATCCGCGCCAGGGGCGCCGAGCCCGAAGGCTATGCGCTTCCCGCCTATGCCGCGGTGCAGATCGCCGCGGCGGCCATCAGGCAGGCGGCGGATACGGGAAAGAGCGTGGCGCAGACGATCGCCGAAGGGACCTTTGCAACCGCGCTCGGGGAAATCCGTTTCGACGCCAAGGGCGATCTCGCCCAAAATCCCTATCGCCTCTTCCGTTTCGCGGACGGCGCGTTCCATCCGGAGGCCACGCCATGAGCTTTCGCACAGGTCCCCGCAACCTGATCACCGACGTCGCCGGCCTGTCGGTCGGCAATGCCGGCGACGCGCGGCTGAAATCCGGCGTCACCGCCGTCGTCTGCGAGGAGCCGACCGTCGCCGGCGTGCAGGTGCTCGGGGGCGCGCCGGGCACCCGGGAGACCGACATGCTGGAGCCGCACAACCTAGTCGAGGGCATCAACGCGGTGGTGTTGTCGGGCGGCTCCGCCTTCGGGCTCGACGCGGCGTCCGGCGCGCAGGCCGCCCTGCGCGAGGACGGGATCGGCTTCGACGCCTTCGGCCATGTCGTGCCGATCGTGCCGGCGGCCATCCTGTTCGATCTCGTCAATGGCGGCGACAAGGACTGGGGCCGCTATTCGCCCTACCGCGAGCTCGGCTATGCGGCGGCGAAAGCCGCCGCGGCGGACTTTTCGCTGGGCAGCACGGGCGCCGGCACCGGCGCCACCACGGCAGGGCTGAAGGGCGGGCTGGGCTCCGCCTCCACGGTGCTGGCCAGCGGCGTCACGGTCGGCGCGCTGGCCGCCGCCAACGGCGTCGGCTCGGCCACGGTCGGCCCGTCGCGGCATTTCTGGGCCGCGCCGTGGGAGATCGGCGACGAGTTCGGCGGGCTGGGCTTCCCCCATCCGCTGCCGCCCGGCTGCCAGGATATCGTGCTCAAGGGCCACCGCCCAAGCCCCGTCGAAAACACTACGATCGCCGTGATCGCCACCGACGCGGTGCTGACCAAGGCGGCGGCCAAGCGGCTCGCCATCGCCGCGCATGACGGTTTCGCACGCGCCATGTGGCCCAGCCACACGCCTTTCGACGGCGACCTCGTCTTCGCCCTGGCGACGGGGCGAAGCGGCATCGCGCCGGATCCGGCAGCGGCCCTCGAGCTCTATGCCGCCGCCGGCGCCACCATGGCCCGCGCCATCGCGCGCGGCGTGTTCCGCGCCACGCCGGAGGCCGGCGACCGGCTTCCCGCGTGGTCGTCGCTCTGACGGCCGTCGGCCTCCCGCCGGCGCTCGCCGCTGCGGTCTTTACGTTGCGGTGACCGCAGCGCGCTAGAGTGCCGCCGTTCCAACACGCAGCGGGACGGGCGTCCCCATTCCCGCGCGAGCACGATCGGCGCGACTTGGCCCATTTTTCGCTCTCCCGCCCCGACATGCCCACCCGGCCGGCCGCGCAAGGCAGCGGCGCCGCGCGGAACGCCCGCCTCCGCGGCCTGGGCAGTGCGCTCGGTCTTGCCGCCGGCGGGACGGTTCTGTGGAGCCTCGCCGCCGCGCTCTGCGCCGGCTGGAGCCTTTATGCGCAGGGCTGGCAGGCCGACGACGAGGCCCGGCAGGTGATCCTCGTCTTCCTTGCCGGCGGCGCGCTCGCCTTTGCTCCGGCCTTCGGGCTGGCGCGGCTCCTCTCCCGGGGCAAGCCGGCGAGTGCGGCCTTCGCGGCCTTCTTCCTGTCGCTCGCCTGCGGCACCATCGGCCTGACGGCGGCGCTCTATGCCTTCGACTACCGGCTCTACTACGCGCAGTGGCACGACGCGCCCTTCACCAAGCTCTGGGCGATCCAGTTCGCTTTCACCGTCGCCGGCGCGCTCTACCAGTTCGCGCTGTTCGGCCTGCGCCTCTACCTGCCCTTCGGTCTGGCCGCCCTGTTCGCCGCCAGCCTCTGGTTCGCCCGCCTGCCGCGTTGAACGCGGCGCCCCGGGCTGTTAGGAGGCAGCGTCGGAAACTCCAGCCAGGACCGCCGAAAAAGATGATCCCCCGTTATTCGCGGCCCGACATGGTCGCCATCTGGTCGCCCGAAACCCGCTTCCGCATCTGGTTCGAGATCGAGGCGCATGCCTGCGATGCGCTGGCCGAGCTCGGCGTGATCCCGAAGGAGGCCGCGAAAACCATCTGGGAAAAGGGCGGCACGGCGACATTCGACGTCGCGCGCATCGACGAGATCGAGCGGGAGACCAAGCATGACGTCATCGCCTTCCTGACGCATCTGGCCGAGTTCGTCGGCCCGGACGCCCGCTTCATCCACCAGGGCATGACCTCGTCCGACGTGCTCGACACCTGTCTTGCCGTGCAGTTGCGGCGCGCCAGCGACATCCTGCTCGCCGACATCGACGCGCTGCTCGCCGCGCTGAAGAAACGCGCCCTCGAGCACAAGGACACGGTCACGATCGGCCGCAGCCACGGCATCCATGCCGAGCCGACCACCTTCGGCGTCAAGCTGGCGCAGGCCCATGCGGAGTTCTCCCGCTGCCGCGCGCGGCTCGTCGCGGCGCGCGAGGAGATCTCCACCTGCGCCATTTCGGGCGCGGTCGGCACCTTCGCCAATATCGACCCTTATGTGGAAGAGCACGTGGCCAAGAAGCTCGGCCTGACGCCGGAGCCCGTCTCCACGCAGGTGATCCCGCGCGACCGCCATGCCATGTTCTTCGCGACGCTCGGCGTCATCGCCTCCTGCATGGAGCGGCTGGCGATCGAGATCCGGCATCTCCAGCGCACCGAGGTGCTGGAGGCTGAGGAATATTTTGCGCCCGGCCAGAAGGGTTCCTCGGCCATGCCGCACAAGCGCAATCCGGTGCTGACCGAGAACCTGACGGGGCTCGCCCGCATGGTGCGCGCCTTCGCGCTGCCGGCCATGGAGGACGTGGCGCTCTGGCACGAGCGCGACATCTCGCATTCCTCGGTCGAGCGGATGATCGGCCCGGACGCGACGATCACGCTCGACTTCGCCCTGGCGCGGCTGACCGGCGTGGTGGAGAAGCTCGTCGTCTACCCGGAGAACATGGAGAAGAACCTGAACAGGTTCCGCGGCCTCGTCCACTCGCAGCGCGTGCTGCTGGCGCTGACGCAGGCCGGCGTGTCGCGAGAGGACGCCTACCGTCTGGTGCAGCGCAACGCCATGAAGGTCTGGCGGGAAGGCAAGGATTTCCTGGAAGAACTTCTGGCCGACAAGGATGTGCGCGCAGCGCTTTCCGAGGCCGAGATTCGGGAAAAATTCGATCTCGGCTACCACACGAAGCATGTCGACACGATTTTCGACAGGGTGTTCGGGAAAGCCTGGCGGGAGGGGCCGGGGGCGTAACGCATTACGCGATCGTTCCGGGCGCTTTCCGAGGCCCGCCCAAGGATTCACTCTTTCGACACGTCGTCCCTATATGCTTGACATGGGAGGATGACGGAGGCTGGGATGCTCCATTGGGCGTCGGGACGTGGCAGGGGCAGCGTGCGTGAGGTTCAGGATCTTTCCTCGATAGGCGGGGCGGTGCCCGAAGCACCGGCCCGGAAATCCGGCATCGCGCTGGCGCTCGGTGGCGGCGTGGCGCGCGGCTGGGCCCATATCGGGGTGCTCAGGGCGCTGGACGAGGCCGGGATCGAGATCGACATGATCGCCGGAACCTCCATCGGCGCGCTGGTCGGCGGCTGCTACCTCGCCGGCAAGCTCGACGCGCTGGAGGAATTCGCCCGCGGCCTGACCAAGCGGCGGATCTTCGGGCTGCTCGACTTCCATCTCGGCGGCGCCGGCCTGCTCGGCGGCATGAAGCTGACGCAGCGCATGCAGGAACATTTGAACGGCGTGCACATCGAGGACCTGCCGAAGCCCTATGTGGCGGTGGCGACGGAGATCCGCACCGGCCACGAGATCTGGCTGTCGAGCGGCTCGCTGATCACCGCCATGCGCGCCTCCTACGCGCTGCCCGGCGTGTTCGAGCCGGTGCCCTGCAACCAGCGCATCCTCGTCGACGGCGCGCTGGTCAATCCGGTGCCCGTCTCGGTCTGCCGCGCCTACGAGCAGCCGCTGGTCATCGCCGTCAACCTGCATTACGACCTGTTCGGCCGCGCCGCCGTCGTCAAGCACAGCGCCGGCGACGAGCTGGTCGTCCAGCACGACGCGCCGCCGCGGGGCTATCTGGGCCGCGAGAGCGCCAACCGTGAATCGCGCCTCGGCATCACCGGCGTCATGGTCGAGGCCTTCAACATCATCCAGGACCGCATCGCGCGCGCCCGGCTCGCCGGCGACCCGCCCGACCTGTCGATCAACCCGAAGCTCAGCCATGTCGGGCTGACCGAGTTCCACCGTGCCGAGGAATCGATCCGCATCGGCTACGAGACCACCATGGCGCACATCGCCGAGCTCCAGGGCATGCAGGCGATCGCCGGAAGCTAGGAAAGCGCGAGCGCGTGGCGAAAATGGCGTTTTCCGGTGCGTTCTTCGAGGCTCGCTCCGCTCCCGCCTCAGGATGAGGATCGTGGGGCGCCCGTCTTCTCAGAGTGAGAGCCGAAGCGCCAACCGTCCTCATTCTGAGGCGGGAGCGGAGCGAGCCTCGAAGAACGCATCAAAGACGTGAGCCAAATATCAGAACCGTCGATATAAAATGGCTTCCAGGCTCAGGCGAGAGCGGCGTCGACCAGCCTGAACTGCACGCTGCGCGCGCCGTTCCACCAGTTCGACGACAGGTTGCCGGCGGCGTGGATGGCGGCGCCGTGGTTCTTCAGCAGGAAGTCGCCGAGCGCCGTGTCCGCCGCCCGGAACGCCATGGCGGAGACGCGCCCTCCGGTTTCGGAGCGCAGTTCGACGCGCAGATGGTTGGCGCCGACCACCCGCGCGTCGAGGATGCGGTGGCGCGGGGCCACGAAGACGGGCGCAACGTGCCCCGCTCCATAGGGACCGGCGGCCTCCAAAGAGTCCAGCAGCGCCTCGTTCATCCCCTCCGCCGCGACCGCGGCGTCGATCGTCAGCGCGGTCTCGCCGCGCAGCCGCGTCACCGCGGCTGCCGCCCGCTCCTCGAAGAAGGCCCTGAGCGCGCCGAGCTTGGCGCGCTCCACCGTGATGCCGGCCGCCATGGCGTGGCCGCCGCCCTTGACGAGCAGCCCCTCGGCCACGGCGTCCCGCACCAGCCGGCCGAGGTCGAGGCCCGGGATCGACCGCCCGGAGCCCGTGCCGGTGCCGTTGGCGTTGAAGGCGATGGCGAAGGCCGGCCGCCGCGCATGGTCCTTGAGGCGGGACGCCAGAAGGCCGACGACGCCCGGATGCCACTCGTCGCGCGCCGTGACCAGCACGCCGGGGCCGTCTCCTCCGGCAAGCTCGGCATCGGCCTCGGCGCGCGCTTTGGCCAGCATGCGCGCCTCCATCACCTGCCGCTCCTGGTTGAGCCGGTCGAGCGTTTCCGCGATCTTCTGGGCCTCGACGGGATCGTTGCCGGCCAAGAGGCGGCTGCCGAGGGCGGCGTCGCCGATACGGCCGCCGGCATTGATGCGCGGCCCGATCAGGAACGCCAGATGGAAGCTGCTGATCGGCTCGCCGATACGCGCGGTGCGGGCGAGCGCGGCGAGCCCTGGATTCTCCTGCCGGCGTATGGCGAGCAGCCCCTTGACGACGAAGGCGCGGTTGAGGCCGACGAGCGGCACCACGTCGCAGACCGTCGCCAGCGCCACGAGGTCGAGATATCCGAGCAGATCCGGGCCGGGCACGGAGGGCAGCCGCGCCCTCAGCACGCGCGCCGTCTGGACGAGCGCCAGAAACACCACGCCGGCGGCGCACAGATGCCCCTGCCCCGACAGGTCGTCCTCGCGGTTCGGATTGACGACGGCCGAGGCCTGCGGCAGCGCGCCGCCGACCTGATGGTGGTCGAGCACGACCACGTCCGCGCCCGCCTCGCGGGCGGCCGCGATCGACGCTGCGCTGTTGGTGCCGCAATCGACCGTGACGATCAGCGCCGCACCGCGCGCGACGAGCTCGCGCATCGCGTCGGGATTGGGGCCGTAGCCTTCAAAGATGCGGTCGGGGATGTAGATCTCGGACTGCACGCCGTAATGGGCGAGGAAGCGGGCGAGAAGTGCGGAAGAGGCCGCGCCGTCCACGTCGTAATCGCCGAAGATCGCGACTTTCTCCTTGCGCGTGACGGCGTCGGCGAGCCGGTTGGCGGCGGCTTCCATGTCGGTCAGCGAAGCCGGATCCGGCATCAGGTCGCGGATGGTCGGGTCGAGGAATTTCGGCGTCTCCTCGACGCCGACGCCGCGGCCGGCCAGCACGCGCGCCACGATATCGGGAACGCCGTGGGTCTGCGCGATGGCAAGGGCGGCCCGGTCCTGCCGGTCGTCCAGCCGGTGCTCCCAGGCGACGCCCGTCGCCGAGGCCCGGACATCCAGAAAAAGCCGCCTGCCGCTCATTGTCGTCCCATCCGCATGACGGGCCGAAGAATAGGTGCAGAAGCGGCGCAATCAAAGGCCGCAGGGATGCGCCGAGGGCGATTGCCCCCGCCGTTCTGTTGCATCCTGGCCGGACGGGCGCTAGATGTGACTGCGATGGGGATGGAGTTCCCCGACAACTGCCCGAAAGGGCTGATGACTCCTGACGCAACGAAACTGCGGCGGGAATCTGTTCTGGAAACCCGCCTTCCCGGCGGGCTTTTCATGCTCGCCGCCGAACGGAGACCGCGAGCATGTCTTTCACCACCTGCATCATCGTCATGATCGGCGGGGCGCTCGGAACGCTCGCCCGCTACGCCATGTCCGTCTGGGCGCTGCCGATCAGCCGGGATCTGCCCTGGGGCACGATCATCATCAACATAGCGGGCTCGTTCCTCATCGCCTTCTTCGGGACGCTGACGCTCGCCAGCGGCAAGTATCCGGTCCCGGAGAACCTGCGCCTCTTCGTCATGGTGGGGTTTTGCGGCGGCTACACGACCTTTTCTTCCTTCAGCCTGCAAACGCTGGATCTCCTGCGCGCCGGCGCCGTCACGCGCGCCATGGTCAATATCGGCGCCTCCGTGGTGCTGTGCCTTTGCGCGGTCGCGCTCGGCCATGCGCTGGCGGCCCGCATGAACGGCGGCGCCACCCAGATCGCGCAGCTCGCCATCGAGGAAGAGGCCTGAGGCGTGTTCGCGCTGGGGCGAATTGTGGCAACTTCAAGCGTTGCCGGAATTATTTTTCCTTAATTTGAAGCTCCGCGGAGCCGGCGCTAGGTCTCGCCCGAAGCCGGGAAGCCCGGCATGGGAAGCGCGCCGCCTCCCCGCGCGAGACGGGACCGGCCAACGCTTTCCGCCGAATAGACGGCAAAGCCTGCACGTCACGGCCCGAAAAATCCTCTCGCGGGACGACTTCCATGAACAGATTGTCCTCCGTCATCGACCGCCATCGCGTCCTCGCCCTTGCCGGAGCGGCCCTGCTTGCCGCACCGCTCCTCGCCGGGGCGCTCTCCCCCGGCCACGCCCAGTCGACGCTGCCGCTGGCCGCCCAGGGCCAGCCGCTGCACTCCTTCTCCGACATCGTCGCCGCGGACAAGCCGGCCGTCGTCACGATCACCACGAAGATGAAGACCGACGCATCGGCGCAGGACATGGGCCAGGGCTCGCCCTATGACGAGTTCTTCCGCCAGTTCTTCGGCGAGGATTTTCCGCAGCAGGCCGTGCCACGCCGCAGCCAGCCGCAGCAGCTTGCCGAGGCGCTGGGTTCCGGCTTCATCGTCTCCTCCGACGGCGAGATCGTCACCAACAACCACGTCATCGACGGCGCGACCGAGATCAAGGTCACGCTGGATAATGGCAAGGAATACAAGGCAAAACTCATCGGCCGCGACGCCAAGGCCGATCTTGCCGTGCTGAAGATCGACGCGGGAAAGCCGTTGCCGACCGTCTCGTGGGGCGATTCGGACAAGCTGCGCGCCGGCGACCCCGTGCTGGCGATCGGCAATCCCTTCGGCATCGGCACGACCGTCACCTCCGGCATCGTCTCGGCGCGCGGCCGCGACCTGCACAACGGGCCGTATGACGACTTCATCCAGGTCGATGCGCCGATCAACCACGGCAATTCGGGCGGCCCGCTGGTCGACGCCGAGGGCCATGTGGTCGGCATCAACACCGCCATCTACTCGCCGAACGGCGGCAGCGTCGGCGTCGGCTTCGCCATTCCTTCCGACCAGGCCGAGCCCGTCGTCGCGAAGCTGGCCAAGGGCGGCTCGATCGAGCACGGCTATATCGGCGTGGAGATCCAGCCGCTCGATGCCGACACCGCCGAGGCGGTCGGACTCGCCGACGCTTCCGGCGCGCTGGTCGCCAAGGTGATCGGCGACTCGCCCGCCGCCCGCGCCGGCGTCAAGCCGGGCGACATCGTCACCGCCTTCGGCGGCAAGAGCGTCGGCTCCCCGCACGAGCTTTCGCGCCTGGTGGCCGATTCGGCGCCCGGCAGCCATGAGCAGATGACCATCTGGCGCAGCGGCCGCAAGCTCGACCTCGCTGTGGTGCCGAGCACGACCGACGACACCAGACAAGCCTCCGCGGCGCAACAGGACAATGCCGTGCCCGGCGACGCAAAGGTCGCGGTGCCGGAGCTCGGCGTCGGCCTGGCCGAACTGACGCCCGACCTGCGGGAAGCCTACGACGTCGATCCCTCCGTCCAGGGCAGCGTCGTCACCAGCGTGAACCCCGACAAGGCGGCCGCCGATCGCGGCATCCGCGAGGGGGACATCGTCGTCTCCGTCAACCAGGGACAGGTCACGACGCCGCAGGACGTCGTCAAGGCGGTGCATTCGGCGGAAAAGGACGGCCGCAAGTCCGTCCTTCTCGGCATCCAGCGCGGCAGCGACGAGATGTTCGTCGGCCTGCCGATCGGCAAGGCCTGACACCGCCCGCAAGCACCGGCAGGACGCGGATCGCCCGCGTCCTGCCATCATGCCGCCGCAAAATCGCAATCTGAGGCGACGTGGTCGACCCATCCGCATGGCCGGCATGCGGCCGCCGGAATTCCGGGGGCGAAGACGGTTCGCCCGGAGAACGACAGCCGAATGCTGAAGGCAAGCGAAGACGACAAGGGCGGGCTACCGGAAAAATGGGCGGCCCGGCTGGATCGGCTGATCGAGCCGCGGGTGATCGGGCCGATCGTCGGCGCGGCCATGGTGATCGTCGCGATCGTCGTCCTGCACGAGGTCAGCGGCCATCTCCATCTCGATGACATCGAGACCGCCATCGCACAGACATCGGTGAAGGCGATCGCCGCGGCGATCGCCTTCACCGCGGTCAGCTTCACCGCCATGTCGCTCTACGATGTCCTGGCCATCGCGCGCGTCGCGCCGGGCCGCGTGCCGAAGCCGCTCGCGGCCTTCGCCGGACTGGTGGGCTACGGCTTTTCGCAGGCGATCGGCTTCCACGTCTTTGTCGGAGGACCGATCCGCTACCGCATCTACCAGAGCGCCGGGCTCGACGCGGCCGATGTCGGCCGCGTCGTCGGCATCTCCACCATCACCTTCGTGGCCGGGCTCTCCGGCATCGTCGGCATCTGCCTGCTGTTCGATCCCATCGGCATTCCCGCCCTGAACACGATCTCGCCGGCCGCCGGCCGGCTGCTCGGCCTGCTGATCCTCGCCGTGATCGCCGGCTCCATCGCCTGGCTGGGACGGGGAAATCGCGAGTTGCGCATCCTCGGCTGGCGCTTTCCACTCCCCGGCGCGCGCAACGCGCTGGCGCAGCTCGTGGTCGGCATCGTCGACGTCGGCGCGGCGGGTGCCGCGCTCTACGTCCTGCTTCCGCCCGATCTCGCGCCGGGATTCGCGGTGTTTTCGCTGATCTTCGTCAGTGCGATCATCGCAGGCGTGATCAGTCACGCGCCCGGCGGGCTGGGCGTGCTGGAGGCGACCGTGCTTATCGGCCTCGGCGCCGGCACGCGCGCCGACGCCGTCGCCTCGCTCGTCGTCTTCCGGCTGATATACTACATCCTGCCGCTGGCGCTGGCGGCAACCGCGCTGGCGGTTTTCGAGGTCCGCCGCGCGCGCGGTCCGGTCGCCGCCGTCACCGGCATCACACGCGCCGTAACGCGCCGCGTCGTGCCGCCCGTCGCCGCGACGGCCGTGTTCCTCGGAGGCCTCGTGCTGCTGCTGTCCGGCAATTTGCCGGCGCTGGACGAGCGGACGGACGTGCTGAGCGACATCCTGCCGCTGCCCTTCGCCGAGGCGTCGCACCTTCTCGCCAGCGTCATCGGCCTCGTCCTCGTCGTCATCGCGCGCGGT
Organism: Hyphomicrobiales bacterium; assembly: GCA_017305925.1. Taxonomy (GTDB): domain Bacteria; phylum Pseudomonadota; class Alphaproteobacteria; order Rhizobiales; family Rhizobiaceae; genus Arvimicrobium. The sequence continues at coordinate 5,352 of JAFKJW010000063.1, read as the reverse complement.
CTCTACCGGCGCGTCGCGCTGGCGCGCATCGCCGCCGTCACGCTGCTGCTGCTCGGCGCCGCCTTCTCGCTCCTCAAGGGGCTGGACTGGGAGGAAGCGGCCATTCTCACCGTGATCGCCGGGCTGCTGACGCTCTACCGCAAAGCCTTCTACCGCAGGGGCGACTGGCGCGCCTTCCGGCCGAACCCGACCTGGCTCGGCCTCATCGTCATCGTGCTGGCCTCCTTCACCATGGTCGGCCTGCTCGCCTACCGCAATGTCGAGTACCAGTCTCACCTGTGGTGGGAGTTCGCCTGGGACGGCGACGCGCCGCGCTTCCTGCGCGCCACGCTGGCGCTCTTGACCGTCGCGGCAGGCATCGCCGTCGACGCGCTGATCAACCGTCCGGCGCAGCCCCGGATAACCGGGAAGATCCCGGTTCCCGCGCCGGTGCGCCGGCTGCTCGCGGCCTGCCCCGGCACGCAGCCCTGCGTGGCGTTTCTGGGCGACAAGCTGTTCCTGTTGTCGACCAGCGAGCGGGCCTTCCTCATGTACGCCGTGCAGGGGCGGAGCTGGATCACCATGGGCGACCCGGTGGGCGATCCGGATTCGTGCCGCGCGCTGGTCTGGCGTTTCGCGGAAGCCGCCGACCGCGCCGGCGCGCGCGCCGTCTTCTACGCCGTGCAGCCCGAAGCGCTCGCCAACTATATCGACCTCGGCCTCGCCATCCTGAAGATCGGCGAGATCGCCCGGGTGGACCTCAAGACCTTCACGCTCGACGGCAAGAGCCGCAAGGATTTCCGCTATGCCTACAACCGCGCGGGCGCGGAAGGCATCACCTTCTCCGTCCTGCCCAGGAAGGAGGTGCCCGGCGCCCTGCCGGAACTGCGTGCCGTCTCCGACGACTGGCTGAAGCACAAGGGGGGCCGGGAGAAGGGTTTCTCGCTCGGCAATTTCGACGACGGCTACATGAGCGAGTTCGACTGCGCCCTGCTGAAGAAGGGCGAGGAGATCGTCGCCTTCGCCAATATATGGCGCAGCGGCGACGGCGAGGAAATCTCCGTCGACCTGATGCGCTACCGGTCGGGCGTCTCGAAGGCCCTGATGGACGCGCTGTTCGTCCACCTGATGTTCTATGGCCGCGAGCAGGGCTACCGCTGGTTCAATCTCGGGGCCGCGCCGCTCGCCGGGCTCGCCGACCATCCGCTCGCCTCCACCTGGAGCCGCGTCGGCACCTTCATCTACCGGCGTGGCGAGGAGTTTTACAATTTCGAGGGGCTGCGCGCCTTCAAGCAGAAATTCGACCCCGTCTGGACCCCCCAGTACATCGCCTGCCCGGGCGGTCTCGCCATGCCGCAGGTCCTTCTCGACGTCACCAGCCTTATCTCAGGCAACCCCATCGGGATCATCCGCAAATGAGACTCTCGCTCCTCGCCATCGCCCTCCTCGTGTTTCCGCTCCTCGTCGTTCCCGCTTTCGCCGGCATTGCGGCGGCTGCGCCTCAGACGGTCTCGCAGGGGCGGCTTCACGATGTCCGGATCATCGTTCCCGACGACACGCCGAAGGCGCTCGTCATCTATCTCTCCGACCTGCCGGGCTGGCAAAAGAGCGACGACGACATCGTCGAGGCGCTGCGCCAGGACGGCGACGTGGTGCTGGCGGTCGACTATTCGAAATACGCCGCCGAGCTGAACAAGGACGACGGCGAATGCCTCTATGTGGTGGGCGAGCTGACCGACCTCGCGCAGACCGCGCAGCGCCAGCTCGACATCCAGAGCTACATGCAGCCGATCGTGGTCGGCACCGGCGAAAGCGCCACCTTCGCCTATGCGGCGATCGCAGACTCCCCCGCAAACACGCTGGGCGGCGCGGTGGCCGCCGGCTTCCAGAACCGGCTGACCCTGAAGGAGCCCTTCTGCCCCGGCGCCAGCGCGAAGAAGACGGCGGACGGAAAGGCCTACACCTACGGCTTCGATCACGCGCTTCCCGACCCCGCCTCTCTCTTCGTGGACGGCGGGAGCGTCGATGCGGTTACGCAGCAGGCTGCGAGCCTCGCCAACGTCACCGTGGCGGCGCTCGACACCGACGACACGCCCACGCAGATCGTCGGCGCGGTCTCGGACCTCGCCGGCCACGCACGGCCGTTCGACAACCTGCCGGCGGTCGACCTGCCCTCCTCCGCCCCGCCAAAGGCAATCGCCATCCTGGCCTCCGGCGACGGCGGCTGGCGCGACCTCGACAAGACGATCGGCGAGTGGCTGGCGACCCAGGGCGTGCATGTCGTCGGGCTGGATTCGCTGCATTATTTCTGGGCGAAACGCACGCCCGAGGAACTGGCGCGCGACATCGCATCGCTGGCGGACGACGCCAATCCGGAGCACGACCTGCCGGTCATGCTGATCGGCTATTCCTTCGGCGCGGACACGCTCCCCTTCGCCTACCCGCTGCTGCCGAAGGACCTTCAGCAGCGCATCAAGGTGGTCGCGCTGATGGCGCCCGGCCTGACGACCTCGTTCCAGGTCACGGTGGACGGCTGGCTGGGCATCGACGACAGCGGCTACGACATCGCCCAGGCGATCGCCGCGCTGCCCACGGACAAGGTGCTGTGCATTTCCGGCGAGGACGAGGACGAAAGCGCCTGCCGCGACCCGCGGCTCAAGGCGTTCACGCACATAGAAACGAACGGCGGCCACCATTTCGACGGCGATTACGAGAAGCTGGCGCAGAATTTTCTCGACCGCCTGCCGAAGGGGTGAGCCTGTTCAGACATGCGAAAGCGGCTGAACCGCGAGCCTCAGGCCCATCGCGCGAAGGACGGCGTTGAGGCTGCGCAGCTCCGGATTGCCTTTCTCCGAAAGCGTCCGATAGAGCTGCGTCGGATTGAGCTCCGCCGCCCTGGCGACGGCGGGCACGCCGCCGAATCCCCTGGTCATCTGTCGAAGCGCCATCAGCAGTTCCCCCTGGTCGCCGTCGGCAAGGATTGCGTCGAGCGTGGCAGCGGCAGTCTCCGGGTCATCCCGGAAGAGCTCAGCCATCGCGTCGTCGTGGCTGCGGTCCTTCATGATCGTCACTCCTTCAATCGTTACGGGCCTGCCAGTCATGCCAGCAATCGCAGGCTCGCTGAATGTCGGCATCCTGTGTCCGCTTGGTGCCGCCGCAGAGGAGCAGCACCACGGCCCTGCCGGATCGCGCATAGTAGACCCGATAACCAGGGCCGACATCGATACGCAGCTCCTGAACACCGTCGCGCAACGGCTTGAAATCGCCGAAATTACCCTCTTCGAGCCGGTTCAGGCGGCGGATGATGGCGGCTTTGGCCTGCACGTCCCGAAGCCGGCGCAGCCAGTCTGCAATCAGGTCTCTGCCGCCGGACGTAAGATAGTGGCGGACATCCAGCATCGCGCGGATATTCGTCTATAGACGAATATTTTGCAACATCATTTTCGATTGTTGTGTGGAAAAGCGACGCCCGGCCTGCATGCTCAGGCCGCTTTCGCTCTCGCCCGCCGGCAGAAATCCTCGATCAGCGCAGCGAGGTCGGGCTCCCTGACAGCGGCGGCGGCTTCCGCGCCGTTCATCCATCGGCGCGTGCGCTGCCGTGCTTCCTTCCATTTGCCGGCGAGGTTTTTCACCTTCAGCGGAAAGACGTGGACCTCGCAGGCGATATCGCCCGCCGTGGCGCGCACCTTGGCGTAGAGATAGCGCCCCGCCTCCTCGGTCTCCACAGAACCGCTGATACCGGCCTCCTCGCCCGCCTCGCGGGCGGCGGCCTCCCAATAAGTCTCGTTCTTCTCCGGCCAGCCCTTCGGCAGCACCCAGCGGCCGGTGGCGCGGCTGGTGATCAGCAGGATCTCGATCCTGCCGTCCGTCCGCCGCCACGGCAGCGCGGCAACCTGAACCTTCAGGGGAAGGTTTCCGTACGGCCCCCGCAGCGAATCGCTGACCGGCATGCCGCCGGCCGGATGGTTCATCAGCATCGCAGGCTCCCTCGCCCGAGCCGTCCTCAACCCGATCCGGTTAATTCTCCGTAATTTGATCGGAAAGGCAAAATGGCGGCTCGGCGTGGCCGGACCGCCGGCCCTCGGCTATGGCCTCGGGCGTTCGTCGCTCGAAAAGCCCATTCGGGGGCTTTTCGTCCGCTGCGCGGACCGCCCCTCACCCCCTATGATCGTCGGCGATGGGCTTCTGGTAGGTGAAACCCATGTCCCAGGGGAAATAGATCCAGGTGTCCTGGCTGACCTCGGTCACGAAAGTGTCGACCAGCGGCCGGCCCTTCGGCTTGGCGTAGACGGTGGCGAAATGCGCCCTGGGCATCATCGCCCGCACGATCGCCGCCGTCTTGCCCGTGTCGGTCAGGTCGTCGACGATCAGCACGCCCTCGCCGTCGTCCTCCAGCAGCGGCGCGGACACCTCCTTCAGCACCGCCAGCTGACCCTGCTCGGTGTATTCGTGGTAGGAGGCCACGCAGACCGTCTCGATCATGCGGATGCCGAGCTCGCGCGAGATGATCGCCGCCGGCACCAGGCCGCCGCGCGTGATGCAGACGATCGCCCGCCATTGCGGCTTGCCGCCCGAGCCCTGCGATCCGGCCAGCCGCCAGGCAAGCGCGCGCGCATCGCGGTGGAACTGGTCCCAGGAAACGGGAAAGGCCTTTTCGGGAAGGGACATGCGGCACTCCATGGGGAATGCCGGCGCCATTAGCGGCAAAGCCGGGATTTTGGCAAGTGCGGTACGTACCTGCCCGGGCAATCGCTTGAGGAAGGGCGGCGAAGTCGCATTCCTGCATACCCCTCTCTGTCCTGCCGGACATCTCCCCCACAAGGGGGGAGATCGGCTGCGATCGCGGATTTCGCCAATCTTCTACGTTGCAGAAAAGGCAAGGATATTGAAGCTGCCAATCTCTCCCCTTGTGGGGGAGATGTCCGGCAGGACAGAGAGGGGCAATATAGAGCGCCATGCCTCTCCGTCGATCACCCACACGTTTCAGCGCGACATGAAGGTCGTCACCGACATCGACTTCAGCACGCTGCGCGTCACCCCGCCGAACAGGAATTCCCTGAGCCGCGAATGGCTGTAGGCGCCGAGCACCACGAGGTCGAAACCGTGCTCGGCAACGCGCTCCTCGATGATGTCGTCGATGCCGCGCCGGCCCGATTCCAGCCGCGTCACCGAGACTGTCGCGCCGTGGCGGCGCAGGTTGGCGGCGATGCCCTCGCCCGCCTTGTCGGCGGAGCGGGCTGGATTGTCTTCCGGGTCGATGACGAGAATCTCGCAGGAATCGGCCGCCAGGATGAGCGGCAGCGCGTCGAACACGGCGCGCGAGGCCTCGCGGCTCGAATTCCAGGCCACGAGAATGCGCCGGAAGGCGGTCTT
>JAFKJW010000062.1 GCA_017305925.1 Hyphomicrobiales bacterium | reverse complement strand
CGACGACGCCGAGCCACAGCAGCCCGGCGCGGCTGCGTTTCAGCCGACGGCTGAGGAAGCCAGCGAACGGCACCGCGAAAGCAAGCGCGATCGCGGCGAACAGAAGATATTGCCAGCCATGGCGCGTGCGCTCGATATACCAGTGGATTTCGCTCGGCAGGTCCCCGGCCCAGACGACCAGCCACTGCATGAAGGCGAGGTAGGCCCACATCAGCACGAAGCCGAACAGCATGTTGGCGACGTCCTCGCCAAGCGCGACCCCATGCTCGCCGCCCGGCAGGATCTCGATCTGCCGCCGCGCAGCGAGCACGACGAGCGCCGTCGCGCCCGCCCCCACCACCTGCGCCGAGGCTTCGATCATGGCGTAGACGGTCGAGGTGAAATCGGGTTCAAGCGACAGCATCCAGTCGGTGGAAAAGACGCTGAGAGCGACGCCGTGCAGGACCAGCCCCAGAGCGCAGAGCCTGATCGGCGGCTGCCGGCTCGGCGCGGTCGCGCCGAGCACCAGCCATGCCAACACCAGCCAGACGGCCGAACAGAGGACAAAACGCACGACGAAGAACGGCGCATTGAGGTAGGCGAGCTTCAGCCGCACGCTTTCCGGCAGCGCGGTCGGATCGTCCGCCCACGGAAACATCTCGCCGAGGCGGGCAAGCACCGGAAGCAGCATCAGCAGCGCCAAAGGCAGGGTCGCGACCATGGCGCGCAGCGGCGGCCGCATGGCGTCGCCCCATCGCCCGCCGGTCAGGCCGTGCACCATCAGGATGGTGAGCGCGCCGAGCGGCAGGCCGGCAGCCACAAGTGCCGCCGTCAGCCAGCCCGCCAGCGCTGCGTGGATATCGAGAAAGGCGCCGACGACGGATAGGGCGAGGCCGACGAGGCCGACAACCAGGGCCGCGAAGACGGGACGTTCAGCCGGCAGGCGCATCATTGCGACGCCTCCGCATTCAGCCGTGCGCGCAAAGCTTCCGGCAGGGCGGCCGCCGGCGCGTGGCGCGAAAGCTGCAAGGCGCGGATATAAGCGACGATCGCCCAGCGGTCGGCCGGAGGCAAGCGTGCGGCGTAGGAATACATGGCCCCGTAGCCATGGCTGATGACGTCGTAGAAATGGCTGTCTGGAGCCGCCCGCAGCCGGTCCTGGTGATAGGTCGGCGGCGCCGGGAAGCCGCGCTGCACCACAATGCCGTGGCCGGCGCCGGTTCGGTCATGGCAGGGCGAGCAGAAGATATCGAAGCGTTGCCGGCCGCGCTCCAGGGTCGCCATGGTGACCGGACGCGGGATTTTTTCGAGAGGCGGCGAAAGGTCGGCGTCGCGCGCCACGGTGCCTTCGACAGGTGTCCGCGCCGAGGCGCCGTCGGCGAACTGGCGGCTTGCCTCCTGCGGATCGTAGCGTGGCTGGTGGGCCATGTCCTGCTCGCAGCCGGCGAGCAGGAGCAGGAGCAGGAGCGGCGTTCGCGCCTTCACGCTTCCATCTCCTCCACCGTCTCCGCACCCAGCCGCGTCAACTGGCCCTTGGTGACGCCCTTGCGAAAGCTTGGATCGGCCGTCTCGACCAGCAGGTAGAACTTGCCGCCGCGGGCGTAGCTGAAAGTTTCGGCGTTGAAGACCGGATGATGGTAGCGCGGCAGCCCGTTGGCCCACAGCATGCCGACGAAGCCGGCGAGCGCCGCGCCCAGTATCGCAGCCTCGAAGGCAATCACCGCGAAAGGCGGCCAGGAATGCAGCGGCCGCCCGCCGACATTCACCGGATAGTCGATCTCGACCGAATAAAGCATCAGCGCATAGACGAGCACCGCGCCGGCGGCGCCGCCGGCCAGCACCAGCCAGGGCAGCCGCGTCCGGCGGATTTCAAGGATAGTCTCCAGTTCACGGATCTCGAAAGGCGAAAAGGCGTCCATGCGCCGATAGCCTTTCTCACGCATGGCGCTCGCCGCCCGGACCAGTGCGTCCGGCTCGGCAAAGGCGGCGATGAGGCCGTAGAGGCTCATGCCGCCCTCCCCGTCTCTTCCGCCAACTCCTCGACCTCGAAGATGGTGATGGCCGGCAGGATGCGGACGAACAGGAAGATGAGCGCGAAGAAGGTGCCGATGGAGCCGAACAGGATGCCGAAATCGAGCCAGGTGAGCGACTGGTCGCCCCAGGCCGAGGGCAGGAAATCGCGGCTCGGGCCGCTGACGACGATGACGTAGCGCTCGATCCACATGCCGATATTGACGATGACGGCAATGGCGAACAGCACCGGCATGTTGAGGCGCACGCGCCGGAACCACAGCAGTTGCAGCGCACCGACATTGCAGGCGAGCATGATCCAGAACAGCGTCGAATATGGGCCGATCGCGCGCTGCACCATCATGGTGCGCTCCCACGCTTCGCCCGAATACCAGGCGAAGAACGCTTCCGAAGCGTAGCCGTAGGCGACGATCAGCCCTGCGGCGATCATCAGCTTCGCGGCGTTGTCCATATGCCTTAGCGTGATCAGATCCTCGACCGAGAACGCCCAGCGCAAGGGGATGGCGATGGTGAGCACCATGGCGAAGCCGGACAGCAGCGCGCCGGCGACGAAGTACGGCGGGAAGATCGTCGAATGGTAGCCGGGGGTGATGGCGAAGGTGAAGTCCAGCGAGACGATCGAATGCACCGAGACGACCAGCGGCGTCGCCAGCGCCGCCATCAGGTAGTAGACGACGCGATAGCGCGCCCAGTGGCGGGCCGAGCCGCGCCAGCCCATGGCGAGAATGCCGTAGAACAATTGCGCGCCCCGCGTTTTCGCACGGTCGCGCAGCATGGCGAGGTCGGGCAGCAGACCCATGAACCAGAACAGCAGCGAGACGGTCGCATAGGTGGAGATGGCCACGAAATCCCACACCAGCGGGCTTCGCCATTGCGGCCAGTGCATGTGCGTGTTGGGCAGCGGCAGCAACCAGTAGAAGAACCACGGCCGGCCGAGATGCAGGATCGGGAACAGCCCGGCCATCGCCACCGCGAAGAGCGTCATCGCCTCTGCGAACCGGTTGATCGAGGCTCGCCACGGCTGGCGCAGCAAAAGCAGAACCGCCGAGATCAGCGTGCCGGCATGGCCGATGCCGATCCACCAGACGAAGTTGGAGATCATCGTGCCCCACACGACGGGCATGTCGATGCCCAGCTTGCCGACGCCGACGGCGATCAGGTAGGTGATCGCGTAGAAGAACACGAGCACGAGCATGAAGCAGAGGAAGAAAGCCGCCCAGAAATAGCGGGGCAGCCGCCCGTTCAGGACGACGCCGGCGATGCGTCCGCTGATCTCCGGAAAATCATGCCGGCCGCGCAGGACAGGCGGCGGCCTTTCGGCGGGGGCAGTGGCGCTAGCCATCGGCCTGCCCCTCCTCTTCGGCGCCGGCTGCGTTATTCGGATTGCGGATGCGACCGAGATAGGTGGTGCGCGGGCGCGTGTTCAGCTCTTCCAGCAAGGCATAGGCATGCGGCGCAGCCTTCTGGAGCAGGACGGCCGCCCCCTTGTCGTTCAGGTTGCCGAAGCTGATCGCCCGCGTCGGACAGGCCTGCTGGCAGGCGGTGACGACCTCGCCGTCGGCGATGGCGCGGCTGGCAACCTGGGCGTGGATGCGCGCCTCGGAAATGCGCTGCACGCAATAGGTGCACTTTTCCATGACGCCGCGCGAGCGCACCGAAACGTCCGGATTGTGGGCTGCCTGCTCGGGCCCCGCATCCTCGCCGTAAGGCTGGTATTCCAGGAAATTGAAACGGCGCACCTTGTAGGGGCAGTTCTGCGAGCAGTAGCGCGTGCCGATGCAGCGGTTGTAGACCTGCGCGTTGAGGCCGTCATGGGTGTGGACGGTGGCATTGACCGGACACACGATCTCGCATGGCGCCTTCTCGCATTGCATGCAGGGCACCGGCTGGAACAGGGTTTCGGGGTCGCCGGGCGGTCCCGCATAGTAGCGGTCGACGCGCAGCCAGTGCATTTCATGGCCGAGCGCGCATTCGTCCGGGCCGACCGTGGGACTGTTGTTCTCGGCCTGGCAGGCGGAAACGCATGCCATGCAGCCGATACAGGTCGTAAGGTCGATCGACATGCCCCACGCCTCCTGGTCATAGGGCCAGTCGGGATAGAGCGATTCCGTCGGCGCGGGCGGCACGCCGTCACGCACGAAATCCGGGTGCTCGCGAAAACGGTCGAGCGAGGCGTGGCGCACGATGGCCCGCCCTTCCATCGCGTGGTGATGCTGGGTCGTCACCAGGCGAGCCGTATCCGCGCGCGCGGTGAGCCTGACGCCGCCGGCGAACCATAATGCATCCGACGTCCGCAACCGGTAAGCGTCGAAGCCGCCGGCAAGCGCCGCGACCGAGCCGATCCTGCGGCCGAAACCGAGCGGCAGCGTCACCGTCTCGTCAGGATGGCCGGGCATGATCCAGACCGGTGCATCGATGCCGCGTCCAGTATGCGCCAGACTGACCATCTGGCCGGTTTCCAGCTCAAGCCGCCGGGCCGTGGCGGGCGAGATCAGCGCGGCATTGCCCCAGACCTGCTTGGTCAGCGGGCGGGGCAACTCCTGCAGCCAGCCGGAATTCGCGTATCGACCGTCGCGCAGCCAGGGATCTGCCGCGAAGCGAACCTCCAGCCCTTGCGAAAACGGCACGAGTTCCGGCGTCAAATCGGCGGGACCTGTAGCCATTTTGACCACGACCGGGGTCGCGGCGCTGCCTGCCACGACCCCGTCGCGCAACGCCGTGCGCCAAGCGAGGTCGTCCAGCCTTTCCGCCCAGCTTTGGCGAACCAGACCGAGCGCGTCGACTGCGAATTGCCCCGCCAGCGCGGCAAGCATTTCGTGCGCGGTGCGGCCGCCATAGAGCGGCTGGATCAGCGGCTGCACGATCGAGGCCGTGCCGTCATGGCCGCATATGTCGCTCCAGCTTTCGAGGTCGTGCGCCGCAGGGATGTGCCAATGCGCAAGTTGCGCGGTCTCGTCGCGATAAAGGCCCCAATGCACCAGAAGCTTCAGCCGCGTGAAGGCGTTGGGAGCATCGAGATCGGCCGGAGCCGTGAAGACCGGATTGGCGCCCAGCACGACCACGGTGTCGACCTCATCGCCGACGATGGCATCGCAAAGCGCGGCGAGATCGCCATCGACACCCAGTGCGTCGGGGGGCTCGATGAAATCGACCGTCGTGCCGATGGCGCCCGACCGCTGGTTAAGCCCATGCGCCACGGCGTGAAGGAACGGGCTTTGTTGTTCGCCAGGAACGACGAGGGCGTTGCGGCCGGCCCGTTTCAAATCGTCGGCCGCAGACGCGAGCCATCGAAGGTCCGGTGCAGGCCCAGCCTGCAACGTGGCGGCGATGCGCTCCACGTCGCTCGGCCGCATCGCCTTGCGGTGATCGGCAGCCGCGCCCGTGAGCGTCGGCGTGGATTCGACGGCGTAAAGCCGGCTCATCGTGTCGCCCGGCTTGCGCACGCGTCGACGGTCGACGAAGTCGCGGGCATAGGCAAGACGCCCCGGTCCCTCGCCGAGAAAATCGGCGTCGAGCGACAGAATCACCTCGGCCCGGTCGAAGCGGTAGACCGGAGCGAGCGGACGGCCGAACAGTTTTGTCGAGGCCACGTCGCCGGCCGAAGCGGCGAGCGGATCGTGGCAGTAGATTCGGAGCCGGGAATACCGCCGGCGCAGATTCTCAAGCTGCGCCTTCAGCGTCGGCGAGGTCGTGGTTTCGACAAGCAGCGCTCCGCCTTGCCCTCCAGACGCGGCCCAACCGGCATTCAGCTTCGCCATGTCGGCCAGGAAATCGCCGTAGCCCGCCGGCTCGCCGTTCTTCAACGGCGCGCGCGAGCGATCCGGATCGAACAATGCGGGCACGGCGGCTTGCATGATGGCGTCGGTCGCGCCGCGCGAGGACGGATGATCGGGATTGCCCTCGATCTTGGTCGGCCGCCCCTCATGGCTCTCCACGACAGCGCCGATGCCGTAGCCCTCGCTCGACAGAGCCGTGGCGTAGTAGAGCGGCCTGCCCGGAACGACGTTTTCCGGCTGGCGCACATAAGGCACGATGCTTTCCGCCTCGCTGCAGGCGGTCAGTCCTGCCATAGCCAGCGATGCGCCTGCCAGCTTGAGCAGAGTACGCCGATCGACCTGCATGGGCAGGCGCGCGGCGATGGCAGGAAATTCGGACTCGACGAACCGCCTGAATTCGCCGCTGCCGGCCAATTCCTCCAGGCTGCGCCAGATGTCCTTGCCCGCGGCGCGATGCGCCAGGGAGGCTGAACCTCGCGCGACCGCGCGTCTTCCCTCAGCGGTGGCAGACATAGCAATCCGTCATCGTTTCGGGATGGATGTCGAGCACGCTGATCAGCGACTTCCTTATCTGTCCGATGTCCTCGGGCGGCTTCCAGTGCATGAGGAAGACGTCCTGCGGCGGCCGAAGGTTCGGCTCCGGATCGCGGTGACATCCGAGGCACCATTCCATCGACAACGGCTCGGCCCTGGTCGTCAGCGGCACGTCGTCGACCTCGCCGTGGCAGGTCTCGCAGGCAACGCCTTTGGCGACATGGATGGAGTGATTGAAGAACACGAAATCGGGTACGGAATTCACGCGTCGCCACTCCAGCGGCTTGCCGCTGGCAAGGCTTGCCCGGACCGGAGCCAGCATCGCCGCATCGGTGAAAAGCTGCGAATGGCAGGTCATGCAAACCTCTGTCGCCGGCAGACCCGCCGCCGACGAGGTTTCGACGCCGTCATGGCAGTAGCGGCAGTCGATACCGAGTTGGCCGACATGGTGCTTGTGACTGAACGGCACCGGCTGCGCCACCGCCTCGCCCACGCCGGTCAGGAAATTGGAACGCAGCAACGCCGTGCCGCCCAGCGCGATCAACATGCCTGCGAACAGCGCCCCCCACAAAACGAAGCGGGCGATGCCGTTGGCGTTGCTGGAAAAAATCTGCGGCATCCCCTCGCCGATTCGCCTGCATGAAATTGGCGGTCACGGTTTAACGGCGGTTCGGGGGTCGGGTTCCGCGTCGGCTCTCGCATCACAAAATGGTGACGCGCAGGACGATGTCCAAGCGACGATCAGGTCGCAACCATCACCGGCGCACGGCGTTCGGCAAAATCGCGATTGAAGACCCACGGAATTTCGTCATGGCCGATTTGTCCGCCCGCTCGACCGACACCCACGATTTCCGGCGTTCCGGCCTCGCTTTCTGGTGGTGCATGTTCGTCGGTGCCCTGCTCGTGGTCCTCGGGCTGCTCCTGGGTGCCGGCGGCGCGTGGCTGGTATGGCTCGGCGGCTCCTGGTACTATTTGCCGACCGGCATCGCGCTCGTGGCAGCAGGCAGCTTGCTGCTTTCCGGCAACCCGGCCGGCCTATGGCTGTACGGCTTGACCTGGCTGGCAACACTGGCCTGGGCCTGTTGGGAGGTCGGCCTGGACGGTTGGGGCCTGATGCCCCGCGTGTTCGCACCGACCGTCGTCCTGATATTCGTGCTGTTGACCCTGCCGGCCTTTCGCGCACCCGTCCAACGGCGCGGCGGCGACGCAAGGTATGCGGCCGCGTCCGGCCTCGTCCTGTTGGCGGCGGCCGGCCTGGACCTGCATCACTTCGCCGGCGAGGCGCAGTCGCAGGAGGCGCCGCCCGCCACCGCGACGGCCGTGCAAGGCAAGGCCGGACAGGCGGACACGTCCGTTCACGAGCCCGGCAAGGACTGGCCCGTCTATGGCGGGTCGGAACTCGGCCGCCGCTATTCGCCGCTCGACAAGATCACCGCCGCGAACGTCTCGAGGCTGACGAAGGTCTGGACGTTCCACACCGGCGATATGCCGAGCAAGGCGGCGGACGGCAAATACTCCCCCGAAAACACGCCGCTGGAGATCGGCGGCCATCTCTACGCCTGTTCCGCCAAGGGCATCGTCATTTCCGTCAACGCCGCGACCGGCAAGGAGGAATGGCGCTACGATCCCAAGGTGTCGGACGACGCCATTCCCTACGGCGCGACCTGCCGGGGCGTCGCCTACTATGCGGCGAAGGATGCTGCTGTCGATCAGCCCTGCGCGACGCACATCGAATGGGGCACGCTCGACGCGCGGCTGATCGCCGTCGACGCCAGGACCGGCAAGCTCTGCGACGATTTCGGCGACGGTGGCACGGTCGACCTGACACAGGGCATCGGCGAAACCGTGCCGGGCTGGTACTCGATCACGGCGCCGCCGACCATCGTGCGCGGCATCGCCGTGGTCGGCGCGCAGGTACAGGACGGCCAGGCGGAGGACGCGCCTTCCGGCGTCGTCCGCGGCTACGACGCCACCACGGGCAAGCTCGCCTGGGCATGGGACATGGGCCATCCCGACCGGACCGGCGCGCCGCCGCAGGGCGACACCTATACGCGCGGCACGCCGAACATGTGGACCGTCGCCGCAGCCGACCCGGAGCTCGGCTACGTCTACCTTCCGCTCGGCAATTCCGCCGTCGATTACTATGGCGGCAACCGCAAGGACTTCGAGAACGAGTTCAATTCCTCGATCGTCGCCGTCGATGCGACCACGGGCAAGCCGGTCTGGCATTTCCAGACCGTCCACTACGACTTGTGGGACTACGATCTCGGCTCGCAGCCGACGCTGATCGACCTGCCGACCGACAACGGCACCGTGCCCGCCGTCATCGTGCCGAGCAAGCAGGGGCAGATCTACGTGCTCGACCGCAGGAGCGGCAAGCCGCTGTTCCCGGTCGAGGAACGCAAGGTGCCAACGGGCGGCGTCGAACCCGACAAATTGTCCAGGACGCAACCCTATTCTGCCTATGCGCATCTCGACCAGCCGGAGCTGACCGAGAAGGACATGTGGGGCATGAGCCCGCTCGACCAGCTTTACTGCCGCATCCAGTTCCACCAGGCGTCCTACCAGGGCGAGTACACGCCGCCGACCGCCGACAGGCCGTTCATCGAATATCCTGGCTATAACGGCGGCTCGGACTGGGGCAGCGTCGCGGTCGATCCGAAGAGCGGCGTGCTTGTCGCCAATTACAACGACATGCCGAACTACAACCAGCTGATCCCGCGCGCCGAGGCCGACAAGATGGGCCTGAAGCCGATCAACAAGGGCAAGATGGCGAAGGCCGTGGCCGACAAGGGCGACCCGCAGGCGGGTTCCCCCTATGCCATCCACATCAACGCCGGCTGGCGGCTGCCGACCGGGCTTTTGTGCTCGGAACCGCCCTACGGCCATATCCGGGCGATGGACCTCAAAACCGGCAAGACGCTGTGGGACAAGCCGCTGGGCAGCGCGGTCAACAACGGACCGTGGGGCATTCCCTCGATGCTGCCGATCGACATCGGCACGCCGAACAACGGCGGCCCGCTGGTGACGGCGGGGGGACTGATCTTCATCGCCGCGGCGACGGACGACAAGCTGCGCGCCATCGACATCAAGACCGGCAAGGTGGTGTGGCAGGCCGACCTTCCGGCCGGCGGGCAGACGACGCCGATGACTTACGAGGTCGGCGGCAGGCAATACATCGTCATCGCGCCGGGCGGGCACCACTTCATGGAAACGAAGATCGGAGACCAGGTGATCGCCTTCGCATTGCCGCAAGGTTGAATTCCCCGTCACGATCCGGGCTGCAATCGATGACTGTCGTCACGGCCTGAGAATTACGATGGCCGCGCTTTTTTTGCAGACCGACCCGTCGCGTCGGCGTCATGCATGCGACCGGGACTTCGTGTCCTCAATCTTCGTGGGATGGGCAGTCGTCAGGGATATCCCTATGGATTGGCCGGCTGGGCAGGCGTGCTCCCCTGCTGGTCGCCTCCCGTCGATGTCTCCGGAGCGACGTTCTTCTCGACCTGTGGCGAGGTCTCGGTTCCGTTGTCCTTCGGCTTGTTGCAGGCTGAAAGGGCAAGAGCCAATGGCATCAGGCACAGGATGAGCAATCGCATACCGATCTCCTGACTTGGTCGCCGGCGCAGATAATCGCATATAGTTGCATCCATGGAGCAACGGCGAAGGGAAGCGTAGGTTCCGGACACGGGCGGACTGCTTGTCCCAGTTCCGCAGATCTGTTGCCCGCGGCGACGAATAGCCCCTTACCGTTTCAGGTTGGGCCTGATCGCCTCCACGTCCTCGCGCGTTTTGGTGGCCGGCAATTCGCCGGGGTCCTCCGCATTCGGCGCCGGCTTCTCCCGCGTGTCCCGCGGTGGCTTGTCCTTCGGGTTGTCGCCGAGCGGCCCAGGTTTGTTCGCATTTTCGCGTTTCGACGATTTCAGCATTGTCGGGGCTCCTTTGTTCGAGGGGAACATCGGTCGTCAACGTTAACGTCGGCCAGTCAGTTCCTGGTGGGAGATTTTGCTCATCGCCGATAATCCCGATCCAAAACGGCGCAGCTTCAGCGCTCAAGCCGCACGGCAGGAGAAATCGTCTTGCGGTCGCGGATGCACCGGATCGTCTTCGTCGCCGGTTTGCTGCTGATCTTCTTCAGCGGCGGATGAACCAACGATCCGGGATGTAGAGCGCTCAGCCGAATTTCCGCGGCCAGCGCAGAACGATCGCCTCGGAATCATCCAGGTAGCGAACCGACTTGGAACGAATGGGGCGCAGCGAGCGGAGATCGGCGGCCAGCGCGCCCTGCTTCCAATGGTCGATCACACCCGGATGAATGTAGCATTTGCGGCAGACGGAGCGGGTATTGCCCAGATGACCCGCGACCGAATCTATAACCCGGTTCAGGACGCGCCTTGCCGCCGTTTCCGATGCCGGCGCCTCTTCTTCCGTCAACAGCGCGAAAGCGCGGACGGTGCCGGCCCAGGTGCGAAAATGCTTGGACGAGAATTCGGCCCCCATCGTCTCCTGAATGTAGGCGTTGACGTCGTGCGCGTTGACGCTGTGACGCGCGCCGAATTCATCGAGATACTGGAACAGCTGCTGGCCCGGCAATTCCTGGGTGCCCCGCACGACCTTGGCGATGCGCCTGTCCGTTAACTTGAGCTGCCATTCTTTTCCGGCTTTTCCCTTGAACGCGAAACGGAGGGTCGTCCCTTTTATCTTCACATGCCGGTCCCGCAATGTGGTGAGCCCGAAGCTCTTGTTGTCGCGCGCATAGGACGCATTGCCGACCCTGATCATGGTATTGTCGAGAAGCCAGACCACCGAAGCCAGAACCCGCTCCGATGACAGGCTGCGGCACCGCAGATCTGCATCGATCCGGCGACGGAGGACAGGCAAAGCTTCGGCGAAATCGAGCAGGGTCGAAAATTTCAGTTCGTCGCGGTACGCGTACCACAGAGGATGATAGAGGTATTGCTTGCGGCCACGCTGGTCGCGGCCGGTAGCCTGCAGATGCCCGTCGGCACGGGGAGAAATCCAGACATCGGTCCAGGCGGGAGGGATCGCCAGTTTACGAATGCGATCCACCACCGCTCCCTCGCGCAGCCCTTCCCCGTCAGGCGTCAGATAGGAGAATTTGCCAGAGCGCCGTTTCCTGCGAATCCCGGGCTGTTCATCGCTGACATAGGTCAGCGATGCCTCCTTTGCCGATTGCCGGGGCGACGGAAGCGCCGCGGAGTTGGCTTCGTTCAGCAAGGTGGAGCCGTCTAGCTTTCGGCCTTCATCTTGCGTGCGAGTTCCAGGAGTTTCTCCCGCTCATTACCGTGCTTTTCGATAAGTTCGAGGGCCTGCCTCGGCGAAAGATCGGTATTTTCGGTCAGGAACCGCACATTCGGGTTATCGCCGCCGGGTGTGGGAAGATGGTCTCGGCTTTCGCTCATACTGTCCTCTCGATCTATGTCGTCCAATTGTCGCCGCCGGATTTCCGCACGCCAAATGGACGAATAAAGAAGCAGCAAGCCTGTATGACGGTTCCTCTGACGTTCCAGCAAATTTTCGGGATTTGGGCATGTCGCCCATTTTCCGCGAAGGAGCGCCAAAACGATCGATCATGGAATGATCTCGGACTACGCCCGGGAAAGACGCATGCTCACACAGGCATCGTCTTTACGGCACGATCGAGCTGATCGGCGCCGCCGCAACACACTCGACGAAATGGCGGCCGGCTTCCGTTAGACGGACACCCCGTGCAAAGGTTTGCCACGCCATGGCAAGGCCCGGAAATGTCAGTGCCGTGGTCAAGGCAAGTGCTGCGATAATGGCTTCATAGTGGCTCCGCCTGTTCGATCGCGGGTCGCGAACGAAATTGTCCGGACCGGTTTGATCGGACCAGGCCGTTCGAATGACGCTGCACCGGTCCGATGAGAGCAATCCGAAGCGTGCGTCTGAGCGTTACCTGACGGCATGCGGGTTTATGCTTCAGCTTGCTGTCAGGACGACAAGCCGGCGGGAAGGCTTGGCCCTTTCCCGTCTCGTATCGCGGCGATGTAAGGCAGGACAGGGCCGGAAGAGAAAAGGGTATGCCGCTCAGCGCAGACTCATGCGCCGCATCGTCCCGTCACGCCGGACGAATTGATGCCACAACGCCATCAGAGCATGCAGGCCGGCAAGGATGAGGATGAACGTCCCTGCATTCTCGTGAAGCTCGGCGATCAAGCCGGGGCGGCCCTCGACCTTCGACGCGATCGCCGGAAGCTCCACGCCGAGGAACGATATCGGCACGCCCATGCGTGATGCCGCATACCAGCCGGTGATCGGCAATCCGATCAGCAGCAGATAGAGCAAGCCGTGGCCGGCCTTTGCCCCGGTTGCAAGCCAGCCGTGCTGCGCATCGCCAGCCGGCGCCCCTTCGACCAGTCGCAGGATCAGCCGCGGAACGACGAGCACCAGCACCGCCATTCCCAGTGCGAAGTGCAGCAAAGGCGGGTTCTGCACGACCTCGCGCCCGCCTTCGGCGGTCAGCCACGCGCCCAGCACCAGCAAGGCGGTCAGCCAGTGAATGATGATCATGCTTGTTGAATAGCGAACTGAATTGCCGGACATCGTCTGCTTTCCTGCATTTGGGATGAAATGGCGAATGCGCCGTGCGACCGGTTATTTCACGATGGTCTTCGGCCGTTCGTCCGACTCGAACAGCTTGTTCGAGGGCAGAACGCCGGAAGCGCCGGCTATGTCTGATCCAGTCGGTTGCTGCCTGACGCGCGTGTGATCGTCGTGCCGGCCCTTGTGCTTCATCTTGACGATCGAGAGAGTCGCCGGATCGATCTTGGCCTTGAACGGCTGTCCCGTTTCATCGACGCCCCTGATCTCGTAGCAGCCGTCGTCGATCTTGATCCGGCTGACCTGCCAGCCGCGTTCCTCTGCCATCTTCTGCACCGCCTCTCGCGGCTGCCACTGGCTCATGGGAACATGGCAATCGTCGTCGTCGGCCATCGCCGGACCGGCGCCGGCGAGAGCGAGAAGAAGGGAGGCGGCCGCAATGTTCTTCATCATCTCGTTTGTCCTGCATCAGCGTTCATGTGCCGGAAAGGTGGCACTCATTCCTGACGAACAGCTGACGCCGACCGGCCCCTGTCCGTCAGCCGGCTGACAGGTTTGCAGGCAAGGGTTTAGAACAAGCAGGACGATGTGTTCATGAGAATCCTCCTGATCGAAGACGATACGATCCTTGGCGCGGCGGTCCGCGACCATATCGTCGCCGACAGTCATTCGGTCGACTGGGTGACCCGGCTCGACGCGGCCGGCGATCACCTGGACAGCGCCGCCTACGATCTCGTGCTTCTCGATCTCATGCTGCCCGACGGGCGGGGCATTGCCTTCCTGCGCGATCTGCGCCGCATGGGCAGCGTCACGCCGGTCGTCATCCTGACGGCGCTGGACCAGATCTCCGACCGGATCGCCGGGTTGAATGCCGGAGCCGACGACTACATGACCAAGCCTTTCGATCTTTCCGAGCTGTCGGCGCGGCTGAACGCCGTGGCGCGCCGCTATAGCGGCAACCCGAACCCGCTGGTCGCCATCGGCAACCTCCAGGTCGATCTGGCCGCGAGAACCGTTCTGAGCAACGGCCGCCCCGTCGACCTGACGGGGCGAGAATGGGCGCTGTTCGAGGCTTTTGTCCAGCGTCCCGGCCAGGTGCTCTCCAAGCCACAGCTGGAGGAGCACCTCTATGCCTTCGGCACGGAAGTGGAGAGCAACGCAATCGAGGTCCATGTCAGCCGCTTGCGCAAGAAGCTTGGCCACGCCGTCGTCGAGACGGTGCGCGGCATCGGCTATCGGCTGGGAGAGGTGCGGTGATCGCGCCGCGAAGCCTGCAATGGCGGCTGTCGCTCTGGCTGGGACTCGGCCTCACCCTGCTCTGGGCATTTGCCGCTGTGGTTACCGCACAGAAGCTGCGCCTTGAGATGAACGAGGTCTTCGACAGCGCGCTCGAAGAAACCGGGCAGCGCCTGCTGCCGCTCGCCGTCCGCGACATCGTCGGCCGCGATAGCGACGACGATGCCAGCCAGAGCGTCGCGACGATGCGCGAGCACGACGAATACTTCACCTATGTGGTACGAGACGGTGAAGGCCAGGTGCTGCTGCGCTCCCACAAGGCGAACCTGTCCGACTTTCCGCCGTTCACCGGCATGGGTTTTACAAATACCCGCACGCACCGCATCTATTCCGATGCCGCCCTTCAGGGCACGGTCACCATTTCGATCGCCGAGCCGCTCGCCCGCCGCCGCGCCGTGGCGTGGGAAGCGCTGCTCGGCCTGGCGCTGCCGCTCGGTCTGCTCGTTCCCGTCAGCCTGATCGGCGTATGGATCGTGGTGCGCCTGTCGATGGCCCCGCTCCGGCGTTTCCGCGCGCAAACCGAAGCGCGGGGCGCGGGGGATTTGACACCCATTTCTGCGGCAGACCTGCCTTTGGAAGTCCAGCCGAACGCCCAGGCCGTGAACAGCCTACTGGAGCGTCTCAGGTGCACATTGGAGGCCGAACGCAGCTTCACCGCCAATGCCGCGCATGAGTTGCGCACGCCGGTGGCCGCCGCGCTCGCCCAGACGCAAAGGTTGATCATCGAAACGTCGGACGAGACTGCGCGCAAACGTGGGCGCGACATCGAGACGGCGCTGCGGCGGCTGTTCAGGCTTTCGGAAAAGCTGATGCAGCTCGCAAGGGCCGAGGGCGGACGTCTAAAGGCGTCCGAGCCGATCGATATCGCGGCCATCCTGCGGATGCTCGTCGGCGAAATGGCGGAAAGCGCCGACGGCGCTGGGCGGATCGACCTCCGGCTCCCCGACGCCACCGTGCTCTCGGACATCGACGCCGACGCGTTCGCCATTCTGGCGCGCAACCTGATCGAGAATGCCCTGAAGCATGGGGCCCGCCAGGAGCCGGTGCGGGTGGCGTTGTCGGCCGACGGCGTGCTGCGTGTCGCCAATGCCGGGCCGGCCGTGCCGCCCGACCTGCTCGCGCGCCTTTCCGAACCATATGAGCGTGGCCGCGCGCAGGCCGGCGGCACCGGCCTCGGCCTTGCCATCGCCAAGACGATCGCCGCGGGCACCGGCGGCACGATCGCGCTTACCTCTCCGCGACCGGGGCGCGAAGACGGCTTCGAGGCGAGTTTCCGGATGGGCGGATTGGCCTGACGAGGGCAGTGTCGACCCGGCCAATGGCTGACAAGCTGCCTCCTATGCTCAAAGGACAGGGGCAGTCCAAAATAACCGCCCTGGTGGCCGAGCCTGGCGAGTCATTCCATCCTCAACCGATAGCCGATGCCGGTTTCCGTCAGGATGTGGCATGGTCGTTCCGGGTCGGCCTCGATCTTCTGCCGGAGTTGGCGGATGTAGATGCGCAGATATTGCACGTCGGTCTCGCCGCCCCAGACCTCGCCCATCAGCATGCGATGGGTAAGCACCTTGCCGGCATGGGCGACCAGCATGCGCAGGATGTCGTATTCCTTCGGCGTAAGCTTCACCGCGATGCCGCGCACGCGCACGATACGGCGCACCAGATCCACTTCGAGATCGCCGCTGCGGAAAACCGGCTGCTCGCCCTGCTGTTGCAGCCGGTGACGGAGCGCGGCGCGGATGCGCGCGAACAACTCCGCCGTGCCGAACGGTTTCGTCACATAGTCGTCGGCGCCGAGATCGAGCGCCTCGACCTTGCCTTTCTCGTCGGAGCGGCTCGATAGGACGAGGATCGGCACGGGGTTGCCGCCTCCGCGCAGCGCGCGGATCACGTCCGAGCCGTCGATATCGGGCAGGCCGAGATCGAGAATGACCAGATCGGGGCGGGACCGCTCGATCTCGGCGAGGGCGCCATGGCCATCGGCGGCTTCGCTGACCTGAAAGCCCTGTGAGGCGAGGCTCGTGCGCAGCAGTCTGCGGATCGGCGGTTCGTCGTCGACGATCAGGATCGTGGCGGCGTTCATGTTCACGAATTGGCCTCTGGTTCATCGATGTCCGGTACCGGCAGCGTGATGGTAAAGACTGTGCCACGCCCGCCGTTCCGGTTGGCGGCTTCGATCGCTCCCCCCATCGCCTCGACGAAGCCCCGGCAGATGGCGAGGCCGAGGCCGGTGCCGGCGCGTCGGCTGTCCGATTTGTGCACACGATAGAACTTGTCGAAAACGCGCTCCAGTTCGGCCTGCGGGACACCCTGCCCCTCGTCCAGCACCTGCAGGCGTATTGACGCTGCGTCGCGCCGTGCTTCAAGCCGGATCGCCGTACCGGCCGGTGCGTATTTCGCCGCGTTGTCGAGCAAATTGAACAGCACCTGCTCGAACAATACGGGATCGAGCCGCACCATCGGCAGGTCGGGTCCCAGCGCCGTCTCGATGCGATGATCGGCCAAAATCCTTTCCGCCCGGCGCAGCGTGCTGCCGACGACGTCGCCGACATCGACAAGCGCCATGTTGGGCGCGATCGCGCCGGACTCCAGCTTCGTCATGTCGAGCAGGTTGGCGATGAAGCGGTTCAATCGCTCCGCCTCTTCCTGAATGGTGGACAGCAGCGCCTGGCGGTCATCCGCCGACAGATCGGGCAATCCGGCCAGGCCGTCCGCCGCGCCGAGGATGGAGGCGAGCGGCGTCCTGAGATCGTGCGAGATCGAGGTGAGCAGCGCGGCCTGCAACCGGTCGCGCTCCGCCGCGCGCTGCGCCTCGTCGAAATCCTCCGACAGGTTGATGCGCTCGATCGCGAGTGCGGCCTGATCGGCCAGCGCATCGAGCAGGCGCCGTTCGTCGGGCGTCAGCATCGGGCCCTGCTTGTCGCTGTCGATGCCGATCACCGCGACCGGCCCCCGTCCCGTGCGCATCGGCAGGAACAGCCGCTTCGCTCCGGGCAGCGTGTCGGCGCCGCGCCCGGTGGGCCTGTTGCTCTCCCATGACCACTTCGCCGCCGCGAGATCGGCCTCCTCGGCGACGTCCTCGGGAGGCCACGCCGCCTTGAGTTCGAGCGCGCCGTTCTCGGGAAGAAACAGCACCACCCTGACCTTGAGCATGGAGGCGACCTGCGAGGCGACCGCCCACATCAGGTCGTCCATCGAAGCGATCCCGGCGAGCTTGCGGCTGAACAGATAGAGGTCTTCGGTGGTCCGCGCGCGCTTGCGCGCCATCATCGCCTGGGCGCGCACATTGGCCGTCAGATTGGAGGCGATCACCGCCACGACGAGGAAAAAGAACAGCGCGACGACGTTCTCGGGGTCGGAAATGGTGATGCTGTAGTAGGGCGGCAGGAAGAACAGGTTGAAGGCCAGCACGCTGAGCAGGCTGGCGAACAGCGCGGCGCGCAGGCCGAAGGCGACGGCGCTGAACAGCACGGCCGTCAGAAAGACCAGCGCGACGTTCTGCACGTCGAGAAAGCGCGCCAGCACCTCGCCACAGCCGACGGCGAGGCCGACCAGCGCGAGGCTCGTCAGATAGGGCTTCGGATCGAACGGAGCCGCAGCCGGACGCGTGTCGATCGCCTGCGCGGTCGGCGCAAGCTTCTCGTCGCCGGTCACGACATGCACGGCGACATTGCCCCCGCGCCTG
This sequence comes from Hyphomicrobiales bacterium, assembly GCA_017305925.1. GTDB lineage: Bacteria > Pseudomonadota > Alphaproteobacteria > Rhizobiales > Rhizobiaceae > Arvimicrobium. The sequence goes on along the minus strand of JAFKJW010000062.1, from coordinate 10,310 downwards.
ACGATCTCGTAGGTGACCGAGCCGAACAGCATTTCACGCCAGCGTGACCGGGCACTGCGGCCGATGACGATGTGGCTGAAATTGTTCTTCGCCGCATAGTCGAGGATCTCGCTCGCCAGTTCGCGACCGGGGATCGTCACGGCCTCGCCGCCCAGCCGCTCCGCCATGCGCAGCGCTTCCACGATGCGGTCGCGTGCCGCCTCATTGATCCGCAGCGCGCGCGGTGTCTCGACATAGAGCGCGGTCCAGCGCGCGCCGAGCCGCTCCGCCATGCGGCGCGCATAGCGCACAAGTGCGGCCGCCTTGGGATGTTCGTTGACGACGACGAGAATGCGGTCGCCGGCCGACCACGGACCGGAGATCGCATGCGCCTGCATGTGGGAGAGCAATTGCTGATCGACGCGCTGCGCGGTGCGGCGCAGCGCCAGCTCGCGTAGCGCCGTCAGGTTGCCCGGCGAGAAATAATGCGCCAGCGCGCGCTCGGCCGTCACCGGAACGTAGACCTTGCCTTCCTTCAGCCGCTGGATCAGGTCGGCGGGCGTGAGGTCGATCACCTCGATCTCGTCGGCACGGTCGAGGAAGGCGTCCGGCACGGTTTCGCGCACGCGGATGCGGGTGATCTGCCGGACGACGTCGTTCAAGCTTTCCAGATGCTGGATGTTGACCGCCGTATAGACGTCGATGCCGGCGGCGAGCAGGTCTTCGACGTCCTGATAGCGTTTCGGGTGCCGGCTTCCGGGCGCGTTGGTATGCGCGAGTTCGTCGACCAGCACGAGGCGCGGCTTGCGGGCCAATATGGCGTCGAGATCCATCTCCCCAAGATGGCGGCCATTATAGACGATCTGTTTGCGAGGGACGATCTCGAAGCCGCGGACCAGCGCTTCGGTTTCCGCGCGGCCGTGGGTTTCGATGAGGCCGATGACGACATCGACGCCGGCGCGACGCTGCGCGGCGGCGGAGAGCAGCATCTCATAGGTCTTGCCGACGCCGGGAGCGGCGCCGAGGAACACTTTCAGATGCCCGCGCGTCTCCGTCGCGGCTTCGCGCAGCAGTGCCTCCGGATCGGGACGTTTCGGCTCCGCGTTCTGCTCCGGCATCGGTCGTCCGCTCAGGCCATGCTGTCATTCATGCTCATCGCGGCGCGGCCTTGTCCAGCGCGAGGTTGAGTTCGAGCACGTTCACCCTCGGCTCGCCCAGCAGGCCCGCCACCCTTTGTTCGATATGGGATGCCACCAGCGCCCGCACCACATCCTGCGAAAGCCCACGCGCCTCGGCGACGCGCGAGGCCTGGAAATAAGCCGCTTCCGGCGAGATGTCCGGATCGAGGCCGCTGCCGGAGGTCGTGACGAGATCGACCGGTACCTGCGCGCCCGGATTTTGTCCCGCCAGCGTCTCGGCATCGGCCTTGACGCGCGCGATCAATTTCGCGCTGGTCGAGCCGAGATTGGAGCCGCCGGACGCGGACGCGTCGTAGCCGTCGCCGGCAGCGGACGGCCGCGGATGGAAGTAGCGCGCACTGCTGAAAGCCTGTCCGATCAGCTTCGAGCCGACGACATGGCCGTCGCGGGCAATCAGGCTGCCGTTGGCCTGCGCGGGAAACACCGCCTGCGCGATGCCGGTGACGGCCAGCGGATAGGCAAGGCCGGTGAGGACGGTGAATGCCACGATCATGAAGAGCGCGGGGCGAAGATGGGCGAGCATGGCAGGCTCCTTCAAGCGAGGCCGATCGCGGCGATGACGACGTCGATCGCCTTGATGCCGAGGAACGGCACGATCACGCCGCCGAGGCCGTAGATCAGCAGATTGCGCCGCAGCAGCGCGCCGGCGCCGATGGCGCGATATTTCACGCCCTTCAGCGCCAGCGGGATCAGCGCGATGATGACGAGCGCATTGAAGATGATCGCCGACAGGATGGCGCTTTCGGGCGAATTAAGCCGCATGATGTTGAGCGCCTGAAGCTGCGGATAGAAGGTGACGAACATCGCGGGGATGATGGCAAAATATTTCGCCACGTCGTTGGCGATGGAGAAGGTCGTCAGCGAGCCACGCGTCATCAGGAGCTGCTTGCCGATCTCCACCACCTCGATCAGCTTGGTCGGGTCGCTGTCGAGATCGACCATGTTGCCGGCCTCGCGCGCCGCGACCGTGCCGGTGTTCATCGCCACGCCGACATCGGCCTGCGCCAGCGCCGGCGCGTCGTTGGTGCCGTCGCCACACATCGCGACCAGCTTGCCCTTCGCCTGCTCGGCGCGGATCAGCTGCAGCTTGTTCTCCGGCGTCGCCTGGGCGAGAAAGTCGTCGACCCCGGCCTCGGCGGCGATCGCGGCGGCCGTCATCGGATTGTCGCCGGTGATCATCACGGTGCGGATGCCCATCTGCCGAAGTGCGGCGAAGCGCTCGCGGATGCCGCCCTTGACGATGTCCTTGAGATGCACGACGCCGAGCAGTCTGCCGTCGCGCGCCACCGCCAGCGGCGTGCCGCCGGATTTTGCGACCCGTTCCGCGATCTGGCGCAGTTCGCGCGCCGCCTCGCCGGCACGGCCGTCCATATCCGCCAGCATCGCATCGACCGCACCCTTGCGGATCCGCGTGCCGTCCATATCGACGCCGCTCATCCGCGTCTGCGCGCTGAAGGGAACGAAATGCGCATGCAGCTCACCCATCTCGCGGCCGCGGATGCCGTATTTCTCCTTGGCGAGCACGACGATGGAGCGGCCTTCCGGCGTTTCGTCGGCCAGCGAGGAGAGTTGCGCGGCGTCGGCCAGTTCGCGTTCGCTGACGCCGTCGAGCGGCAGGAATTCCGTCGCCTGGCGGTTGCCGAGCGTGATGGTTCCGGTCTTGTCGAGCAAAAGCGTATCGACGTCGCCGGCGGCTTCCACGGCGCGGCCCGACATGGCCAGCACGTTGAAGCGCACCAGCCGGTCCATTCCGGCGATGCCGATCGCCGACAGCAGCGCGCCGATGGTGGTGGGGATCAGCGTCACGAACAGCGCGACCAGCGCAACGATGGGGATCGTTCCGCCGGCATAGGCGGCGAAGCTCGGGATGGTGACGACCGCCAGCACGAAGATCAGCGTCATGCCGGCAAGCAGGATGTTGAGTGCGATCTCGTTCGGCGTCTTCTGACGCTGCGCGCCCTCGACCAGCCCGATCATGCGGTCGAGGAAGGTCGAGCCGGCGGCGGCGGTGATGCGGACCTTGATCTGGTCGGACAGCACCTGCGTGCCGCCGGTGACGGCGGAGCGGTCGCCGCCGGATTCTCGGATGACAGGTGCTGACTCGCCTGTAATCGCGGCCTCGTTGACCGAGGCGATGCCCTCGATCACTTCGCCGTCGGAGGGGATGATGTCGCCCGCCTCGACCACCACGACGTCACCGACCTTGAGGCTGGTCGCCGGGATCAGTTCGTAGGTCGAACCGTCTGGCGCGAGGCGCTTGGCGTCGGTTTCGGTGCGCGTGCGGCGCAACGCGTCGGCCTGCGCCTTGCCGCGGCCCTCGGCGACCGCTTCGGCGAAATTGGCGAACAGCAGCGTGAACCACAGCCACAGGATGACCTGGAACGAGAAGCCGAGCCGGCCGTCGCCGGATATGATGTCGCGCGCGAAGATCAGGGTCGTCAGGATCGCGACGATCTCGACCACGAACATCACGGGGTTGCGGATTTCGATGCGCGGATCGAGCTTGGCGAAAGCCGAACCGACCGCCGGCCAGACGATGGCCGGATCGAACACGCTGATCTCTGCGGATTTGGCCATGAACTGGCTCCTGTCAAAAAGTCTGGCCGGCCAGCATCGCGAGATGCTCGACGATCGGCCCGACGGCGAGCGCGGGGAAGTAGGTCAGTCCGCCGACGATCAGGATGACGCCGACCAGCAGGCCGACGAACAGGCCGCTATGCGTGGGCAATGTGCCCGCCGAGGCCGGCACGGTCCTCTTGGCGGCGAGCGAGCCGGCGATCGCCAGCACGGGCACGATGACGAGGAACCGGCCCGCCATCATGGCGAACCCGATGGTGAGGTTGTACCAGGGTGTGTTGGCCGAAAGCCCGGCGAAGGCGCTGCCGTTGTTGGCGGCGGCGGACGTATAGGCGTAGAGGATTTCGGAGTAGCCGTGAGGGCCCGCATTGGCCAGGGAGGCAAGCCCCTCCGGCAGCACGGCCGCCGCGGCGGTGAAGCCGAGAATGGCGAGCGGCAGCGACAGCACGGCGAGCATCGCCATCTTCACTTCCTTCGCCTCGATCTTCTTGCCGAGATATTCGGGCGTGCGTCCAACCATCAGCCCGGCGATGAAGATCGCGAGGATGACGAACAGCAGCATGCCGTAAAGCCCCGCGCCGACGCCGCCGACGATGACTTCGCCGAGCTGCATGTTGACGAGCGGGATCAGGCCGCCGAGCGGCATGAAGCTGTCCAGCATGGCGTTGACCGCACCGCAAGAGGCCGCCGTGGTGACGACCGCGAACAGGGCCGAGGCGGCGATGCCGAAGCGCAGCTCCTTGCCTTCCATGTTGCCGCCGTCGATGCCGAGCGCGGCCAAGGCGGGGTTGCCGCCGGCTTCCGCCCAGTAGGTCACGGCGACACCGGCGAGAAACAGCACGCCCATGGCGGCGAAAATCGCCCAGCCCTGGCGCTCGTCGCCGACCATGCGGCCGAACACATTGGTGAGCGCAGCACCGATGGCGAAGATCGACACCATCTCGACGAGGTCGGTCAGCGCGGTCGGGTTCTCGAAGGGATGCGCCGAATTGGCGTTGAAAAAGCCGCCCCCATTGGTGCCGAGCATTTTTATCGCGAGTTGCGAGGCGGTCGGGCCGACCGCGATGGTCTGCTTCGCGCCCTCCAGCGTCGTAGCGTCGACGGAAGCGCCGAGCGTCTGCGTGACGCCCTGGCTGACATAGAACAGCGCGCACAGGAGCGACAGCGGCAGCAGGACGTAGAGCGTCGCACGCGTGAGATCTGCCCAGAAATTGCCGACCGTTTGCGCCGAGGCGCGCGAAAAGCCACGGATCAGCGCCATGGCGATCGCGATGCCGGTCGCCGCCGAGACGAAGTTCTGCACCGTCAGCCCGGCCATCTGCACGAGATAGCTCATGGTGCTTTCTCCGGCGTAGCCTTGCCAGTTGGTGTTGGTGACGAAACTGATCGCGGTGTTGAAGGACGAATCCGGCGACACCGCCGCCATCCGCATAGGATTGAGCGGCAGAAAGCCCTGCGCGCGCTGCAACGCGAAGAGAACCACGAAGCCGGCCGCGTTGAAGGCCAGCATCGCGATCGTATAGCTCAGCCAATGCTGCTCTTGCCGCGCATCAACGCCCGCTCCCGCATAAAGAAGACGTTCAACCGGGCGCAGGAGCGGCGAAAGCACGGTGCGCTCGCCGGCCATGACGCGCGTCATGTACCAGCCGAACGGCTTCACGAGCGCAACGACGATCGCGCAGAAGATCGCGATCTGAAGCCAGCCGTCGAGGGTCATGATCAGAACCTTTCCGGACGCAGCAAAGCGTAGACGAGATAGAGCAGGATGAGCGCGGCCACGCCGCCGCCCATCGCATAGTCGAAGACCATCGCCGCTTCCTTAAAGCCGTTCGCTGGCGAGACCGTAAAGGACGAGAAAGGCGAAGGAACCGAGGCCGATCGCCAGCATCAGGATGTCGAGCATGCCGTTCTCCATCGGCTCACGGCCACGTTGAAAGCACGCATCCATGAAGCCGTCGTTATGTCCGTAAGACTCGGCGGAACGGCATATATTTTCGAGATCGGGCGGCGGCCTCGTCTATAGTATTGTCATATATGGGAATGGCTTTGCCGCGGGCTTCTACCAGGATATCGGCGGCCTCGCTGCCTCTACCATCGCCCCCTGCCAAACATCCCTCCACGCATCAAGTCTCCGCATGTGCGAAGGGAGCCGGACGGTTCGAGGGCTTCATGCAGACGCTTCGCCGGCGGCCCGTGACCGGCGACAGGCCCCTGAAGGGCCCGCGCGGAATATTGATCCTTCAGGCCGGCCGGAACAGTGGTCGATGAAGGGGCTCGAGAATGTCTCCGGCTTCGCCCCAATCACCGACGCTGGTGCTATGGGAGCAGCCATGAAAAGGCACGCCGCAGGAAGGCTTCGCCGTCCGTCCTGACAATCTCGCCGTGCGCCACGACGACATGCTCGGGATGTTTTGCGATCAACGCGCGAATCTTCGGGCGCGCGCTTGCGCGGCTGCGGAAGCTGATCCGATAGTCGATCGGCGGATAACCCCATCCCTCGATCATTTTCGAAAGCCTTGCGATCGGCCGCATCCACCAGGGCCAATGGCTTTTCAGGAACCCTTCGCTGAAGGTCTGTGAGAGGTCGGCGATGATGGCGGTGCGGGATGCGCGGTGAAAGAAGATCAGTTCGTCCATGAAAGGCGAATTGGTGAAATAGAGCTGATCGATCTGTCCTTTCCATTCGGCCGGCGGATCGTCGGCCAGCGCCCCGGAAAACCGGAGTTCCCTGCACTTCGCGATCGTCGTCGCCGTCCCCCACAAACTGGCGTCCGGGAATGCGGCTTGCCACTCACCGAGGAACAGATAGTGCAGCTTGTTGGGGCTGACGATATGCCGGACAGGCCCCAGCGCCCGAATCTCGTCCTCAAGGGCAGCCGTCCTTTCGACCGGCGACCACAGCCACAGGCCGCCATCGTCAAGACGCACGACGACCATGCGTGTCGGATAGTCGAAGCCTTTGAACGAGACGACTCCGCCATCCGCGAACCATAGCTCCGATCCAAGCGGCTCCAGCATGGTCGCGCAGTCTAGTCCACCAGATGAGCGCTTTCCACCGCTCGGATAAATCATCCATCCTCTTCGCCGTTTCGAGCGTAGAATCGGGGGCCTTCGGCGTTCATAGCCCGTTCCGAGATGACGCCTCTCCGATTCGAGGGCGAGCCAGAAGGCGATCCCTCTCCGCCCGCCGGCCCTTGAGGTGCTGGGCAGCTTGGAGCGTTCCGACAGATCACCCGTATGTCTTCCCTGCCAGCCGTAGTGAGGGTCATTTCGGCGGATGGTGTGGGAGTATGCCGGGTTGCCCGAGGTCCGGCTGGATGGTCTTCGCCATTCGTTTGCCAGCGTCGCCGATCCACTTTTCGATTGACGCACAATTTTTAACATGCACTGATGAGAACGTTCTCAGGAAACGTTCTCATCAAAAGAATGTGCCGCGGACGGGAGGAAGGCATTTTGACAGGCGGCGGTTTAGGCAACGCCCGGGAGGTTCCACTGGAGACCGGGCCTTTCACGCTCTCGGCGAGCGGACTGCGCAAGGCCTATGGTGCAACCGTTGCCCTGGAGAATGCCGACCTGGGTTTGAAGCGCGGCGCTGTTCATGCCCTTTTGGGAGAGAACGGAGCCGGAAAATCCACGCTCGTACGGATTCTGACAGGAGCCGCGCGCTCGGATGCCGGCGCGATCTCGCTTCATGGCCGGAGCTATTCGCCCCAGACCCTGATCGAGGCGCGTGCGTTCGGTGTTGCGACCGCCTTCCAGGAGCTCAGCCTGGTCGCCAATCTGTCGGTCGCCCAGAATCTGCTTCTGCCGACCCTGCCGCACGGACCGATCGGCCTCGTGTCTTCCCGCCGGGTTCTCGACGCCGGCGCCTCGATCCTCGATCGGCATGGCCTCGGCCGCGTGAACCCCGCCGCACAGGTCGGCACGCTGCCGCTTGCCGAGCGGCAGCGCATCGAGATCGTCCGGGCCATGGAGAACGCCAAGTCGGTTCTGATCCTGGACGAGCCCACCGCCGCCCTGGCCGAGACGGAGTGGCTGTTCGACCGCATCCGCTCGATGACCGCCGGCGGCGTGGCAGTTCTCTATATATCGCATCGCCTGGCCGAGGTGCGCGAGATCTGTACCGAGGCGACGGTCCTGCGCAATGGAAGGTCCATCGCCTCCGTCGATCTGGCGGACGCATCCGACGAGGACATCTTCGAAATGATGGTGGGCCGCCGGATCGACCACCAGAACCGTACCCGACGACAGCCCGCCGGCAACGAGGCAGGCGCGCGTCTTTCGGTAAAGGGCCTCGGCGGGCGCGGCCTGGACGACATCACCTTCGATCTTCGTCCCGGCGAGATCCTCGGCCTTGCCGCCCTGGAGGGACAGGGGCAGCGGGGACTGTTCCGCATGCTTTCGGGGCTTGAGAGCCCCGAGCGCGGCACCGTGTCGATCGACGGGCGCGAAGTGGCCCTCTCCAGTCCGCGCGCCGCCCTGAAGACGGGGAGCGGTATCGCCTATCTGCCTGAGGAACGAAAGACCGAAGGCATTCTGGCCGGCCTTTCGGCGGCGACCAATGTCATCCTGCCGGTCATGTCCGCGGCGGCCCGGGCCGGGCTGATAAGCCATCAGGCGGAAATCGCCGCCGCTCGTCCGGCAGCGGCGAAGGTCGAAATGAGCGACCGCTATCTCGGCTTCGCGATCGCCGATCTGTCGGGAGGCAATCAGCAGAAGGCGCTCGTCGCCCGCACCCTGGCGACGGGCGCGAAGACGCTGCTCCTCTACGATCCGACGCGTGGAGTCGACGTCGGCACCAAGCAGTCGATCTACGCGGCGATCCGCGCTTTCGCGGCCGATGGCGGATCCGTGCTGTTTTATTCATCGGAGCTCCCCGAGGTCGTCCAGCTGGCGGATCGCTGCCTGGTCCTTTACGGCGGGCGTATCTTCCGCAGCTTCGAGGGAGATGACATCGCCGAACAGCACTTGGTGGCGGCGATGCTGGGTCATTCCGCAGGACGCGGAGGATCGGCCCGATGAGTTCGCTCTCCTCGAGCGGCCGCGCCGCGCGGTTCCCGCTGCAGGCGTTTCTTTCCGGGCTGACCAGCGGCGCCGGAGTGATCGTCGTGATCTACCTGGCGCTCTATGCGCTTTACGGCTACCAGCAGCCTCGCGCGCTCTCGCTCCCGGCGATCGCGGCGCTGATGAACAACACCGCCCCGCTGGCATTGGCGGCGGCCGGACAGGCGCTTGTCGTCATAAGCCGCGGGTTCGACCTTTCGGTGGCCGGGGTCGTTTCGATCTGCAATGTCGTGCTCGCGGTATATCCGATCGGTGGCCCGGGCGGCGGGCTGATCTCGGTGCTGATCTGCATGGCGATCGGGGCGTCGGTGGGCGCCGTCAATGGCTGGCTGGTGGCCGTCCTGCGCATACAGTCGATCGCTGCGACGCTGTCGACCATGATCATCTGCCAGGGCATCGCGCTGGTGATCCTCAAGGCGCCGGGCGGTGCCGTTTCGAACTGGATCGCCGACGAAATGACCGACAGGCTGTGGAAGACGATCCCGGTCTCGGGCTTGGTGATCGCGGTCGTCATTGCCGTCTGGCTGGCCATCCGCCGGACGGATTTCGGGCTTTCGATCTATGCCATCGGCGCCGACGAGCAGGCTGCCAGCCTTTCGGGGGTGAATTCCAGGCGTGTCCGCTTCCTGACCTTCGTTCTGGCCGGCATCGTCTATGGGCTTTCCGGTTTCATGCTGAGCGCGCAGACGGCGACCGGCAATCCAACCTCCGGCACGCCCTTGCTCATGTTGTCCTTCGCCGCCGTGGCGCTCGGCGGCACTTCGCTGGCCGGAGGCAAGGGAGGCGTGTTTGCTTCGGTGATGGGAGCCGCGGTGCTGATGCTTCTCCAGAAGGTGTTGTTCTCGAGCGGCGTGTCGTCCTTCTACACGGGCATGTTCCAGGGAATCGCCCTCATCCTCGCCGTGGTCTTCAGCGGTCTCCTCGCGCATTTCGGGAAGCGGAGGTGAAGATGGCCGGCGAAGCCGTACAGACCGACGAGCGCTTCAAGCAGACCGGCGACCAACGCGTCAGCGCGAAAGTCAGCCGCGAAACGATCAGCGCCTGCACGGTCGCGGTCCTGTGCGTCCTGCTCCTGCTGGGGGCTCGTTTCGTCAGTCCCGCGCTCGGTTCATGGTCGCAGGTGGAAACCGTCCTGGTGCTCGGTTTCTTCCTCGTCGTCCTGTCGTTCGGCCAGGGGCTGGTGATCCTGTCCGGCGGCCTCGACCTTTCCTTGCCGGCAGTCATCACGCTCGGCGGAATTCTGGCGACCAGCGTCGTCGGTGCGAGCGATCCGGGAGCCTGGTGGCTCCTGCCGGTCGTCCTCGGCGTCTGCGGTCTCGTCGGCCTGATGTCGGGAATCGGCGTCGTATGGCTGCGCGTCCCGCCCTTCATCATGACGATGGCCACGTCGATCATCGTCGCATCCGCCCTGCTCGGATACACAAAGGGCACGCCGCGCGGCGCGGCGCCCGATGCGGCCGTCGCATTGATGAAGGACCACCTGATCGGCCT
>JAFKJW010000061.1 GCA_017305925.1 Hyphomicrobiales bacterium | reverse complement strand
GAGGAAGCCTATGAGGTCGCCGATGCGATCGCGCGGGATGATCTCGGCGATCTGCGGGAAGAGCTGGGCGACCTGTTGCTTCAGGTCGTCTACCACGCGCGCATGGCCGAGGAAGCCGGCGCATTCGCCTTCGGCGACGTCGTGGAGGCGATCACCGCGAAGATGATCCGCCGCCACCCGCATGTCTTCGGCGACGAGACGGCGCGCAGCGCAGGGATGGCCAAGGGCGCCTGGAACCTCATCAAGGCGCAGGAAAAGGCCGAGCGCCAGGCGCGGCGGCTGGCCGAGGGCAAGGACGCGGACGAGGAGCCGGCGCTCCTCGACTGCGTCCCGGTCGCGTTGCCCGCCCTCACCCGCGCGCTGAAGCTTCAGGAGAAGGCCGCGACCGTCGGCTTCGACTGGAAGGAGGCAGCGCCCATCCTCGACAAGATCGAGGAGGAGATCGGCGAACTGCGCGGAGCAATCGCTGCCGGCGAGACGGCGGCTGTCCGCGACGAATTCGGCGACGTGCTGTTTGCCCTGGTGAATTTCGGCCGGCATCTCGCGCTCGACGCCGAGGCGGCACTTTCCGGCACGAACGAAAAGTTCCGGCGCCGCTTCGCCTATGTGGAGCGCGGCCTGAAGGCCGCCGGCAAGCAGCCCGCGGACGCCTCGCTCGAAGAGATGGAAGCGCTCTGGCAGGAGGCAAAGACACGATAGCAGCGCCTCGCGCGCTGCCGCCCGAGCCTATTCCGCCGCCTTCCCCATCATCCTGCCGGCAATCTCGTGACGCGCCGCCTCGGTCGCATTGAGCGAAAGCGTGACGCTTCCGTCCTCGTGGTCCACGCGGCTGACGACGTCGCCGTTGCGGTAAAGCCAGTCGACGAGCGAGAGCCGGGACGGCTCGACCGTGACGGTCATCCGTTCGAGGCTCCCCGAGACGCGCTCCTCCACGAGCGCGACCAGCCTGTCGATCCCCTCGCCCGTCAGGGCCGAGATCGGCACCGGCGCCGCGCCCTCTTCGGGGGACGGCAGGGCGCCGTCGACCTCGTTCAGCAGGTCCACCTTGTTCCAGACCTCGATCAGACGCCTGCGGTCGCCGACATCGACGCCGAGATCGGTCAGGATGCGCTCGACGTCCTCCGCCTGCGCGGCCGTATCGGGATCGGAGATGTCTCGCACATGCAATATGATATCGGCCGCGACCACCTCCTCAAGCGTGGCGCGGAACGCCGCCACGAGGTGAGTCGGCAGGTCGGAGATGAAGCCCACCGTGTCGGAAAGCACGATCACCGTGCCGTGCGGCAGGCGCACACGCCGCACGGTCGGGTCGAGCGTCGCGAAAAGCATGTCCTGCGCCAGCACGCTGGCGCCCGTCAGGCGGTTGAACAGCGTCGACTTTCCGGCATTGGTGTATCCGACGATCGCCACGACCGGAAACGGCACTTTCCTGCGCTGCACGCGATGCAGGGCGCGGGTGCGGCGAACCTGCTCCAGCTCGCGCTCCAGCTTGAGAATCTTCTCCTGGAGCTGGCGCCGGTCGGCCTCGATCTGCGTCTCGCCGGGGCCGCCGAGAAAGCCCGCACCGCCACGCTGACGCTCCAGATGGGTCCAGCTCCGGACCAGCCGGCCTTTCTGGTAGTTGAGATGGGCCAGCTCGACCTGGAGCACGCCCTCCCTCGTGTGGGCACGCTCGCCGAAGATTTCGAGGATGAGCCCGGTGCGGTCGAGAACCTTGGCGTCGAACGCCTTTTCGAGATTGCGCTGCTGCACGGGCGTCAGCGCGTGATCGACGACGACGAGTTCCGCCTCCGTCTCCTTGCGCAGCGCGGCGAGTTCCTCGACCTTGCCGGAACCGATCAGCGTCGCAGGGCGGGGCTCGTTGACCGTCACGATCGCGGCATGGACGACATCGAGGTCGATCGCCCGGGCGAGGCCGACGGCCTCTTCCAGCCTCGCTTCCGGCGAGCGTTGCAGCCGGGGCCGCATCGCGGCCTCCTCGTCATGCGGCGCATGGCGCGGCAATACCGGAACGACGACGACGACGCGTGTCGCTTCCGCCGGCTGCGTAGGCTGCGGAGCGGCCTGGTCGTCCGTCCCGCGTCTGTCTTTCTGGGTCAATTGTCCCGGCCGTTGTCCTCGGCTTCGAACATCTGCACCGGCTGGCTGGGCATGATCGTCGAGATCGCATGCTTGTAGACGAGCTGCGAATGGCCGTCGCGTCGCAGCAGCACACAGAAATTGTCGAACGAGGTCACGACGCCGGTCAGTTTCACGCCGTTGATGAGAAAGATCGTGAGAGGGTTCTTGCTCTTGCGAACCGAATTCAGGAAGAGATCCTGAAGGTTCTGCGCACGTTCCGCCATTTTTCTTGTCTTTCGCCGCTTGTGCCCGCGACCCAATGCGCCAGTTTATAGGCTGGATGTCAAGCTCGCCGATGAGGCCGGAAGAATGAGCCGGGCGGGGATTTTAAAAACCGTGTTGAACGTTTACGGGCGTTATCAGGCCGGCGTTTTTTCCGCAACGTCAAAAAACGCCTCACGCAGCGCCTGCGTCGTCGAGCCCGGATGCCCGTTGGCAACCGTGTGGCCGTCGATGGACACGACCGGCATGACGATCGTCGTCGCCGAGGTCATGAACACCTCCTTGGCGGCCTTCGCCTCATCCACCGAAAAATCGCGTTCCTCGATCGCGTAGCCGAGCTTTTTGGCGACATCGAACAGAGTGGTGCGCGTGATTCCGCGCAATATGCCGGTCTCGGCCTGACGGGTGACGAGCACATTGTCCCTCGTGACCAGCCAGACATTGGCCGAGGCTCCCTCCTTCACCACCCCGTCCGGGTCGACGAACCACGCATCATGGACGCCTTGCGATTTCGCCTTCTGGCGGGCGAGCACGTTCGGCAGCAGCCCGACCGTCTTGATGTCGACGCGCTCCCAGCGACTCTCTGGCACGGTGATGACGGAGATGCCGGCCTGCGCCCGTTTCGCGCCGGCGGCCGGATCGGCCTTCTTCGCGGTCACGACGATGCTCGATCTCGTCTCCGGCTTCGGAAAGGCATGGTCGCGCGGCGCCACGCCCCGCGTCACCTGGAGGTAGACGAGGCCGTTGCGGACGCCGTTACGCCGCACCACCTCGCCGATCACCACTTCCAGCGCCTTGCGCGACATCGGCCAGGCGATCTGCAACTCAGCCAGCGAGCGGTCCAGCCGGTTGAGATGACGGGTCATGTCCATGATGAAGCCCTGCGCGATCTCGCACACCTCGTAGACCCCGTCCGCGAACTGATAGCCGCGGTCCTCGATATGCACCGCGGCGTCGCGATGCGGCAGATAGCGGCCGTTGACGTAGGCTATGCGGGGCATGGATGATCCTTGGAAACGGCAGTCGGCAGTCGGCAGTCGGCAGTCGGCAGTCGGCAGTCGGCAGTCGGCAGAAGCCGTAAGATGAAAGGCTCCTGCTTTGCAAGCCGTCCTCTTCCCTACTGCCGATTGCTGATCGCCGACTGCCTAAACCCCCAGCGACTTCAGCTTGCGATGCAGCGCGGAGCGCTCCATGCCGATGAATTCCGCCGTGCGGGAGATGTTGCCGCCGAATCGGTTGATCTGCGCGATCAGATATTCCTTCTCGAACATCTCGCGGGCCTCGCGCAGCGGCAGCGCCATGATGTGCTGGTCCGATTGGCTGGGCGCGCGCGGCATCACGTCGCCGATCTCCTGCGGCAGCAGGTCGGCCGTGATGGGCGCATCGACGTCCTCGCCGCGCACCAAGATCATCAGCCGCTCGATATTGTTCCTGAGCTGGCGCACATTGCCGGGCCAGTTGTGCGCCTGAAGGACCGCCAACGCGTCCTCGCCGACACGGCGCGGCTTGATGCCGGCCTGGCGGGCGACCTGGCGCATGAAGTGGTCGACGAGATAGGGAATGTCCTCGCGCCGCTCGGAAAGGCCCGGGACGGTGATCGGCACGACCGCTAGGCGGTGATAGAGATCCTCGCGGAACTGCCCCTCGGCGATCAGGCCTTCCAGGTTCTGCGCGGTGGAGGAGATGATGCGCACGTCCACCTTCACCCGCTTCGTGCCGCCGACGCGCTCGAACTGCTGGTCGACGAGCACGCGCAGGATCTTGCTCTGCGTCTCGCGCGGCATGTCGGCTATCTCATCGAGATAGAGGATGCCGCGATGCGCCTCCTCCAGCGCGCCGACCTTGCGCTCGCCGCCGTTCGATTCGGTGCCGAAGAGCTCGATCTCCATGCGCTCCGGCGTGATGGTCGCCGCGTTGAGCGTCACGAACGGGCCGGCGGCGCGCGACGACAGGCTGTGGACGGCGCGCGCGACCAGCTCCTTGCCCGATCCCGACGGGCCGACGATCATGATGCGGCTGTTCGTCGGCGCCACGCGCTCGATGGTCTGGCGCAGATGGTTCATGGCGGGCGACTTGCCGACGAGGTCGAAGCTGTCGCTGCTGCGCAGCTTGAGGTCAGAGACCTCGCGCTTGAGCTTCGACGTCTCCAGCGCGCGCTCGGCCACGAGGATCAGGCGGTCCGCCTTGAAAGGCTTCTCGATGAAGTCGTAGGCGCCGCGCCGGATGGCCGAGACGGCGGTCTCGATATTGCCGTGGCCGGAGATCATGACCACCGGCAGGTCGGGATGCATGGTCTTGACCTGGTCGAGCAGGGCCAGCCCGTCCAGCCGCGATCCCTGCAGCCAGATGTCGAGGAAGACGAGGCGCGGGACGCGGTCGGCGATCGCCGCCAGCGCGCCGTCGCTGTCCGCCGCCGTGCGGGTTTCGTGCCCCTCGTCGCTCAGAATGCCCGCGACCAGTTCGCGGATGTCCTGCTCGTCATCGATGATCAGTATGTCAGACGCCATTTCAGACCCGTTCGCTTTCCTGGTCCCCGGTTTCCTGCCCACCCAAATCCGTCGCGGCCGCCGGCACGAAGATCGTGACCATCGCGCCCTGTCCCCCGTGGAAGTCCTCGGGCGCGTCGTTGAGCTCCAGCGTGCCGCCATGGTCCTCGACGATCTTCTTGACGATCGCCAGGCCAAGTCCCGTGCCCTTCTCGCGCGTCGTCATATAGGGCTCCAGGAGCCGCCGGCGATTCTCGCGCGGCAGGCCCTTGCCGTTGTCCATGACGTCGACGCGGATGCTGTCTCCCTCACGCCGCGCGCGGACACGGATCACGCCGCGATAGCCCTCGCGGTTCTCGACGCCCTCGATCGCCTCGGAGGCGTTCTTGATGACGTTGCCGAACGCCTGCGTCATCAGCCGCGTATCGACGGTGGCCATCAGCGGCTCCTCGCCGAAATCCCGCTCGAAGGCGATCTCGTGCTTGCTGACCTCGACAAGGAAGGATGCCTCGCGCAGCGGCTCGCGCAGGTCGAGCTTGCGCATGTCGGGCTTCGGCATGCGCGCGAAGGCGGAGAACTCATCGACCATGCGGCCGATATCGGCCACCTGCCGCACGATCGTGTCGGTGCACTGGTCGAAGACCTCCCGGTCCTCCACGATGACCTTGCCGTAGCGGCGGCGGATGCGCTCGGCGGCAAGCTGGATGGGGGTCAGCGGGTTCTTGATCTCGTGCGCGATGCGGCGCGCCACATCCGCCCAGGCACTGGAGCGCTGCGCCTGCACGAGGTCGGTGATGTCGTCCACCGTCACCACATAGGCCTGCTCGTCGTCGTCGCCGCTCTCGTCGCCCTCCTCCGTCACCTGCACGTTGAAGGTGCGCTCGACCCGGCCGCGAAAGAACGTCACCTGATCCCGCTTCACGCCGCGCGGGGCGTTCCTGCCGATCTCGAAGACCTGACCGATCGCCGGCAGCACGCCCGAGAGATTTTTGCCCACGGCGCCCGCCGCCGAAATGCCCAGCATCGCCTCCGCGGAGCGGTTGACGATGGTGATCGTGCCGTCCCCATCCACGCCGATCACGCCGGCCGTCACGCCGGAAAGCACCGCCTCGGAGAAGCGGCGGCGCTCGTCGATCACGTCCTTTGCCGCCAGCAGCTCGTTGCGCTGCGACTTCAGCTCCAGGATCATCTTGTTGAAGGTGTCGCCCAGCGAGGCGACGTCGCCGTCGGAGGCGCGCACCGGCACGGACACGTCGAGATTGCCGGTCGACACCTCGTCGGCCGCGCCGATGAGCTGCCGGATCGGACGCACCAGCCGGTCGGCGACGGCGATCGCGGTCCAGATGGCCGACAGGACGATGATCAGCACGAGGCCGAGATAGAGCAGCGCGAAGGCGATCTGGGTCGGGATCCGGTTGCCCGCGAGTTCCCGGTAGTCGTTGACGTTGGCGCGCACGATCTGCCGCGCCTTGATCACCTCGGGATCGACCAGACGGATCGTGTAGAGATAGGTGTCGGGGATTTCACGCAGCTTCAGCACCGCGCCGACGATGTTGCGCGTGCGCGGCTCGATCAGCACCGGCTTGCCGTCCGCGGCCTGCTGGACGGCCTCGATCGGCGGCTCCGGCATCTCGAAGTCCGCACCGGTCTGCGCCTGCATCACGAAGGATCCGTCGGCCTTGATCAGCGCGGCGTGGGCGAGCGCCCGGCCGATGGCCTCCTGCGACATCAGATCGCGAAAGCCGTTGCGGTCAAGATTGTAGACGCTGCGGGCCTGGTTGAGGAAATTGGCCATCGAAAGCGTCGTGCCCTGGAGGTTGCGGGCATTCTCGACGACATAGGCCTCGGCGATCGACAGCGACTGGTTGACGATCGTGGTGACGCGGATCTCGAACCAGCGGTCGAGGCCGACATTCAGCGAGATCGACGCGACGACGGCGACCAGGATGGCCGGAATGGCCGCGACCAGCGCGAACATGGCGACGATGCGCACATGCAGCCGGGACGCCGCCTTGCCATGCCGGCGGCTCATGAGGATCCGGTGGACCTCGCGCCCGATCAGGCCGAGCAGCAGCAGCACGAACGCCCCGTTGACGGCGATCAGCACCAGCGTCGTACGCTCGTCTGGCGCGATGGGCGTCACGCCGGTCAGGATGGCGAAGGACAGCGATGCCGTGACCAGCGCGGCAACGATCGCCACCACGCCGGGAAGCGTCAGCAGGCGCCTTCCCTCGCCGCTTCCCGCGCCGAACAGAGGCGCAGCCAATGTGTCAGTCGAAACCGCCATCCGTCTCACGAGTCGATTGGATTGCGTTGATTCTATGCAACACAATGTGGCGATTATGCAACAAGATCGCCGCCCGCCGAAATCACGCAATGCGGAGCTGGTCCGTCCTTCGCGGGCCTGCGAACCGGCTCAGGCGTTGCGCGCGCTGCGATAAACATTGACGCCGAGCTCGCGTATCTTCTTGCGCAGCGTGTTCCGGTTGAGGCCGAGCAGCTCGGCGGCCTTGATCTGGTTGCCGCGCGTGGCGGTCATGCAGGCGAGCACCAGCGGATATTCCACCTCGGCGAGGATGCGGTCATAGAGGCCGGGCGGCGGCAGGTCGCCCTCGAACAGGGCGAAGTAGCGCTGGAGGTGCTGCTCGACAGCCTGCCCGATCGACAGGTTCTCCGTGGTCAGCGTCGGCGCCCCCTGGGCGGACGGCAGGCTTCCCGTCCGCAGTTCCGCCTCGACGATCTCCGGCAGGATCTGGTCCTGCGGGTAGAGCGCGGCGAGGCGGCGCACCAGGTTCTCCAACTCGCGGACGTTGCCGGGCCAGGGATAGCGCTTCATCAGCTCGATGCCGCCGGGCGCGATGCGCTTGACCGGCAGCCCCTCGCCCTCGGCGCGCTTGAAGAAATGCCGCACGAGGTCAGGAATGTCCTCGGCACGCTCGCGCAGCGCCGGCAGGCGCAGCGGCACGACGTTCAGCCGATAGAACAGGTCCTCGCGGAACAGCCCCTGATGGATCAGCGTGCGCAGGTCCTTGTTGGTCGCTGCGACGATGCGCACGTCGGTCCTGATCGGCGTGCGGCCGCCGACCGTCGTGTATTCGCCCTGCTGGAGCACGCGCAGCAGCCGGGTCTGCGCCTCCATCGGCATGTCGCCGATCTCGTCGAGGAAGAGCGTGCCGCCCTCGGCCTGCTCGAAACGGCCGGTGGAGCGGTTCTGCGCGCCGGTGAAGGCGCCCTTCTCATGGCCGAAGAGCTCCGATTCGATCAGGTCGCGCGGGATCGCGGCCATGTTGATCGCCACGAAGGGTCCGTTGCGGCGGCGGCCGTACTCGTGCAGCGCGCGCGCGACCAGCTCCTTGCCAGTCCCCGATTCGCCCGAGATCATGACGGTGAGGTCCGTCTGCATCATGCGGGCGAGCATCCGGTAGATGTCCTGCATCGCGGCGGAGCGGCCGACCAGCGGCATGGCGTCCGGCTGCTCCTCGCCGCGTGCCTCGGCCGCCGGCCGCCGCGGCTCGGCCAGCGCGCGCGCCACGATGTTCAGCAGTTCGGTGAGGTCGAACGGCTTGGGCAGATATTCGTAAGCGCCCGTCTCCGAGGCCCGGATCGCCGTCATGAAGGTGTTTTGGGCGCTCATGACGACGACGGGCAATTCCGGCCGGGCCTTCCTGATGCGCGGCAGCATGTCGAACGCATTGCCGTCCGGCATGACGACGTCGGTGATGACGAGATCGCCCTCGCCCGCCGCGACCCAGCGCCAGAGCGTCGCCGCGTTCGAGGTGACGCGCACCTCGTGGCCGGCGCGCATCAGCGCCTGGTTGAGGACCGTGCGGATCGCCGCATCGTCGTCGGCGACGAGAATCTGGCCGGGTGCGCTCATCGGTCGGCCCCTCCGTGTTCTTCGGCGGTCGGCGCGTCTTCCTTCCAGGCCGGCATGAGCACGCGGAAAACGGTTCCCCGCGGCGAGGAATCGCATTCGACGATGCCGCCATGCTCGCCGACGAGCTTGGCGACCAGCGCCAGACCAAGTCCCGATCCGTTCGGCTTGGTGGTGATGAAGGGATCGAAAAGGATCGGCAAGATGTCGTCCGGCACGCCCGGACCGTTGTCCCTGACGCAGAACTCGAGCGGCAGGGACACGCGCTCGCTCGTGCCCGGGACGGACACGCGGATGCCCGGCCGGAAAGCCGTCGAAAGCGTGATCTCGCCCTCCGGATCGGAGCCGATCGCCTCGGCGGCGTTCTTCACGAGATTGAGGAAGATCTGGACGAGCTGGTCGCGGTTGGCGAAGACCGGCGGCAGGGAGGGGTCGTAATCCTCCGAAATCGCGATCCTTCTGGCGAAGCCGTTGGCCGCGATCGCCTTCACGTGATCCAGCACGACATGGATGTTGACGGGAAAACGCTCGATCGGACGTTCGTCGGAGAACACCTCCATGCGGTCGACCAGCGCCACGATCCGGTCGGTCTCCTCGGTGATGAGGCGCGTCAGGGCGCGGTCGTCGTCCGAGGCCGACAGTTCCAGGAGCTGCGCTGCGCCGCGTATGCCCGACAGCGGGTTCTTGATCTCGTGCGCCAGCATGGAGGCAAGGCCGGTGACGGAACGCGCCGCGCCGCGATGCGTCATCTGGCGGTCGATCTTGTCGGCCATCGACCGTTCCTGGAACATGATCACCACGGAGCGCGGGAATTCGGGCACGGGCGCGACATAAAGGTCGACCATCTTCTCGATGCCGAGCCGGGGCGAGGACACGTCGACGCGGTATTCGTTGACGGGCGCGCGGCGCTCGCGCACCTGCTCGACCAGCGTCAGAAGCGGGCTGCCGAAGGGCACCAGCTTGTGCAGCGTGTCGCGGGCCAGCACGGCGGCGCTCGACCGGAAGAAATCCTCGGCATCGGCGTTCGCGAAGGTGATCCTGTCGTCCGGCCCGACCATGACGACCGGGCGGCGGATCGTGTTGAGCACGATCTGCGCCGCGTCTCCCATATTGACATCCGCCGGTGCAAAACTCATGCGGCGAGACTTTCCGAGCCGATTTCCCCCCCGGCCGCGGCCAAAGCCGCGCGCAGCGCCGCGATAACGTCTGCCGGCTCGTGGGACGTCATCACCGTGCTGCGCAGCGCCTGCGGCGTGTGCGGGGCATGCCGGTCGAGATACCAGCCCAGGTGCTTGCGCGCCTGCCTCACGCCGAGCGCGGAGCCGTAGAGGGACAGCATGTCCTCATAATGCGCGGCCACGTAGTCCGCCAAGGCGAAACGGGAAGGCGCGCCGCTTCCCTGCGACCGGCCCGCGGCGGCGGCGGCGATGGCGCCAGCCGTCCAAGGCGCGCCGTAGTGGGCCCTGCCGACCATCACCGCATCAGCTCCCGAAAGATCGAGTGCGGCAGCGGCGCCGGCGGCGTCGCCTATGTCGCCGTTCACGACCACCGGGATTCCGACCGCCGCCTTCACCGGCGCCACGGCCCGCCAGTCGGCGGCCCCGTCATAGAACTGGCAGCGCGTGCGTCCATGCACCGTGACCATGGCGACGCCCGCCGCCTCGGCGCGGCGCGCCAGCAGCGGCGCGTTGAGCGCCGTCTCGTCCCAGCCGAGACGCATCTTGACCGTCACAGGCACCCTGACGGCGCCTATCACCGCCTCGATCAGGCGCACCGCATGGTCGGGATCGCGCATCAGCGCCGAGCCGCAATAGCCGCCCGTCACCTTCTTCGCCGGGCAGCCCATGTTGATGTCGATGATGTCGGCGCCTTCGCCTTCCGCGATCGCCGCCGCCTCGGCCATGTGTCCGGCGTCGCGGCCGGCAAGCTGCACCATGTGGACAGGCAGGCCCGCATGTCGTATCCGGCGTGCCGTGTCGCCGCGCTGCCTGGCGAGCTCGCCGCTCGCGACCATCTCGGAAACGACGAGGCCGGCTCCATGGTCATAGGCGCGCCGACGCATCGCAAGGTCGGTGATGCCCGACATCGGCGCCTGGAAAACACGGTTGCGGATGACGACAGGGCCAACCTGTAGCGGTTCCGCGAGTTTTGCAAATCCTGACATGCACAAAAACAGAGCAAAATTTCTTCGTGCCCGCCATTTAGACAGAATTGACCGTCGGCGCAATCCGCAACCGCTTCCCTTAGCCGACGTTTCGGTGAATACAAGCCGCAGGATGATGGTTTAGAACGATGGCGGACGCCGCAAACCAGCAAGGCTCGGAGAGGTCGGGCGTCGTCATCGTGGCGGCGGGGCGCGGCTCGCGGGTCGGCGCAGGCGACGTCCCGAAGCAATACCGTATGATCGGCGGAGTGCCGATCCTGCGGCGTAGCGTCGAAGCCTTTTCCCAGCATCCGAAGATTGCGGATATCATCGTCGTCATCGGCCCGGATGACGGAGCGCTCTTCCAAGCGGCCATGGCCGGACTCGAGGGACGGGTGCGGACCGCCATCGGCGGGGCCAGCCGGCAGGCCTCGGTGCGGGCGGGCCTGGAGGCGCTGCGAGACAGCGCACCGGCCAAGGTGCTCATCCACGACGCGGCAAGGCCGTTCGTCGACGGACCCTTGATCGACCGGACGCTGGCCGCGATCGATGCGTCGCATGGCGCCCTGCCCGCCATTCCCGTCTCCGACACGCTGAAGCGCGGCGACGCGGCCGGAATGATCGTCGAAACCGTGGCCCGGGCCGGCCTTTTCGCCGCGCAGACGCCGCAGGGCTTTCCCTACGGCGCAATCCTTCGGGCGCACAGGAATGCAGCCGAAGCCGGACGGGACGATTTCACGGACGATGCGGCGCTCGCGGAATGGGCCGGCATGCCGGCCCGGCTGGTCGAGGGCTCGCCGGCCAACGTCAAGCTCACCTGGCAGAAGGATATCGAGATGGCCGACCTGCATCTGTCTGCGGCGCGCGTGCCGGACGTGCGCGTCGGCAACGGCTACGACGTGCACGCCTTCGAGCCTGGGGACCATGTCTGGCTCTGCGGCGTCAGGATCCCGCACACGCGCAGGCTCTCGGGGCATTCCGACGCCGACGTGGCGCTGCACGCGCTGACCGACGCGCTTCTGGCGACCTGCGGCGCGGGCGACATCGGCGTGCATTTCCCGCCGTCCGACCCGCAATGGAAGGGCGCGGCCTCGCACATATTCCTCTCCCGCGCCGCGGAACTCGTGCGCGGCAGGGGCGGCCGGATCGGAAATGTCGATGTCACCCTGATCTGCGAGGCGCCGAGGATCGGTCCTCACCGGGATGCGATGGTGAAGCGCATGGCCGAAATCCTGAACCTCGATCCGGAACGCGTTTCCGTGAAGGCCACGACCAACGAAAGACTGGGCTTCATCGGCCGCGAGGAAGGCATCGCGGCCATCGCCACGGCGACGGTGATCTACGGCAACGGAGCAGCATGATGAGCAACTTGCGGGACCTTGCCGATCGTTTCCTGAAAGCCTGCCAGGGCCGAGGCATCCTGGCTGCAACAGCGGAGAGCTGCACCGGTGGCCTGATCATCGCCACGCTCACCGACATGCCCGGCTCGTCGTCCATGGTGGACCGCGGATTCGTCACCTATTCGAACGATGCGAAGATGGACATGCTGGGCGTCCGCGAGGAAACGCTTGATACGCACGGCGCCGTCTCGGAGGAAACCGCGCTGGAAATGGCCGAAGGCGCGCTGAAGAACTCGCGTGCCGGCATCGCCCTTTCCGTCACCGGCATTGCCGGACCCGACGGCGGCTCGGCGCAGAAGCCGGTCGGGCTCGTCTGGTTCGGCGTGGCGGCGGTCGGAAAACCGCCCTTCGCCGAGAAGCGGATTTTCGAGAACAACGGCCGCGATTTCATCCGGCGGCAAACCGTGCGGACCGCGCTGGAGCTCGGCCTGAAGGCACTGGAAACCCGCTGACCGCCCGGCGGCGAAGCGGCCCGGTCAGGCGCCTGCCTTGCCGTAGATCGCGTCCGCGCGCGCCTCGAACGCCTCGGTGAACATGCGGAAGGCGCGGTCGAACATCGCCCCCATCAGCGCGCCGAGGATGCGGCTCTTGAACTCGTAGTCGATGAAGAAATGCACGTCCGACCGGTTTTCGCCGGTCGGCTCGAAACGCCAGATGTTGGTCAGGTACCTGAACGGCCCGTCGAGATATTTGACGTCGATGGTCCGTTCGTCCGGCTTAAGGTGGACCTGGCTGGTAAACGTCTCGCGGATCGCCTTGTAGCCAACCGTCATGTCGGCGACCAGCATGGTGCGGCCGTCCCGCTCCTTGCGCGAACGCACGGTCAGCGCCTCGCAAAGCGGCAGGAACTCGGGATATCTCTCCACGTCCGCGACGAGAGCGAACATCTCGTCGGCCTTGTGCGCCACGTGCCGGGTCGTCTCGAATTTCGGCATGGTTCCGGTTCGTTACGTGGACTTCTTCAACTGCGCCTCGCGCGCGGCGCGCAGCCGGGCGAAATCGTCGCCGGCATGATGCGAAGAGCGCGTCAGCGGGCTCGACGCCACCATCAGGAAGCCTTTCGTATAGGCGACGGTCTCGAAGGACTTGAATTCGTCGGGCGTCACGAAGCGCATCACCGCGTGATGCTTCTTCGAGGGCGCGAGATACTGGCCGATGGTGATGAAGTCGACATTGGCGGTGCGCAGGTCGTCCATGAGCTGCAAGACCTCGTTGCGCTCCTCGCCGAGCCCCACCATGATGCCGGATTTCGTGAAGATCGTCGGGTCGAGCTCCTTCACCCGTTGCAACAGGCGGATGGAGTGGAAATAGCGGGCGCCGGGGCGCACCGTCAGATATTTGGACGGCACCGTCTCCAGATTGTGGTTGAAGACGTCGGGCTTCGCGGCGACCACCACCTCCAGCGCGCCCTCCTTGCGCAGGAAATCGGGCGTCAGGATCTCGATCGTCGTGGCCGGCGCCGTCTTGCGGATGGCACGGATGACCTCGGCAAAATGCTGCGCGCCGCCATCGGCCAGATCGTCGCGGTCCACCGAGGTGACGACGACATGCGAAAGCCCCATGGCCGCCACCGCGCTCGCCACGCTTTCCGGCTCGTTCGGGTCGAGCGCGGTCGGGATGCCGGTCGCGACATTGCAGAAGGCGCAGGCGCGGGTGCAGATCTCGCCCATGACCATGAAGGTAGCGTGCTTCTTGTCCCAGCACTCGCCGATATTGGGGCAGCCAGCCTCCTCGCACACCGTCACGAGGCCGCGCGACTTCACGATCTCGCGCGTCTCGGCATAGCCCCTGGAAACAGGCGCCCTGACGCGGATCCAGTCCGGCTTGCGCAGCATCTCCTGGTCGGGCCGATGCGCCTTTTCCGGATGCCGCGGCCGCGGCGCCGAAACCCGATCGAGCACTGTCACCATGAGACGGGCACACCTTTCGCCTTGCGCAGCCGCAACGTGATCGAAAGCATCGCGGCACGCCTGCCGATGTAGTGCGTTCGCAGCCATATAGAAAGGCCGCCGCGGAGCCCCGCGACGGCCTTTCGGGAATGGCAGCCATGCGCGGACAGAGCATTTCCGCTCTTCTTCGAACCGCGGGAATGCTCCGTCTTCTCGTTTTCGCGCAGTTCCGGACGGAAAACCGCTGCGCACTTTTGCCGGAATTGCTCTAGCGCTTGATCAGCCGGCCGATGAAGATCAGCAGGCAGGCGCCGATGAAGCCGGTGATCAGATAGGCCACCCAGCCGACGCCGAAGCTCTGGAAATTCAGGGCCGCGAGGATCGCGTTCAGCACGACCGCGCCCACGATGCCGAGGACGATGTTCATGAGGACGCCCATATTGCTCTTCATGACCATCTCGGCCAGCCAGCCGGCAATACCGCCGACCACGATGGCGACGATCCAACCCACTCCGTTCACATCCATGACAATCCCCTCCTGGGCAAGAATCTGCGCTTCCGAAACGGGAGAACGGCGCGCAGGGTTCCATGGCGACGAAAAATTCCTCAGGCATTGAGCGCGCGGCCATAGGCGTCGAGCACGCTCTCCTTCATCATCTCGGAGAGCGTCGGGTGCGGGAAGACGGTGTGCATCAGTTCTTCCTCAGTGGTTTCGAGGTTCATCGCCACGACGAAACCCTGGATGAGCTCCGTCACCTCGGCGCCGATCATGTGCGCGCCGAGAAGCTGGCCCGTCTTCCGGTCGAAGATCGTCTTGATGAAGCCCTGGTCCTCGCCGAGCGCGATCGCCTTGCCGTTGGCCGTGAACTGGAAGCGGCCGACCCGGATGTCGTAGCCCTCGGCCTTGGCCTTCGCTTCCGTCAGGCCGACCGAAGCCACCTGCGGATTGCAGTAGGTGCAGCCCGGGATCATCGACCGGTCGAGCGCATGCACGCCCGGCACGCCGGCGATCTTCTCGATGCAGATCACACCCTCGTGCTCGGCCTTGTGCGCCAGCATGGGCGGGCCGGCGACGTCGCCGATGGCGTAGATGCCCGGCACGTTGGTCCGGCCGTAGCCGTCGGTGACGATGCAGCCGCGCTCGGTCTTCACGCCGTGCGCCTCCAGGCCGAGATTCTCGATATTGCCCTGCACGCCGACCGCCGAGATCATCCGGTCGGCCGTGATCTTCTCGACTTTGCCGTCCTTCTTCTCGACGGTGGCGGTGACCGAATTGGCAGCCTTTTCGACCTTCGTCACCTTGGCCTCGAGGATGATCTTCATGCCCTGCTTCTCGAACTGCTTCTGCGCGAATTTCGAGACCTCGGCATCCTCGACCGGCATGACCTGCGGCATCAGCTCGACCACGGTGACGTCCACGCCGAGTGTGCGATAAAAACTCGCGAACTCGATGCCGATGGCGCCTGAACCCATGACGAGCAGCGATTTCGGCAACTCCTTCGGCACCATCGCCTCGAAATAGGTCCAGATCAGCTTGCCGTCCGGTTCGATGCCGGGCAGCGCGCGCGGCCGTGCGCCGGTCGCCACGATGATGTGCTTGGCCGTGTAGGTGCCTTCGCCCTTTGTGTTCTTGGGTACGGGATGCTGCGGCTCCATCGGCTTCTTCTGCGGTTTCGACACCACGATCTCGCCGGGCTTGGAAAGCTTCGCCTCGCCCCAGATGACGTCGACCTTGTTCTTCTTCATCAGGAAGCCGACGCCGCCGTTGAGACGGGCCGAAACGCCGCGCGAGCGCTCCACCACAGCCTTGACGTCGGCGCTTACCGTGCCGTCGAGCTTCAGGCCGTAATTCCTGGCGTGCTCCGCGAAATGCAGGATCTCGGCCGAGCGCAGCAGCGCCTTGGTGGGGATGCAGCCCCAGTTGAGGCAGATGCCGCCGAGATGCTCCCGCTCCACGATCGCCGTCCTGAAGCCGAGCTGCGCGGAGCGGACGGCGGTGACGTAGCCGCCGGGACCGGAGCCGATGATGATGACGTCATAGGTTTCAGCCACGGCCGTTCCTTCCTAGATGGCAAGCGTCTTCTTCACCAGCGGGGCGAGCGCCCGGCCGATCGCGCGCGTGTTCTCGGCGTCGAGATGCACGCCGTCGAGCGGCGTCGTCACCGCCACCGTGCCGGCGTCGAAGAAGCCGCAGCCGATCTCGTCCGCCAGTATCTTGTAGTGGCGCGCGAGGTGCTTCGACGCTTCGTTGCCGCCTTTGAAGATCTCCGAGAACTCGACGTTGTCCGTCCGCGTCACGGCGGGCGGCGACACGATGATCAGCTTCGGCGCCGGCGCGTCGAGCTGATAGGGATGCGTGCGCACGATCTGCGCCAGCCGCGCCATGCCCGCTTTGGCGAAGAAGGCATTGCCGTTGATGACCGGCTTCATGTCGTTGGCGCCGAGCATGATGATCACGAGGTCGAGCGGACTGTGCGTGCCGAG
The DNA here is from genome assembly GCA_017305925.1 of Hyphomicrobiales bacterium. Classification (GTDB taxonomy): domain Bacteria; phylum Pseudomonadota; class Alphaproteobacteria; order Rhizobiales; family Rhizobiaceae; genus Arvimicrobium. The sequence continues at coordinate 11,773 of JAFKJW010000061.1, read as the reverse complement.
CGACACCGGCAGGGTACGCGCGCCGTTGCGGTCCTCGCCGGCCAGATGATCGTCATAGGCGGTGGTGCGGCCGTTCAGCCCGTCGGCGATGACATGCGCGGCCGTCCCGAGCTCGGCTTGCAGCACACTCGGCCAGCGGTCGGCGAGCGCATGCCGCGTCAGGCCGTCCGCATTATAGCCCCAGGTCAGCGAGTCCCCGTAGCAAAGTATATTCTTCACGCCTGTCCCCTCGAATCTCATGTCACGCGTTGCGCAGGCCAAAGGCGATCAGGAGCAGCGAAATGCCGTTCGAGATCAGATCGACGGCCAGCAGGATGCCGAGGATCGACGCGGCCGATGCCGGATAGCCGGCGAAGATCATGATGCCGAGCAAGATCGAGATGGCACCGGAAAGTGCGGCCCAGCCCCAGCCCGAGGCAGGACGCCATGCAAACGCGTACATGACCTTGACCACGCCGATGACGATGAAAAGCGTCGCCACGATCACCGTGAGCGACAGCGCGCCGGCGATCGGATTGGCGACCAGCGCGATGCCGAGCAGAAGCGTGAGCACGCCGAACAGCAGCGCCCACAGGAAGCCGGGCCAGTCACGGACGCCGAAGGAATGCACGATCTGCAGCACGCCGAAGATGAGGAATGTCCAGCCGGCCAGCAGCACCGCGGCGAGCGTCGCCGCGAAGGGATCGATCAGCGCCAGGATGCCGCCGATCAGCGAGATGGCGCCGAGCGCGGCGATCCATCCCCAGGAAGCCTTGAGCCTCGATATCTGTTGCGAAGTCGCCATGACAGTGCCCTTTCCGGGAAAAAGCCTCTACACCAACATCCCCATGGGGCTTTCGATGTAACGCTTGAAAGCCTGGAGAAGCTCTGCGCCAAGCGCGCCGTCGACGGCGCGGTGGTCAGTCGACAGCGTCACCGACATGACGTTGGCGACCTTGATCTCGCCGTTGCGCACCACCGCCCTCTCCTCGCCCGCGCCGACCGCGAGGATCGTGGCATGCGGCGGGTTGATGACGGCTGCAAAATCCTTGACGCCAAACATGCCGAGGTTGGAGACCGCGGTCGTGCCGCCCTGGTATTCCTCGGGCTTCAGCTTGCGCCCCTTGGCGCGCGCGGCCAGATCCTTCATCTCGTTGGAGATGGCGGAAAGGGATTTTTCCTCGGCCCTGCGCACGATCGGGGTGATCAACCCGCCCGGTATGGAAACCGCGACGCCGACGTCCGAGTGCTTGTGCTGCACCATGGCGGCATCCGTCCACGAGACGTTCGCCGCCGGCACGTCGCGCAGCGCCAGCGCCAGCGCCTTGATGACGAGGTCGTTGACCGAAAGCTTGTAGGCCGGCTGGTCGCCCTTCTCGGTCTTGCGCGTGGGGGCGGCGTCATTGAGCTGCTTGCGCAGCGCGAGCAGCGCGTCGAGTTCGCAATCCACGGTGAGGTAGAAATGCGGGATGGTGCTCTTCGCCTCCACCAGACGCCGCGCGATCGTCTTGCGCATGTTGTCGTGCGGCACCAGGTCGTAGGAGCCGGCCTCGAAAAGCTTCAGCACGGCGTCGTCGGACATCGGCTTCGGTGCCGCGGCGGCGGCCGGCTGCGGCGCGGCGCCCGCTGCCGGCGCCTTCGCACCGCCGCCGGCGATCGCTGCCTCGACATCGGCCTTGACGACGCGGCCATGCGGGCCGGTCCCCTTGACGGCGGCGACATCGACGCCTGCGTCCTTGGCGATCCGGCGGGCAAGCGGCGAAGCAAAGACGCGGTCGCCGGCGCCATTGGCAGCAGGCGCCGGAGCGGCCTTGGCAGGCTCGGGCTTCACGTCCGCCGGCTTGGCGTCCTGAGCGGCAGGCACCGGCTTCGCCGCTTCCGCAGCAGCCGCGGCGGGTTTTTCGGCCGGTGCGCCGCCGGCCTTCGCCGCGGCACCCGCATCCTCGCCCTCGCCGGCGAGCACGGCGATCAGCGCGTTGACCTTGACGCCTTCGGTGCCGGCCGGGACCACGATCTTCGCCACGGTCCCCTCGTCGACCGCCTCGACCTCCATGGTGGCCTTGTCGGTCTCGATCTCGGCGATCACGTCGCCCGGCGAGACATGGTCGCCTTCCTTGACCAGCCATTTGGCCAGGTTGCCCTCTTCCATCGTGGGCGACAGCGCCGGCATGGTGATGTTGATCGGCATCTAGCGGTCTCCGACGTAATAGGGCGTGGGGTCTTCGTTGAAACCGAGTGGCCGGTCGAGCGGCCACAGATCGGCAAGTGAAAAGGAAACGACATCGAAAGGCGGTACGCGGACGATTTCGCCGGCGCTCCAGGCGCCAGACTTTGCCCATCGCCCGCCGGCAAGCTCGAAAGTCTCGAGTATCTGCGCACGGGGATCGAGAAGCCAGAGATAAGGGACGCCCGCATTGGCGTAGATTCGCGTCTTTACCGTCCTGTCCCTTCGCTCCGTCGAGCCCGACAGAATCTCGCAGACCCAGTCCGGGCGAATGGTGAAATAATTCTTCTCCGGATAACCCGGCAAACGCTCACGCCTCCATCCGGCGATATCCGGCACCAGCAGGTCGTCGACGAATTTCACTTCCGTTTCGAAAAAGAAGATCCAGCCTCCGGGCCCGTCGAGCGCATTCTGATAAGGACCGGTCAGCACCGCGCCGAGCACGCTCGCCGCGGCACTGTGCCTTGGGGACGGCCTCGGCTGCGTCACGAGCTCTCCGTCGAGAATTTCGGCAATGACATTCTCCGGCGCGGCCTCGATATCGGCATATGTCGCCGCCTGCTTTGGCGTTTCGCCAAAAGTGTTCATACCGGCTCCGCCTCTCAACCCCTGTACGTCACCGCCTTCACCGCCTCGACGACCTCGCCGACATTCGGCAGCGCCAGCTTCTCGAGGTTCGCCGCGTAAGGCATCGGCACGTCCTTGCCCGCGACGGTGATGACCGGCGCGTCGAGGAAGTCAAAGGCACGCTGCGACACCTGGTTGGCGATGAAGTCGCCGACCGACGACTGCGGAAAACCTTCCTCCACCACGACCAGCCGGTTGGTCTTCCTGACGGAGGCCACGACCGTGTCGAGGTCCATGGGGCGCAGGGTACGCAGATCGATGACCTCGGCGTCGATGCCCATGCCCTGAAGCTCCGCCTCGGCCTTGACCAGATACGTCATGCCGATGCCCCAGGAGACCAGCGTCACGTCCCTGCCCGCCTTGTGGATACGCGCCTTGCCGATCGGCAGCACGAAATCGTCGAGCTTCGGAACCTCGAAGGTCTGGCCGTAGAGGATCTCGTTCTCCAGGAAGATCACCGGGTTCGGATCGCGGATCGCCGCCTTCAAGAGCCCCTTGGCGTCGGCCGCATTATAGGGCTGGATCACCTTGAGGCCCGGAACATGGCTGTACCAGGCGCCGTAATCCTGGCTGTGCTGGGCCGCCACGCGCGCCGCCGCGCCGTTCGGTCCGCGAAAGACGATGGGCGCGCCCATCTGGCCGCCGGACATGTAGAGCGTCTTGGCCGCCGAATTGATGATCTGGTCGATCGCCTGCATGGCGAAGTTGAAGGTCATGAACTCGACGATCGGCCGCAGGCCCGTCATCGCCGCGCCGACGCCGACGCCGGTAAAGCCGTGCTCGGTGATCGGCGTGTCGACCACCCGGCGCGGGCCGAACTCCTGCAACAGGCCCTGCGTGATCTTGTAGGCGCCCTGATACTCGGCGACCTCCTCGCCCATGATGAAGACGTTCTCGTCGCGGCGCATTTCCTCCGCCATGGCGTCGCGCAGCGCCTCGCGCACCGTCATCTGCACCATCTCGGTGCCGGCCGGAATGTCGGGATCGGCCGCGACTTCCGTCTTGGGGGCGGCGGGAACGGGTGCCGCAGCCTCGCTTTTCGCGGGAGCCTCGGGCGCAGCCGCCTCGGGCTTCGGCGAGGGCGCAGCCGCCGGGGCGGCCTTGCCGATGTCGCCGGCGCTTTCCCCCTCTTGCAGAAGCACGGCGATCGGCGTGTTGACCTTCACGCCCTCCGAACCAGCGGCGACCAAAATCTTGCCCAGCGTGCCCTCGTCGACCGCCTCGACCTCCATCGTCGCCTTGTCGGTCTCGATCTCGGCGATCACGTCGCCGGCGGCGACTTTGTCGCCCTCCTGCTTCAGCCATTTCGAAAGATTGCCCTCCTCCATGGTGGGCGAAAGGGCAGGCATCAGGATTTCAACGGGCATGAGCGTTTCCCAAATCTTGTGCGAACAGCTTGCTGCGGCGGTCTGGCGCCGGCCTTGGCGAAGGGCTGAAGGGCTCCGGCACGGGCTTTCCTCCCCGGTCTAGAGCAGGACGTCCGTCCACAGTTCGGAGGCATCCGGCTCCGGATCGGTCTGCGCGAACTCGGCGGAATCCGCCACGATGTCGCGCACCTCCTTGTCGACGGCCTTCAACTCGTCCTCGGTCGCCCATTTCTTGTCCAGCAGCCGCGCCTTCACCTGCTCGATCGGGTCGTGCTCCGAGCGCATCTTCTGGACTTCGTCCTTGGAGCGGTATTTCGCCGGATCGGACATGGAATGGCCGCGATAGCGGTAGGTCAGCATCTCCAGGATGATCGGCCCGTTGCCCGAGCGCGCCCAATCGGTCGCAAGGTCCGCAGCGGACTTCACCGCGCGCACGTCCATGCCGTCCACCTGGATGCCGGGGATGCGGAAGGAGACGCCGCGCTGCGAGAAATCGGTCTCCGCCGACGAGCGCGTCACGGACGTGCCCATGGCGTAGCGGTTGTTCTCGATGACGTAGATCACCGGAAGCTTCCACAGCGATGCCATGTTGAAGCTCTCGTAAACCTGGCCCTGGTTGGCCGCTCCGTCGCCGAAGAAGGTGAGCGAGACGTTTTTGTTCTCGCGATACCTGTTGGCGAAGGCGAGCCCGGTGCCGAGCGACACCTGCGCGCCGACGATGCCGTGGCCGCCGTAGAAATGCTTCTCCTTGGAGAACATGTGCATGGAGCCGCCCTTCCCCTTGGAATAGCCGCCCCTGCGTCCGGTCAGCTCGGCCATCACCCCGCGCGGTTCCATGCCCATGGCGAGCATGTGGCCATGATCGCGGTAGGCCGTGATCATCTGGTCGCCTTCGTGCAGCGCCATCTTGAGGCCGACGACCACCGCCTCCTGTCCGATATAGAGATGGCAAAAGCCGCCGATGAAGCCCATGCCGTAAAGCTGGCCCGCCTTCTCCTCGAAACGGCGGATGAGCAGCATGTCGCGGTAGGAGGCGAGTTCTTCCTGCTTGGAGAAGCTGGCGGGCTTGGGCGTCGCGGGCGCCGCCCCCTTCGCCTCCGTCCTGGACTTAGCGGGCGCTTTTCGGGCGGACGTCGCCATTCATGACTCCCTGTCTCGGTATTTCTTCCCGGAACTGACAGGAGTGTCGGTGGCCCGCCCCCGCCGATTTTTGAGGACCGTAACATGCAATACGGCGCCTCGCCATCGCGAAAAGCGCATGGCTGGCATGCTTTTAACCCTTTAGATTTAAAGCGCTTCCGGGAAATTAACCGGGATCCGGCTAATTGGAGGCCTGCCGGTCGAGCATGATCGTGACCTCGTCGGGCCGGGACATGTTCAGCGCGCGCCGAACGAGCTCGTCGAGCATGTCCTTCTCGATCGAGCCATCGCGCATGAGATCGACGCGATGCTCCAGATGCGTGCGCTGCGCTCGGATGCCGTCAAGCCTTTTCGTGAGCTCCGCCTTGCGTATATCGAGCTGGTGCTTGGAATCGATCCCGTAAGCGCCATTGTAGGCATGATAGCTGAAATAGGCGACGAACGCCACGCAGACGGTCGGCAGGATGAGCCGGCCGGTATCTCTGGTCTTGTGCTGGCGCGTCCACATGCGGAGGGTTCCCGAAGAATCTCCTTTGTGCCGCACCATGCTTAATGGACGGTTACACCGGCGCCGGAAAGCGGCCGTGTCAGCCCTTCAGGATCGACGTTCCCGCATATTTCGCCTGCCTGCCGAGCTCCTCCTCGATGCGGATGAGCTGGTTGTACTTGGCGAGCCGGTCCGAGCGCGCCAGCGAGCCGGTCTTGATCTGCCCGCAATTGGTCGCGACGGCGAGATCGGCGATGGTGGAATCCTCGGTCTCGCCGGATCGGTGCGACATCACCGCCGTGTAGCCCGCCTTGTGTGCGGTCTCGACCGCGTCGAGCGTCTCCGACAACGAACCGATCTGGTTCACCTTGACGAGGATGGAGTTCGCGACGCCCATCTTGATGCCGTCGCGCAGCCGCGCGGAATTGGTGACGAAGAGATCGTCGCCGACGAGCTGCACCTTCTTCCCGCAGAGATCCGTCAGCACCTTCCACCCATCCCAGTCGTCCTCGGCCATGCCGTCCTCGATGGAGATGATGGGATAGTCCGCGGCGAGCTTGGCGAGGTACTTCGCCTGCGCCCTGGGATCGCGCGTCTTCCGCTCGCCCTCGTAGACATAGGCGCCGTCCTTGAAGAACTCCGTGGAGGCGCAGTCGAGGCCGAGCGCCACCTCCTCGCCCGGCCTGTAGCCGGCCTGCTCGATCGATTCCATGATGAAGTCGAGCGCCGCTTGGGCGCTCTTCAGGTTCGGCGCGAAGCCGCCCTCGTCGCCGACATTGGTGTTGTGGCCGGCATCTTTCAGGCGCTTCTTCAGCGTATGGAAGATCTCCGAGCCCCAGCGCACGGCCTCGCGCAAATTGGGCGCGCCGACCGGCATGATCATGAATTCCTGGAAGTCGATCGGGTTGTCTGCATGCACGCCGCCATTGATGATGTTCATCATCGGCACGGGCAGGACATGGGCGCCGGTCCCGCCGACATAGCGATAGAGCGGCAGGCCGGCTGCTTCCGCCGCCGCCTTCGCCACGGCCAGCGACACGCCGAGTATGGCGTTGGCGCCCAGCCGGCTCTTGTTGGGCGTTCCGTCGAGATCGATCATCGTCCGGTCGATATGGAGCTGGTTCTCGGCCTCCATGCCGCCGACCGCTTCAAAAATCTCGCCATTCACGGCCTCGACGGCCTTCTCGACGCCCTTGCCGAGATAGCGCTTGCCGCCGTCGCGCAGCTCCACGGCCTCGTGCGCGCCGGTCGAGGCGCCGGAGGGCACCGCCGCGCGGCCCATCGACCCGTCCTCCAGCACGACGTCCACCTCGACGGTCGGATTGCCCCGGCTGTCCAGCACCTCGCGGCCAACGATGTCGACGATCGCGGTCATGGCAAATCTCCCGGCTTTGATGGGTTGAGAACGGTGCGCTTCTCTTAGACCAAGCCCGCCAAAAGGCAATCCGACGCCGCCGCGAAATCGCCACGCCGCCCGTGCCGGAGCGTGCGGGATCGAAGCGGCTCAGTCGTCTCCGACGTCGCCGGTCGGCGTGTCGTCCTGCTGCGGCGCGGCCGCGGGAGCGTCCTGCTTCTGCTTGCCCGTCGCTGAAGCGCCGTTGGCCTGGTCCGGCGGAGGAACGTCCGACTTCTGCTTGCAGCTTTTCAGCCAGACGTCATAGACGGGGTGCTCGACGGCGTTGAGGCCGGGGCTTTCGGCGAACATCCAGCCGGTGAAGATGCGCCTGATCTTGCGGTCGAGCGTGATCTCGTCGACCTCGACGAAAGAATCCGTCTTCGGCTCGTCTTCCTTCGGCCGCGAGTAGCAGACCCTCGGCGTCACCTGGAGAGCGCCGAACTGCACCGTCTCGTCGATATAGACATCGAAGGAGATGATGCGGCCGGTGATCTTGTCGATGCCGGAGAACTCGGCCACCGGATTGCTGATCCGCTCGGCAAAGGCGACCTGGGCCGACAGCAGAAGCACCGCCGCGCCGAGGGCCCGGCCACCGACCGACAAGGGCGAAATCCTGCTGTGAAGGACCATTCTGTGGATCGTCGTCGTCCCGGTTGACCGAAGGGCGGCGCCCCTCGGTTGATCACTGCGTCTATGCCGCAATTGTGGCGATAAAAGACCGCTCAGGCCTGCGCGGACCTTGCGCAGCCTCGATTTCCCCGAAACTTCAGGAACCGGGCGTCCAGGCGTCATAGTCGCCGGTGACGCGCGGGCGATGCTTGTAGCCCAGCACGGAGCCTTTCGGCCGGTAGGCCTGCGGCGAGCCGGTGAGATTCGGCTGGTGCGGCTTTTGCCAGTCCCACGGCCGGTAATTCTCCTTTACCGGCGGCGTGTCCACCGTGTGGTGGATCCAGGCATGCCAACCGGGCGGGATGATCGAGGCTTCCGAATAGCCGTTGTAGATCACCCAGCGGCGGGTCTGGCCGTCCGAGTTGGTGCCGCCTTCATAATAGAGGTTGCCGAACTCGTCCTCGCCCACGGGCTTGCCGTAGCGCCACGTATGGAAGCGCGTGCCGAGCGTCTGGCCGTTCCACCAGGTGAAGAACTGGACGATAAAATTCCACATCGCACCACCGTCGCCGGCCGACTGCTTCGGCCGAAGGGTTTATGGCCGCATGCCCGCCGTCTGGCAAGCCGCATTCGGACATTCGGGAGCGGTCCGCGGCCTTATTCGAGCCCGAGCTTTTCCTTGACCAGCGCGTTGACGGCCTGCGGATTGGCCTTGCCGCCGGTCGCCTTCATCACCTGGCCGACGAACCAGCCGGCAAGCGTCGGCTTGGCTTTCGCCTGCTCCACCTTGTCGGGATTGGCGGCGATGATCTCGTCCACGGCCTTCTCGATCGCACCGGTATCCGTCACCTGCTTCATGCCGCGGCTCTCGACCAGGGCCTTCGGATCGCCGCCCTCGTTCCAGACGATCTCGAACAGGTCCTTGGCGATCTTGCCGGAGATCGTGCCTTCCCTGATCAGGTCGATGATGGCGCCGATCTGCGCCGGCGAGACGGGCGCGTCCTCGATGTCGCGCCCGGCCTTGTTGAGCGCGCCCAGCAGGTCGTTGATCACCCAGTTGGCCGCCAGCTTGCCGTCGCGGCCGGCCGCGACCTTCTCGAAATAGTCGGCGATCGCCCTTTCCGACACCAGCACCGACGCGTCATAGGCCGAAAGCCCCATCGCGTCGACGAAACGTGCCTTCTTGTCGTCCGGCAGTTCCGTCAGGTCCTTGGCCAGCGCGTCGACGAAAGCCTGGTCGAACTCCAGCGGCAGCAGGTCCGGATCGGGGAAATAGCGATAGTCGTGCGCCTCTTCCTTGGAGCGCATGGAGCGCGTCTCGCCCTTGGCGGGATCGAAGAGACGGGTTTCCTGGTCGATCTTGCCGCCGTCCTCGAGGATGGCGATCTGGCGGCGCGCCTCGCTGTCGATCGCCTGGCCGACGAAACGGATCGAATTGACGTTCTTGATCTCGCAGCGCGTGCCGAAGGCGCCGCCCGGCCGGCGCACCGAGACGTTGACGTCGGCGCGCATGGAGCCCTCGTCCATATTGCCGTCGCAGGTGCCGAGATAGCGCAGGATGGTCCTCAGCTTGGTGAGATAGGCCTTGGCCTCGTCCGCCGAGCGCATGTCGGGCTTCGACACGATCTCCATCAGCGCCACGCCGGAACGGTTGAGGTCCACATAGGACATGGTCGGATGCTGGTCGTGCATGGACTTGCCGGCATCCTGCTCCAGGTGCAGCCGCTCGATGCCGACCTCGATATCCTCGAAATTGCCTTTCGGGTCCGGCCCTACGGAGACGATCACCGTGCCCTCGCCGACGATCGGCTGCTTGTACTGCGAAATCTGGTAGCCCTGCGGCAGGTCGGGATAGAAATAGTTCTTCCGGTCGAACACCGACTTCAGGTTGATCGCCGCCTTGAGCCCGAGCCCGGTGCGCACTGCCTGCCTGACGCACTCCTCGTTGATGACCGGCAGCATGCCGGGCATCGCGGCATCGACGAGGCTGACGTTCGCATTGGGCTCCGCGCCGAACGCCGTGGATGCACCGGAGAAGAGTTTTGCGTTCGACGTGACCTGGGCATGCACCTCCATGCCGACGATGATCTCCCAGTCGCCGGTGGCGCCGGAAATGAACCGCTTCGGGTCGGGTGTGCGCGTGTCGACGATGCTCATCCGTGAACCTGGGACTTTCGTGAGTATGGAGCGTGTCGATAGCGAATAATCGAACCGCGTCAACCTGCCATAGCGTCGCCGCGGTCCCGGAGACCGCCGACACCCCGCAAGAAAAGGGACGCCGAAGCGTCCCTTGATCCCGGTGACGGCGCTGCCGCTTATTTCCGCGGCAATTGCGGAACGAGGCTGCGCTTTGGCCCGCCCTTGTCGGCGTCACCCTTGCCCTTGGCGGCAACGGCCTTCTTCGGCGCGGCCTTCTTGGCCTTCGGCTTGCGCGGAATGGGTTTTTCCGGCTCCTCCTTCTTCGGCTTCACCGGCACCTCGTCGGCGACGGAGTCGAGCTTCAGCTCGTCGCCGTCCACGGTGACGCGGACGGTGCCGCCCTTCTTGAGCTTGCCGAACAGCACCTCGTCGGCCAGCGGCTTCTTGATGTGCTCCTGTATGACCCGGCCGAGCGGGCGGGCGCCCATGCGCTCGTCATAGCCCTTGTCGGCCAGCCAGGCGATGGCTTCCGGCGCGAGGTCGAAGGTGACGCCGCGATCGGCGAGTTGCGCCTCGAGCTGCATGACGAACTTCTGCACGACCTGATGGATCACCGGCACCGGCAGCGAACCGAACGGGATGATCGCGTCCAGCCGGTTGCGGAACTCCGGCGTGAACATCCGGTTGATCGCCTCGGTGTCGTCGCCCTCGCGCTTCGACGAGCCGAAGCCGATCGCCGCGCGCGCCATATCGGCGGCGCCCGCATTCGTCGTCATGATCAGGATCACGTTGCGGAAGTCGATCGACTTGCCGTTGTGGTCCGTCAGCTTGCCGTGGTCCATCACCTGCAACAGGATGTTGAACAGGTCCGGATGCGCCTTCTCGATCTCGTCGAGCAGGAGCACGCAATGCGGATGCTGGTCGACGCCATCGGTCAGCAAACCACCCTGGTCGAAGCCGACATAGCCGGGAGGCGCGCCGATCAGCCGGGAGACCGTGTGGCGCTCCATGTATTCGGACATGTCGAAGCGCAGCAGCTCCACGCCGAGCGAGGCGGCAAGCTGCTTGGCGACCTCGGTCTTGCCGACGCCGGTCGGGCCGGAGAACAGGTAGCAGCCGATCGGCTTCTCGGGCTCGCGCAGGCCGGCACGCGCCAGCTTGATCGCCGAGGAAAGCGCGGTGATGGCAGTATCCTGGCCGTAGACCACGCGCTTCAGCTCGTTTTCGAGATTGGCCAGAACCTGCTCGTCGTCGGCCGAAACCGTCTTCGGCGGGATGCGCGCCATGGTCGCGATGGTCGCCTCTATCTCCTTCACGGAAATGGTCTTCTTGCGCTTGGCCTCGGGCAGCAGCATCTGCGAGGCGCCCGTCTCGTCGATCACGTCGATCGCCTTGTCGGGCAGCTTGCGGTCGCTGATGTAGCGCGCCGACAACTCCACCGCCGCCTTGATGGCGTCGTTGGTGAACTTCACCTTGTGGAACTCCTCGTAATAGGGCTTGAGGCCCTTCATGATGGCGATCGCGTCGTCCACGGAAGGCTCGTTGACGTCGATCTTCTGGAAGCGGCGCACCAGCGCCCTGTCCTTCTCGAAGAACTGGCGGAATTCCTTGTAGGTGGTCGAGCCGATGCAGCGGATCGCTCCGGAGGAGAGCGCCGGCTTCAGCAGGTTCGAGGCGTCCATCGCCCCGCCGGAGGTGGCGCCGGCGCCGATCACCGTGTGGATCTCGTCGATGAACAGCACCGCGCCAGGATATTCCTCCAGCTCCTTCACGACCTGCTTCAGCCGCTCCTCGAAATCGCCGCG
>JAFKJW010000060.1 GCA_017305925.1 Hyphomicrobiales bacterium | reverse complement strand
GCGCCGCCGCCCGGACGCGCGACAGACGCGCCGGATCGACCCGCTCCCTCCACTCGTCGAGAAGGATGCAGCCATTCAGGTTGCGATCTGGAATAATGTAGAAATCGAGTTCGCCCGCACGGTCGGCCGCCGCGACATTGTGAACCGTCACGCACTCTTCGAGACCGTTCATCTCGACCGTCTCACGCAGCAGGCCGGCCATTGCGGGATTGGCCTCTATCGAGACCACGCGGCCGTTCGCCCCGACGCGGGAGGCCATGAGCAGGCTGAAATAGCCGACATTGGCACCGATATCGACCGCCGTCATGCCGGGCTTCAGCAAACGCTCCAGCAAGACCGATATGCCCGGCTCCCAGAACCCATCACAAACGATGTTGGGCGTTATGCCGATATCGTCGGCATCAACGATGAGGTCGTAGCGGCCTAGCGCCCGGCAGGCTATGCGCCCTTCGCCAAGATAGATGGCGCGGGCTTCGCGACGGCAGCGGGCGATGAAGTCGTCTAGCATGGTCCGGCCAACCCTGTTTCCGTTCTATCCCTTGACGATTGCGAGGCCGATGCTGGTCGATTTGTAGGTACCGATCTGGAGGCGCAGGTGCGGATCGGACTTGTAGGGTGGAACGTCCACATAGGCGTCGACCTCGGTCGCGCCCGAATAGAGGTTTAGCGGCAGCAGCTTGTGACCCCGCGCTTTCAGCAGGCGTGCCAGCAGGAGGATGTCCTGCTTCCTGAACAGCACGGTGCCGCCTTCTTCGATCGTGTCGGCGTCGGAGGAGAGGTTGAACTCCGTCGTGTGGACGGCGACCCCACCCGGGCGCAACGTGCGCAGCGAATCCTCCATGAAGACCAGCCCTTTGTCGATGCTCCCCAGGTGCTCCAGCGAGCAGGCGGACCAGAGGAAGTCGAAACCGTCGAGGTCGCCCGGAACATGGTTCATATCGGCGGTTCGGAAGACGACGCGCCGGTCGAAGCTTTCCCGGTCGAGGATCCCCGGCCAGAAGAGATGATCCGGCGCCGCGGCGTGCTGACCGGAATCGATCCAGCCGCTGGCCTGCGCACTGTCGGCGTCGAGGTCGGTGGCCAGCACGTCCACGCCGCATTTGGCGAAATAGGTCGACAGCGGCTCCTGTCCGACTCCGAACCCCAACCCACGCACACCCGGCCGCAGCAAGCTGAACTCATATAGCGTCTGGGTGATGAAAACCATTTCCCACAGCTTGCGGTGCATGGCCGGGTGCAGGCGCAGGACGTCCAGCCAATAGCCGAAGAGCGGCAGCAGGAAATGCTCCGCACGACAGAGCGTCGAGCCGAAGACATGAGGAAATTCGGCAGGCTTCATGGCTTCGAAATATGGTCGGATCGGGTTCGAAGCGGCTGCCCCTGCAGTCTCGTCCTGCTGCTCAGCGGCTTGCTCGGCCATGCCGGTCGTCCCTTTCAGCTTCGTGCCCGATCGTTCGCAGCGTAGCGGGCAACATGGCGCTTTCCGTCCCCTGTTCCCAATGCTAAGCCGCTGCCGGGGCGCAAATGTCAAGAGGCGCTAGGGGCGGACTATATGCCAGGCAGGCGAGTGCTGGTCGACGGGCTCAATCTGTCCCTTGAGAAGGGGACCGGGATAGCGACCTATGCACGCAATCTCACCTTTGCGCTTAAGGATCTCGGCCATGAGGTCGATATGCTTTATGGCCTCAGGCTGCCGTCGCCCAAGCACCAGGCAGCGCGCGAGATGACGTTTTTCGATCCTGCCGGACGACAGCCGTGCTGGATCGATCACTACGAACGGACGCGCTTCGCAGCGACCTGGTGGAGAGCACGCACCGCCAAGCCCGTGCCGCGCACCGGCATGGTCATTGAAACGAATTTTCGCTCGCGCATGCCGCGCTTCGACCGCTTGTTCAATGTCGACGGCCTCTACACCAACGCAGCCGGGCTGCATCGCTATCTCGGCCTGACGACGACCGTGCAGTTCGGCGGCATCGGTCCCGACGTCGCGCACTGGACCTGCCCGCTCCCCATCCGTGCAAAGGGAATGCGAAACATCTACACCATCCATGATCTGGTGCCGATGCGGCTGCCGTTTACGACGCTCGACATCAACTATCGCTTCGTCCAGCTCGTGGAGCAGATCGCTGCGACGGCGGATCACATCGTCACGATTTCGGAGACTTCCAAGCGCGACATCATCAACCTGCTCGGCGTGCCGGAAGAGAAGGTGACGAACACCTATCAAGCCGTGTATATTCCCGATGCCTACCTCCAGAAGCCGCAGAACCTGGTCGCTGACGAGGTGAAGGGCATGTTCGGCCTCGACTACAAGCGCTACATCCTGTTTTTCGGGGCGATCGAGCCGAAAAAGAATCTGGGCCGGCTGATCCAGGGCTATATGGCGTCGGGCCTGGAGGAACCGCTCGTCATCGTCGGCGAGGAGGCGTGGCTGGCCGCCCCGGAGCTGCGCTTCCTCTTGGGTGACCATGGCGATCACCTCAGCCGTCTGGTGCAATCGGGCGACACGACCCGGGTACAGCGCGACGTCCGCCGCTTCGGCTATGCGCCGTTCCCGGTGCTTGTCAGCCTGATCAGGGGCGCGGCAGCGGTCGCGGCACCTTCCCTCTACGAGGGCTTCGGTCTGCCGGCATTGGAAGCGATGCTCTGCGGCACCCCGGTCATCACCTCCAAGGAAGGGGCCTCCCCGGAGATCGCAGGCGACGGTGCCCTGCTGGTCGATCCTTACGACCCGTCCGATATCCGCGATGCGCTGCGAGCGGCGGTGCACAACCGCGAACTGGCGGGTGACCTGATGGAAAAAGGCAAGCGCCGCGCCGCCTATTTCTCCCAGGAGAGATACCGGGAGAGCCTGGCGGCGCTCTACGCGAAGCTGGGATAGACGGATATCCGCCTCAGCTTCATGCTCCCGATCCGTTTCGCGCGCCCGGCATTGCCGCGACAGGTTTGTAGGGCAATGCCCCTGAATTGGGAATTCCACTTTGCAAGGTAGAGGCAATCTCAAACATATTCATATGAGATACGAAATATATCATACAAATGTAGTGATTCTATAGTGATTCACAATAAAAGTTAGGCCGTATTGCGCGGTAAATTTAATTGAAGTAAGTATAAACTCAGAAGTGCCATGTCATTCAATGATTTAGCGGGGGCACTTCCGCACCGAACCAGGAGGGGGACGTGTGGTCGTGAATGGGGCGATCGCCGCCTTCGCGTTTCACACGGATCGCGGAGGAGACACGATGAGCAAGCTCACCTATTACGACCAGAACGGCCATGCGCTGCTCGACGGCAATGGCAATCCGCTGACCCCCGATCAGTTTCCGGCCGGCGTCACGATTTCCGAGATAGAGACCCAGACCTTCGACGGCGGCGGCAATCCGCAGCTCGACCAGATGATCACCTTTCCGGCCGGCAATTTGGCGAGCCAGACCTACAAAATCGTCGACGGACATCCGATCGCCGATTCGGACCTGCAATACGCGGAAGGGCAGGAAATCACTGTCGATGTCTACCTGCCGGTCAACAGCATCGCCTTCACCCATAGCCTGACCGCGGGCGACGCGACGATCAAGACCAGCTTCGCCCTCGATCCCTACATTCTGACCTCGCTCAGCATCCGCTGGCCGGACGGCACCTCGATCCAGGAGACATGGGATGCCGTGACGGGTCGGCTCACCATGATCGACGTCGTCAAGACCAACGGCTCGCGACAGGTCGACCGCTTCGACGCCAATGGCAACCACCTCTCCGAGGACATCTACGACAAGGACGGCCACCACGTCTTCGGCGAAGGCTTCGGCGCCGACGGCGCGCTCACCAGCTATTTCCTGTCGGACCCGAGTCATTCGATCCTGGTCAACCTCGACCAGGCGGCGGGCCAGTACACCATCGCCAACGGCGCCGGCAAGATCATCGGCAGCGGCACCGGTGCCATCGACTTCCTGATCGGCAATGACGGCGCCAGCCTGATCACCAACGACGGCGGTTCGATCATCGGCAATGACGGCGCCTCGATCATCGGCAATGACGGAGCGAGCCTGGTCAACGTGCTCAACCTGATCACCAATGACGGCGGCTCGCTGATCACCAACGACGGGGCGGGCCTGATCACCAATGACGGCGCCAGCCTCGCCGCGGCGCGGCAATATTCGCTGGTCTCGCTCGACGACCCGGACGCGGCCCAGCTCGACGATTTCCTGTTCGCGGCCAAGGACCCGAGCGGCTACGGCAGCGAATTGTGGATCGGCACCGGCACGCCCGGCAGCGAGCACCTGCTGAAGGACATCACCCCGAACGGCTCGTCGAACCCGTCCGATTTCGTCAGCGCCGGCAGCAAGGTCTTCTTCATCGCCGACGACTTCGTGCACCGGCGCGAGCTGTGGGTCTCCGACGGCACAGAGGCCGGCACGCATCTGGTCAAGGACATCAACCCCGATCTCAACCTGGCCGCTGCCGGTCCCGCTCAACTGACCGCCCTCGGCGACAAGCTGCTGTTCACCGCCAATGACGGCGTGCATGGCAACGAGCTCTGGGTGTCCGACGGCACCGAGGCCGGAACGCAGATGCTGACGGCCTTCGGCGCAGCCGGCGCCCTCTTCGACAAGTTCTTCGATGTCGGCGGCGTGCAGTATTTCTTCGCGCAACCGTCCGATGCGCCCGGGACGACGACGCTCTACCGCACCGACGGGACGGTAGCCGGAACCACCGCAATCAAGACGTTCGCCTCGGTCGGCGAAGTCAGCCCCGGCGGCGACAAGCTCTATTTCGTGGCGGATGACGACGCGACCGACAATGTCGGCGCGAAGCTGTGGAGCACCGACGGCACGTCCCAGGGAACCGTCGCGCTGCCCAGCAACGCGCCGTCCGGGCTGACCGATGTCGGCGACGGCGTCGCCTATGTGGATTACGACGGGGCTTGGGGTTCGAGCCCGCATGGACTTGAGCTTTACCACAACGGTGCCATGGTCGAGGACATCGGGGCGGGGAACAGCGGCGTTGGCTACATCACTTACGACGCGGCGACCGGCCGGATCTATTTCTCGGCCGCCGCCCACAAGGTGATCGGCACCGACGGGGACAACCAGCCGATCGTCGTAACCCATGGCGACGAATTGTGGGTCGCCGACGGCAACGGCGTCCATGAGGTCGCCAACATCAACACGCAGAATCCCGGCACGACCGGTAATGGCGGAACTTACGATAGCGGCTCCAACCCGGTCTGGATCACGCCGAGCGGCGACGGCCGGGTATTCTTCGCCGCCGACGACGGCATCCACGGCCGGGAATTGTGGGTGACCGACGGCACCGACGGCGGCACGCATCTGGTCAAGGACATCAATCCCGGCATCAATGGCTCGGGATCCGATCCGACGCTGGACGGCGCAGCCTCGAACCAGTTCGCGTTGCTCGACGGCAAGGTCCTCTTCGAGGCCGACGACGGCGTCCATGGCAACGAGCTCTGGGTCTCGGACGGCACCGAGGAGGGCACCTTCGCGCTCGGCGACTTCACCCCGGGCATGGACGACAATCCGATATTCGCCGACCGCGACGGCAACACCATCTACTTCACCACCGACGGGGGTGTGCTGTGGAGGACCGACGGTACGCTCAACGGCACGGTGCAGGCCAGTTCCGACGACGCCTCTCTCGTCACCGGCCAGATGGCCCACATTCCGCATGTCGAGCACCTGGTCGGCGACGACAATGACAGCACGGTCGAAGCCAGTCCCTTCAACGACACGGTCCTTGCGCAGGGCGGCGACGATGTCGTTCATGGCTACGGCGGCAACGACTGGCTCGACGGCGGCGCCGGCAACGACACGCTCGACGGCGGCTCCGGCGCGGACACGCTGATCGGCGGCGATGGCGACGACGATCTCGACGGCGGCACCAATCCCGAAATGCGCGACGGCGACGGCGCCATCATCGGCGGCCAGGGCGACATCATGCTGGGCGGCGCAGGCAACGACACCTATCATGTCGATTCCGCCCTCGATTTCGTCGACGAGGACATCGCCTTCGCCGGCTTCGGCCACGGCGGCACCGACACCATCATCTCCACCGCCAGCTGGTTCTGGGACATCTATTCCGTCGGCGAGATCGACCGCGTCGCCGAGAATGCCGACGATTCCGCCGGCGTCGCCTTCGTGGCCGGCATCTTCGACAATGTGATCTACGGCCATTCCGGAAGCGACATCCTATTCGGCGGCGGCGGCAGCGACACCTACATTCCCGGCGACGGCATCGACTGGATTTCGCTGTCGACGTTCGGCATGAACGACAGCAACGCCTATGTGGGCGTGGACGGCCACAACATCATCATCGCCACCCCGCGCACCACCGGGCCGAGCTCCCTCGACGTCATCTTCGACTTCGACCCCACGAAGGACAAGGTGGATGTTTCGGCCTATGGCGACCAGTATGCATCGGGCGCCGACGTGCTGTCCCGTGCCGTGGACGACGGCAACGGCAACAGCTACATCGGGCTCGGCGACGGGCTCGACTATCTCTACTTCGCCGGCATCGCGAAGGCCGATCTGAACGCAGGCGATTTCATCGTGTGAAGTGCAGGGAAGCCGAAGGGGGAGCGTGACTTTTCAAGTCTCGTATAGGTATGGCTCCAGCTTGAACCGACCCTCATTTGCGGCGTCGTTGCACCGATCGAGGGCGCTCGCTTCACCCGATAGGTCGTAGTCCCACGCCGATCCCTGCCCTCGGTCTGGCCTTGGGTCCAGGGATGATTGGGTTCCTGTGCTCGACGCCGTTGTCTTCGTGGTCTTGAGGCCTTTCTCGGTCGATGTCGCCGGGAGCCGCCGGTCTTGTCAGCCGGGCCGCCTCTTCATTGCCTTTCTGTGACAGGGGCACAACTGTCCCCGACGACGAGGGAGGGCTGGAAGACGATGTTGCGCCGCTCCGCCTGATCGCCGTGACGAATGCGGTCCACCAATAGCCGGACCGCCTCGTTGGTCATGTCGACGACCGGATGCTCGGTGCGGGTGAGGCGCGGCCTCAACCCGCCTATTCCGGGAATCGTATCGGTCGAGGCGAGCGAGATGTCGGCCGGGCAGCGCAGGCCCAGATCGGCTATCGCGCGCATGGCGCCGAGCGCCATCAGGCCGCTCGCGACATAGAGCGCGGTCGGCCGGTCGTCGCCTTCCAGAAGGCTGCGCGCGACCGAATAGGCGGAGTCTTCGCGGAACTCGCCCGAGCGCAGGTGCTGCGGTTCGGGCGTGACGCCGCGCGCCTGCATGGCAGCCAGCATGCCCGCAAGCCGCGCATGACCGGTTGTGATGTGCTGCGGGCCGGTGATCGACCCGATCCGGCGGTGCCCGAGGTCGAGAAGGTACTCGGTCGCCTGCCTGCCGGCGGCGAAATTGTCGATGGTGATGGTGTCGGCCTTTTCGTCCGCCACGGTGCGTCCGAAAAGCACGGTCGGCATCGGCTTGATGTCCATGCCCAGGTCGAGATGGCGCGTGGAATCGCCCACCGGCACCAGCACCACGCCGTCGCACGACAAGGTGCGGATACGCTTCAGGATGCGCTCCTCCGCCTCCGGCTTCTCGTCGCTGTTGAAGACGACGAGCGAATAGCCCCAGGCCGCCACGGCGATTTCGGCAGCCCAGACCACGCGCGCGAAGAACGGATTGGCCAGGTCGGCCACGACAAGCGCGATGAGCTGGCTGCGTCCGCGCTTGAGGCTCTGCGCGGCGATCGACGGCGAATAGTTCAACGCCTTGATCGCCATGCGGACACGCTTGCGCAGCTCGGGGCTGACATAGGCCGTGTCGTTCAGCACGGCCGAGACCGTGGCGGTGGAGACACCGGCTTGCCGTGCGACGTCTTTTATGGTTGCCACTGGATTTCAGCTAATCGTTTCGCTGGAGATAGCTTGCTGTATCACGGCCAGAATTACAATACATGCGTAAAAACTGCTTGTCAGCGCGATATCCAGGCTTAAAATAGCGAAACGTTTAGCTAAGCTGCTGTCGCAGCCGTCCTGGGAGGGTTTTGTGAGACAATCGGTTTTGTGGGCCGCCGCTGCGGCCGTTGCTATCGTCACGCAGGCTGCCGCGGCGGACACGCCGCTGCTCGGGATCGTCTCGATCTCGGCGACCGAAGCCAACAATGCACGCTACATCACCGGGGCCGAGGCGGCCGCCAAGGAACTGGGCTGGGAAGTGTCCGTGATCGATGCAGCCGGCAGCGCCGACCAGGCGAATGCCGCAATCCAGAATTTCGCGCAACGCGGCGCGACGGCCATCGTCGACATGGTCTTCCCGTTCTCGTCCATCGGAGCGGGGCTGGACGCGGCAAAGTCCGCCAATATCCCCGTCGTCACCTGGGGCGGAGGGCTGGGCAGTTCGGTGGCGGCGACCAATGGCTCGGGCGGGCCGATGGTCGTGCCGGTCAATGAACTCATGCTGAAGACGATGGAAGGCAAGGGCTCCATCCTCGCCTTGACCTACAGGACCGGCGAGGTGTGCCGCAACCGCGAAGTCGAGTTCGACAAGGCCGTCGCCGCCTATCCCGACATCAAGGTCACCAAGAACGAGGTCCGCATCCCCGGCTATTTCGAGGATGGCGCGCAGTATGCAAACGCCTGGCTCGCATCGCATCCCGCCGGTGACGAGAACCTGGCGATCTGGGGCTGCTGGGACGATCCGGCCATCGGCGCGATCGGCTCGTTGCGCGCCCAGGGCCGTGACGACGTGAAGGTCTATGGCGTCAACGGCAATGCGCAGGCGCTGGAGAACATCAAGAACGGCTTCATGACGGCGACCGCCTGGCAGGACAGCTACACCGAAGGCTACAACATGACCAAGCTTCTGCCGGAGATCCGGAAGGCAGGCGCGGACTGGCAGCCCAAGGCGGTCGAGGTTCCGGCAGTCCTGGTCACCAGGGACACGATAGAGAAGTTTATCGCCGACCACCCCGATGCGCTGAAGTGAGCGATGTGACCGCATCATGAATGCATTTCCAGGACCGGTGGAAGCGCCTGCGGCGCTTCCATTCGTTTCTGTTTCCGATGTCACCAAGTCCTATGGCGGCGCGCAGGCATTGCGTGGCGTATCCATCGCGATCATGCCGGGAGAGGTGCACGGTCTGGTCGGCGCGAACGGCGCCGGCAAGTCGACGCTGATCAAGATCCTCGCCGGCCTCACCGAGCCGGACGGCGGCAGCGTCGTGATCGACGGGCAGGCGGTATCGATCGGCAACCCGCACCGCGCCAACGAATTCGGCATGAGCTTCATTCACCAGGAACTGGCGTTCGTTCCCGGCATGTCGGTCATCGAAAACATCATGCTCGGCCTGCCGAAGAAGACTCGTTTCGGGATGGTGGACTGGCAGGCCGTCGCGCGCGACGTGGAACCGATCGCCCGCAGGGTGGGAATGACCGCGCCGCTCGACACCACGGCGAAGGAGCTCTCCACAGCCGAGAACTGGCTGGTCAGCATCACGCGCGCGCTCGTGCGCAAGGCGCGGCTGATCGTCATGGACGAGCCGACGGCATCCCTCTCGGCCAGCGAGGCGGAGAAGCTCTTCGCCATCATCCGCGATCTCTCGGCATCCGGCATCGCGGTGCTTTATGTTTCCCATCGCCTCGACGAGATCCTGTCGCTGTGCGGGCGCGTCACGGTGTTCCGGGACGGCCGCTCCGTGGCCGAATTGTCCGGGCCGAGCCTGACGCGAGGCGCGCTCGTCGAAGCGATCGTCGGTGGTTTCGTCGAGGCGGCGCCACGCGCACGAGGTCCGGCCACGCGAAGCAGGACCATGCTTTCTGTACGCGAGCTGACGCGGCTGCCGCGCGTGATCGGCGCGAGCTTCGACCTCCACGAGGGCGAAGTGCTGGGGCTCGGCGGTCTCGTGGGTGCCGGCCGCACGGAACTCGCCCGCCTGCTCTATGGGGCGGACCGCGCCGACGGCGGCACGATGATCTTCGACGGCAAGCCCTTCGCTCCCGGGAGCCCTGCGGCCGCGGTACGGGCGGGGTTCGGGCTCGTACCGGAAGAACGTCGCGCCGATGGCCTGCTGCTCACCAAGTCGCTCGCCTTCAACGTCAGCCTCGCGCGGCTGGGCTCCATCCTCGCCAGCCCGGCGCTGCCCTTCATCAGCTTCCGCAAGCGCGGCGACCTTGCCCGGTCGATGATCCGCGACCTGGCCATCAGGGCGCAGTCGCCGGAGCAGCCCGTCGGACGGCTTTCCGGCGGCAACCAGCAGAAGGTGATGATCGGCCGCTGGCTGGTGTCGGCGCCGAAGGTGCTGATCCTCGACGAGCCGACGCGCGGGGTGGATATCGGGGCGCGCGGCGAGATCCACCGGCTGATCGGCGGCCTGGCGGCGCGCGGCATGGCGGTGCTCGTGATCTCGTCGGAGCCCGACGAACTGCCCGACCTGTGCGACCGGGTGCTCGTCATGGCCGAGGGGCGGATCGTGCGGGAACTGTCTGGCCCCGAGATCACGCGCAAGGCCATCATCGAAGCCAGCTATGCAGCGACGGAGAGGGGAAAGAGGCATGAATGAAGCAGCTGCCGCGGCCCGGCGTCTGTCGCCACGGGCCAAGACCGCGCTCGGTGTCTTCGCGCGCTACGGGACGATCATCGGGCTGCTTTTGATGGTCGCCGTCTTCTCCATCCTCTCGCCGCGCGCCTTCCCGACCTACGGCAACTTCATCAATGTGCTCAATCAGGCCTCTCTGGCCATGATTATCGCGGGCGGGCTCACCATGGCGGTCATCGTCGGCGAGCTCGACCTTTCGGTCGGCTATGCGGCGAGCCTGCACGGCGTCCTCGTCACCGGGCTGATCGTGCACGACAAGCTTCCGATCCCTGTCGCGCTGCTGATCGTTCTTGCGCTGGGTGCGCTCATCGGCGTCGCCAACGGGCTGATCGTGACGAAGCTGAAGGTGAATTCGGTGATCGCCACGCTCGGCGTCGGCACCATCCTGGTGGGGCTTTCCTTCGCCTATTCGGCAGGCGTGCCGATCGTGTCGGGCGTGCCCGAATCGTTTTTGCAGCTGGCGCTGGGCCGCTGGCTGTTCGGCATCCCCAACCCCATCATCGTCATGGCGATCGTGCTCGGCGGCCTTTGGCTCCTCGTCGAGCGAACGGCGATCGGGCAGGAGATCCAGGCGGTCGGCGGCTACCCTTCGGCGGCGCGCCTTGCCGGCATCAATGTGGACCGCATCAAGATCCTCGGCTTCGTGCTCTCCGGCATGTGCGCGGCGCTGACGGGCACGCTGCTCGCCGCCCGCCTCGGCAGCGGCACGACCAACGCCGCGGATTCCTACCTGCTGACCGCGTTCGCGGCCGTGTTCCTGGGCTCGGCAACGCTCCGCGACGGCGAGTTCCACATCCTGGGCACCTTCATCGGGGCGCTCATCATCGTTCTCGGCTTCAACGGCCTCAACATCTTCGGGGCGCCCACCTTCTCGCAGTTCGTTTTCCAGGGGGCCATTCTCATCGTCGCCGTCGGCCTGGCCAGTCTCGGCCGCTCGCTGGCGGAAAGCTGAAAAGGGGAGGACTATCATGGCGGAGCAGCCAGCGGCCTGGGATGCCTATGTAATGGAATATGCACGATCCAAGGACCAGCCGTGGGTCGACCTGATCAGCGGCATGTACAAGGACGGCGTCATGGACCTGCCGTTCTCGTTCGTCCTGGCGCGCCGGGGCGACCGGATCGTGCTGATCGACACCGGCTTCATCCAGCACGAGGGAAGCTTCTCGCAGAAATTCGGCATCCCCACCTGGGTTTCACCGATCCGGATGCTGGGCGAGATGGGCGTCACGGCGGAAGCGGTGACGGACATTTTCCTCACGCACGCGCATTTCGACCACATGGGCTCGGTCGGCGAGTTCCCCAACGCCCGGATCTATATCCAGAAGAGCGAACTCCTGTCGTGGTACGAGGCGATCGCGCTGCCGAAGCGCTACGCGCATCTGACCGCCATCATCGATCCCGACAATCTGCGCTCGGCCCTGGACGCCTCGATCCAGCACCGGGTCACGCTGATCGACGGGGACAAGGACAACGTGCTGCCCGGCATCCATGTACGGCTCGGCAGCGGCCACACGATCGGCCAGCAGTTCGTCATCCTCGACACGAGGGCCGGACGGCGGGTGATCTCCGGCGACTGCGTCTACTCGCGCATGCAGATCACCGGGCGCGATGGCGACGGCGTCTACATCCCGCTGAACAATGCGGTGGGCAGCGTATGGGAGCAGATCAAGACGATCGACAAGATGAACGACGAATTGGGCGGCGACCTCTCGAAGCTCGTCATCCTGCACGACATCGAGCGCTGGAAGGGCCATCCGGTGGTGAAGGAGCTGGAAGGTTTTCGGGTGGTCAAGGTCGGCTGAAGGACAATACTTCGGCTTGACGCCCTTTCATCGGCCAGCGCCCGGCCCCGCCGGCCCAAGGCTGCCAAGGCGGCGTCGAGGATCGCGGATGGCTGCCGGCGCGGTACGGTCTCGAAGCGGGTTTACCGGCTTCCGTCGTTATGGCCGGGCCGGGCAAGCGCCATGATGGCGCCGGCATCATCCGCAGCCCTGGGAAGGACCCAGAGCCTTTCGGCAAGCGCATCCGCGTCGAGCGCCGGGCAGCCATAGCGGGCGAGCGCCGCGAATTTCTCCTTCAGCGCCGTGTCGGTCATCGGCCGCGCAGGGCTGCCCAGCGCCGCTGTCTCCGCTATATCGAAGGATGAGCCGTCCGCGCACCGGATCAGGACATGCGCTGCCTCGATCGGAACCGCCGGATCGACTTCCACCGGGCCGACCTTGGCACGCAGCGCCCTCACCTCCGGGTCGTTGACCGCGGTATCGCTGAACTCGGCGGCGCCGGCTGCGCCGCGCAGAAGCGAGACGGCCACGGCGTGCTGGACGCTCACCTGCGCTTCGCGGCCCGTCGCGGCGTCGGGCCGGTCCGCGCGCGCCTTGAGCAGGGGGGCTCCGCGCACGACGATCGCCGCGATCCTGTCCACCGCGAAGCCGGGCCGCCGTCGCGCGGTCAGGCATGCGTCGATTACCGGGTTCAGCACGACGCCGCACGGATAGGGCTTGAACATGTCGCGCAGGATTTCCCAGTCGCGGCCGAGCCCTTGCTCCACGCGTTCGGGTTTCGGCGCATCCGAGCAGACCTTGAGAAAGCCGCGCGGTCCCTCCAGCGGCTTCGGCGGACCCTCCACGCCCGCCTGTGCCATCAAGGCGGAAAGAAGCCCGCCCCGCGCCGCGTTGCCCACTCCCGTGCTCTTAGCCATGAAGCCCAGCGTCTCGACCAAGCCGGAGGCTTGCGCGGACGCGTTGCCCAGTGCCCACAGGATCTCGTCCTGTCCGAGACCCAGCAGTTTCGCCGCCGCGGCGGCCGCGCCGAAAATCCCGCAGGTGGACGTGATATGCCAGCCGCGGTCGTAGTGCCCGGGGGAAACGGCGTTGCCGAGGCGGCAGGCGATCTCCACCCCGATTGCAAACGCATGGATCAGTTCTTCACCGCTGACCGGCCGCATCTCCGCGAGCGCCAGCACGACGGGCGCGACCGGCGCCGTGGGATGGATGATCGTGCCGGCATGGGTGTCGTCGAAGTCGAAGACGTTGATGGCCGCCGCGTTGAGGAATGCTGCCGTCAGCACGTCGCGCTTATGCGGGCGGCCGATGACCGTGGCCGCTTCGCCGGCCGAGAACGGCGCGAGGCTCCTTTCGAGCCGCAGCACCGCCTCATCCGAGGAGCCGCCGAGCGCCGTTCCGAACCCGTTGAAGATCGCCCGCATCGCATGCGCGCGCACCGGCTCGGGCAAGTCGTCCGGACGGGAGGCGTGCACGAAATCCGCAAGACGGCGCGACAGTCCGGAGAGAGCCGCTGCCTGGTCGTTCATGATCGGGTCTCCGATTCGCGCCGTCAGCCGCGTGCCTTTTTGCCCGCGACAGTGACGCCTGCCCAATCCTCGATGGGCTTGATGATCTCCGTCAGGTCAGCGTCGACCCCCAGGTCGCCCTTTGCCACGGTCAGGAGCTGCCGCACCGCGCTGCCGACGATCATCGGCACGCCGAGCGCGTCGCTCTCCTCGAGGCAGAGACGGATGTCCTTGGCCGAAAGGCCGATGGAAAAACCGAAATCGAAGCCGCGGGTCAGCACGAATTTCGGGATCTTGGTCATCGTCGCGTTGGAGCTGCCGCTTCCCGAGTTGACCACCTCGATCAGAACGTCGGGATCGAGCCCGGCCTTGGTGCCGAGCACCAGCGCCTCGGAGGCGATGGACAGCGCCGTCACTGACATGAGGTTGTTGATCACCTTGATCATCTGCCCCATGCCCGGCTCCGCACCGACATGGAACGGCTTGCCGAGCGTTTCGAGGATTGGCCGCACCCTCTCCATCGTCGGCATCTCGCAGGCGACCATCATGGCCAGCGTGCCCTTCTCTGCGCCGCCGACCCCGCCGCTGACCGGGCAGTCCACCATCGCGATGCCGGCGTTCTTCAGGCCTTGCGCCACCTGCCGCTCGGTGCGCGGCCCCGTGGTCGAAAGGTCGATCACGATGCCGGCTCCCTGCCCTGCGGCAAGCCCGTCCGGCCTGAGCGCGACCGCCTGCACGATTTCAGGCGTCGGCAGCGACAGGAGAACGACGTCGCACAGGCCTCGCAGTTCGGCAGGCGTCTCGGCGGCCGTGGCGCCGGCGGCGGTCAGTGCGCTCACGGCCGCGGCATTCGTGTCGTAGACGCTGACCGGGTAGCCGGCGGCGATCAGCCGCCTTACCATCGGCGTGCCCATGCGGCCGACGCCGGCGAAACCCAGTCTCTGATCAGTCATCTTCATCTCCCTGCAATCGAAGCGGCGCTCTGCCCGTCCGGCGGACCATCAGGACGGCTGCCGGACCGGATCCAGGTCGAGCCGCACGATGTCGTCCACACCGGAGAGCGCGGCCGGATAGCGCTCCAGCACGAGCGGGTCGTGGCCGGGGATCACATGCGCCGGCGAGGTGGCGAGCCGGCGCATCGTGTCGTATCCGTTCAGCATGTCCGTGGCGCTCTCCAGCACCGGGAACGGCCGGTTCTGCTCGAAATTGGCATAGAAATGCGAAGCGTCGGAGCCGAGCACCACCCAGCCGCGCGTGGTCTTCACGCGGATCACCTGGAGGCCCTTGGAATGGCCGCCGACCCGATGGACGGTGAGGTTCGGCGCGATCTCCGAAACGCCGTCGTGAAAGGTCACGCGGCCTGCGAAGAGCTTGCCGACCATGCTCGCCACATCCTCGTAATCGAACGGATGCCTGAGATACTCGTGGCACATGCAGCGGCCGGTGCAGTAGGCCATCTCGACGTCCTGCACATGGTAGCGCGCCCTCGGAAACAGCTCGTGGTTCCCGCAATGGTCGAAATGCATGTGGGACAGGATGACGTCCTCCACCTTGTCGGGATCGATCCCGATCATCTTCAGCCCCTCGCCGACCGGCCTCAGCAACTGCCGCTGGCGCCTTTCCGCCACCTTGGCGTCGAATCCGGTGTCGAACACGAAGGTCCGCTCCTTCCCCACGATCGCCCAGACGAAATAGTCGAGCGGCATCGGCCCGTCATGCGGGTCGCCGCCGATGAAATTCGCCGCCGCGTTGCGGTCGTGGTGGCCGTAGCGGATCGCGTAAAGCTCATAGGTGTCGTCCATGGATGCCTCCTTTCGCCGTGGCGCCGCGGGAAGCGGCCTGGATGCCGCCGGGCCTCAGCTCGCCAGCCATCCGGCATCGACGGGCAGCGTCGCCCCGGTCATGTCTCGCGCGATGGGTCCGCAGAGGAAGACCAGCAGGTCGGAAACGCTCCGCGATGCGACGAAGCTGCCGCCGGGCTGCTTTCCTTCCAGGAAGACGCGCTCGGCCGCATCGCGTCCGATGCCTCGCTCCGCCATCAGTTCCTCCACGCGGGTCTCGGTACCCGGCGTCAGCACCGAGCCGGGACAGAGGCTGTGGCACGTCACGTCGACATCCAGATTCTCCAGCGCCACCGCTCTCGTAAGACCCAGGATCGCCGATTTTGTCGCCACATAGCCGACCCGGTCGGGCGTGCCCCGCATGCCGTACACAGAGGTTATATTGAAGATCCGCCCGAAATTGCGCGCCCGCATCCGCGGCAGCAGGAGGCGTATGGCATGGAAGGCTGCCGAAAGGTTGACGGCCAGCGCCAGATCCCATTGCTCGGGCGGAAAATCCATGACCGACGCAAAGTGCCGGACGACCGCGTTGTTGACCAGGATGTCGATGCCGCCGAGTTCGGCGACGGCCGCCCCGACGAGTTGCTCGACCCCCGTCCGGGTGGAAAGATCGGCCTCGCAATAGGCCACCTGTGCGTCCGTGCCACGGGCCAGAGCCTCGCGCTGCGGCTCGACGGTCTCCGCGGGATCGAGCCCGTGCATCATCACGCTGCAGCCGACTTCGGCCAGCCGCGTGGCGATCGCCAGGCCCAGCCCCGCCGTGGAGCCGGTGATCAGCGCGCGGCAACCCTTGAGGTTTTTGGCCGAGGCACCCGGCATCGTCGGATCGGCATTCCTTGACACATTCATGTTCCGCTCTGCCGTTCAGCAAGCATTGCCGAAGCCTTCGCCGTGATGCCTGGCACCGCCGTCCCGGAAGGCACGAGTCGGCATCATTCCATGCGATATCGATCGTCGAATTTGGTACCGGTAACAGTAGATAGACTATAAGGCAGCGCCAGCGTCGATGCAACTGGGGGTTCCGCTCGGCCGGGGTCACGTGCTTTCGCGCTGGATCACGTCGAACTTCAGGTCGATCACGCTGCCGCGCAGGTGCTCGGCGCCGTCGATGATTCGGCTGAGCAATATCCGCGCCGTCCGCTCGCCGATGTCGTAGCGCGGCAGCCTCAGCGTGGTGACCGAGGGGCTGACGTGCCGCAGCAGGTCGACGTCGTCGAAGCTTGCCAGCGCGATCCGGCCGGGCACCGGCCAGCCGCGCTTCTGGCATTCGAAGAGTGCGCCGACCGCAAGCACGTCGCCCGCGCAGAACAGCGCGTCCACCTCGGGCACGCTCTGCACGACGCGCGCCATCACCTCGGCGCCCGCGCCGAGCCCGCGCTCCGTCTCCAGGATGATGCGCGGGTCGGCCTGAAGGCCGAGCTGGTCCAGAGCCGCGAGATAGCCCTGCAGCCGGTCCTGCGAGCGGTCGTTGTGCACCGAATAGAGGCTGGCGAAGGCGATCTTGCGGTAGCCGAGCCGACCGAGATGCATGGTCATCGCATAAGCCGCGTCGCGGTTGGAATAGCTGACCACCATGTCAAGCGGTTCCTTGGGAATGTTGCCGTTCTCGACGACCGGAACGCCCGACTTGCGGATCTTCTAGACCGCCTGCGGCGTATGCTCGGTGCTGTGCAGGACCAGGCCGCTGACGCGATGGCTGAGGAAGACCGTTATCAGTTCCTCCTCCTCGTTCGGATCGTAGCCGGACTCGGCGATCATGAGTTGGAAACCGGAGCGCTTGAGCACCTCCGACAGGCCCTTCACGGTCTGCGTGTAGATCGAATTGTCGATGCTGGGCACGATCAGCCCGATCGTCGTCGACCGGTTCGACGACAGGCTGCCCGCCAGATGGTTCGGCAGGTAGCCGATCTCGCGCACCGCGCGCAGCACGCGTTCGCGCATTTCCTCCGAGACCTTGCCGGGTTCGTTGAGCGCGCGCGACACGGTCATGGTCGAGACGCCCGCACGCACGGCCACGTCCCGCATCCTCGCGCTCCCGCTGCGCGGCGTTCCGTCTCCTGACGATCTCTTCGGCATCCTGTCGCAATCCGATGGGTCGTCCGAAATCAAATCATCGCGCGGCCGCGCGAACAAGCCGTCCGCGCAGAATTTCGCAAAGATGTTGTTACCGATACCAAAGTCGGCTATCCCAGAACAGATCGGATTTCGGGGAGATCGGATGGACGGAACGGTGGGTGCGCCAGACGAACAGCCGTTGCTGCGCTATGTGGCAGCCGCACGCCCGGCGCAGCAGCTCGTCGGCGAAGCGCTGAAGCAGGTGGCGGGCTTCGCCTTGCTGCTGATGACGTCGCCCGGCCGTGCATCGCTTGCCGAAGGCGCGCTCACTGCCGCCGCCGATGCGGCGGCCCGCGCGGCCGAGGATATACGCGCCATCCCGGTGCCCGGGCGCGCCGCCCATCACCACCATCACATGCGAGCGGCCGCGGAGGCCCTGCGGCGCGCCTGCGCCGCGGCACTCGGCCGTCGCGGCGGCGTGAACCGTGACGACCTCGTGCACGCGCTCCGCGCGGCGAGCGACCATCTTCGCGCGACGGAGCGCCTGCTGCCGGGCTTCGAGCTTATCGACTTCGGACAGGCATGCTGCGCCGCGCACGCACCGCCGCGGTTCGTATGCGAGGTCGCGTAGACCAACGGTATCAGGGAGGAAAGCATGGCGGATTACTCGATCTGGGTGCTCGAATACGCAGCGGTGGAGAAATTTCCCTTCAGCGTCATGATGTACGGCCCGCAGCATCAGGGCACCCGCAAGCTGCCTTATGCC
Source organism: Hyphomicrobiales bacterium (assembly GCA_017305925.1). Classification (GTDB taxonomy): domain Bacteria; phylum Pseudomonadota; class Alphaproteobacteria; order Rhizobiales; family Rhizobiaceae; genus Arvimicrobium. The sequence continues at coordinate 18,412 of JAFKJW010000060.1, read as the reverse complement.
TATGTGCTGCTGAAGGGGAAGGGCGAGACGATCCTCATCGATACGGGCTACGACCATGTGGCGTTCGGCAAGCAGCTCGCCGATGCCTACGGCGTTTCGAACTATCACGGGCCGCGCGAGGTACTGGCCGAATGCGGCGTCAGGCCCGAGGACATCACCCGGGTCTTCATCACCCACGCCCATTTCGACCACATGGGCGCCATCCATCTGTTTCCGAACGCGAAATTCTACCTCCAGAAGAGCGAGCTGGACAAATGGGTCTGGGCGCTCGCTCTGGGACCGGAATACCGCTTCCTGACCGGCGGCGGCGATCCGGCCGACATCGTGCGGGCGGTCGAGGCGGCGAAGGAAGGCCGCATGGTTCTGATAGACGGCGACCAGGAAAATGTCCTGCCCGGCATCGATGTCCATCTCGCCGCCGACACCCACACTTACGGCAGCATGTACGTCACGGTCCGCAACGACGGCACCAGGAACGGCGAGGACAAATGGGTGTTCGCGGGCGACCTCATCTACACATACGACAATCTGACCGGCCTCGACCCCGACGCACCGCAGATCGTACCGATCGGCCTCGCGGTCGGCAGCCAGCACAATCTCATCTTCTCCAGCGCGGCGATGCTGAAGTCGGTCGGCGGCGAGGTGCGTCGCGTCATCCCGGTCCACGAGGACCGGCTGCGCACCACCTTCCCGTCGCGGCTGACCGACAAGGGGTTGCAGGTCGTGGAGATCGCACTGGCCAGCGGCGAGAAGAGCCGGGTCGGCTGAACCGAGGCGGAGCGCCCGCCCACCCCGCCGCTTTTCCGGCTCCGCTCAGGGGCCGATCCGCCGCATATGTTCAGAGCTGATCCGCGCCGGCGACGAAACCGCCGCCGTCGATCACGACCGCCTGCCCGGTGATGAAGGAAGCCGCGTCCGAGGCGAGGAACAGCACGAGCTGCGCGATCTCCGACGGATCGCTGATGCGGCCCATGGGGATCATCGGCAGCACCGTATCCCTGGCCGACTGCTCGCTGCCGAACATGCCACGCAGCAGAGGCGTCATCACCGAGCCGGGCGCGATGGCATTCACCCGGATGTTCTTGCGCGCCACCTCCAGCGCCACCGAGCTGGTCAGGCCGATGACGCCCCACTTGCTTGCGCAGTAGACTGCCGTCGTCGCAAAGCCCATCACGCCGAACAGCGAGGACGTGTTGACGATGGCTCCGCCGCCTTTCGCGGCCATGTGCGGAACCTGGTACCGCAGGCCGTTGAAGATGCCGCGCAGGTTCACGTCCATCAGAAGGTCGTAATCGGCGTCCTCGAGTTCGTGCACCGGCGCCGTCTTGCCGGGCACGCCGGCGTTGTTGAAGGCGATGTCGATACGGCCGAAACGGGCGAAAGCGTTCTCGTGGAGCGCCTTCATCGCCTTGCCGTCGCGCACGTCCACCTCTTCGAACTCGATCTCCACGCCGAACGGCTTCACGTCCTCCTTCAAGCCCTTTCCGAGATCGGCGCCGAGGCCCGAGACGTAGAGGTTCGCTCCCGCTCCGGCGAAAGCGAGCGCGGTCGCGCGGCCGATGCCGGTCGTGCCGCCGATCAGGATGACGTTCTTTCCGGAAAAGTCGTATTTAACTTGCATCGCAGTTCCTCCGTTGTCCCGCGGCGCCCGGCTCATCGGCAAACGGACCGCCGGCATGATGGCTATCCATAGCCAAGGCGTGATACCGTTAACAAGAGCAAACATGGAGCTGCGGCCCGCCTGGACCGGGCCTCCGCATGCATGCCCGATTCCGCGCCGAATTTGTCGCATGTATGCGCTGCGCTATTGTCGCCTCGCCAAAGGTACGATATGATACCGGTACCAAATTTCACTTGACCTTCGTACCCTGCATCTCCGAAGAAGCGGAACATGCCGGCATGCGGAGATCTCGGGGAGACGGCATCCAGCGGCCATCGACGCATAGGAAGCTTGGACAGGCGGGGACGGGCGGATCGCCGGGACCCGGGGAATTGAAGCCATCGGCCCCGGCATGGGGCGACCGACAGGGAGGATATCTGGAATGCATAAGCTATTGCTTGCCGCCTTGACGGCGGGCGCGATGATGATCGCCGGCGCCGCCCAGGCGAAGACGCTCGGCATCGTCGCGCTGCTTGCCAACGACGCGTTGAACATCGCCGTCATCGGCGGTGCCACCGATGCCGCGAAGGCCGCCGGCTGGGACGTGAAGGTGACCGATACGCAGGCGAGCGCCGACCAGGCCAACGCGGCGATGAACTCCTTCGTCGCGCAGAAGGTCGACGCCATCTTCGTGCTCGCCTTCGCATCGAGCTCGATCGGCTCAGGCCTTTCCGCCGCGCGCGACGCGCACATCCCCGTCGGGACATGGGGCGGCGAGATCGTTCCCGGAATCGTCGTGACCACGAGCGGCCGGCAGGTCGGCGACGATTCGGTCAAGTTCCTGCTCGACAAGGTCGGCGAAAAGGCCGATGTGCTGGCCATGACCTTCCACCCCGGAAAGCTCTGCATCGATCGCGGCGTCGCCTTCGACGAGGGTGTGAAGGGCAAGTCCGGCATCAAGGTGGACTACAGCGAGGTCGTCGCGCCCGGACAGGTGCAGTTCGGCAACGCGACCGCCGCTGCGTGGCTGACGGCCCATCCGCCCGGCGGCGACACGCCGCTTGCCTTCTGGTCGTGCTGGGACGAACCGATGCAGGGCGCGGTGGCCGCGCTCCGTCAGGCCGGCCGCACCGACGTCACGACCGTCTCGATCAACGGCAGCGCCCAGGCCCTGCAGCTCGTCAAGGAAGGCGACATGACGGCCACGGTCTGGCAGCCCGCCTATCAGGAGGGCAAGGAGGTCTTTCAGGCTATCCTCGATTCCCAGCAGGCGGGCGATTCCTGGCAGCCCAAGACGATCGAGATCCAGGGCATCGTCGTCACCAGGGACAACATCGACAAGTTCATGGCCGAACATCCCAATGGAATGTGATGCCTTGTTGCGGCATGCGAAGAAGCGGGGCGGCTAGATGCCGCCCTTGCCTTCTCTCGATGCCGGTCCTTCCGTCGGCGCCTCGCCTTCTGCCGACGCATGGATGCGGATTCGCGGCCTGACCAAATCCTTTGCCGGCGAACTCGCGCTCGACCACGCCGACCTCGACATCGAACGCGGAAAGGTCCACGGCCTCGTCGGCGCCAACGGGGCTGGCAAGTCGACGCTGATCCGCTGCCTGGCCGGCGTGACCGTTCCGGATGCAGGCAGCGTCGCCATCGCCGGCGAGGAGTTGCAAAGGGGCTCTCCGCAAGCGTCCGAACGGGCGGGCCTCGCCTTCATCCATCAGGAACTGAACCTGATCCCGCATTTCAATGCGCTGCAGAACATGCTCTTGGGCGCGCCCAAGGCTACGCGGTTCGGAATGATAGACTGGCAGCGCTCCGGCGTTGCCGCGCGGGCGGCCGCGGAGCGCGTCGGCATACGCTTTCCGCTCGACGCCAGGGTCTCGGACCTGTCGGTCGCCGAACGCTGGCTGGTGATGATCGGCAAGGCGCTGACGCGCGACGCCAGCATGATCGCCATGGACGAGCCGACCGCCTCGCTCTCCGAGCCTGAAAGCGAGCAGCTCTTCGCCATCATCCGCGATCTCTCCGCGCAGGGCGTGGCGATCCTCTACGTCTCCCACCGTCTCGAGGAAGTGCTGCGGCTCTGCGACAGGATCACCGTCCTGCGCGACGGGCGCGTCGTCGGCGAGGCGGAACGCGGCGCGCTCAACAAGAAGGGCCTCGTCAGGGCCATCATCGGCCATGACGTGCGCACACCCGACGCGAGCACCCGCTTCGCCGCCGACCGGAGCAAGCGGCCGATCTTCTCCGCCCGCGACATCGCCTGGAAGAGCGCGGTGAAGGGCGTGAGCCTCGACCTCTACCGGGGTGAGGTCCTGGCGCTCGGCGGCCTGATCGGCGCAGGGCGGACCGAGCTTGCCCATCTGATCGCGGGCGTGACCCGTCCGGATGCCGGCCGTTTCGAGCTCGACGGAAAGCCCCTCGAAATCGCCGACGAGGCCGGGGCCGTGCGCGCCGGCATCGCGCTGGTGCCGGAAGAGCGCCGCTCGCAGGGCCTGATGCTTCAGCAGTCGGTGGGCTTCAACATCAACATATCCACCCTGAAGAAGCTGCGCAGCATTCCCGGCCTGCCCTTCGTTTCCGACAGGAAGGCCCGCCACCAGGCGGAAGCGCTTGTGGCGGACCTCGGCATCAAGACGCCGGGCGTCGCGGCGAAGATCGCCGGCCTTTCCGGCGGCAATCAGCAGAAGGCGCTGATCGCGCGCTGGCTCAACGCCGGCACGAAGCTTCTCATCCTCGACGAACCGTCGCGCGGCGTCGACATCGGCGCGCGCGAGGAGATCCACGACGCGATCCGCACCCTTGCCCGCTCTGGCGTCGGCATCCTGGTGATCTCCTCCGACGTGGAGGAGCTGGCGTTGCTCGCCGACCGCGTCCTCGTCATGCGCGAGGGCCGCGTCACGGGCGAGCTGACCGGCGCCGACATCACCGAGGCGCGGATCATCGAGCTCAGCTACCAGGACGCGAACGACGAAGAAGGAGACGACGCATGAGGGCCGAGGTCGCCACGCCGAAGGACGCGCCGCTGCCCCGCAAATCCTCTTGGAAGCGGACGGCGCTGATCTGGCTGTCGCGCTACGGCACGATTGTCGGCCTGCTCCTGATGGTCGTCTTCTTCTCGATCAATGCGCCGGGCATCTTCCTGTCGCGCGCCAACTTCCTCAACATCCTGAGCCAGGCCTCGCTGACAGCCATCATCGCTTCGGGCCTGACCTACACGCTGGTCGTCGGCGAGTTCGACCTCAGCATCGGCTATGTGGCGAGCTTCGTCGGCCTCATCGTCACCGGGCTCATGGCCTATGAGGGATTGCCGATCTGGCTGAGCATCGCCTGCGCGCTGCTTCTCGGCGCGGGGATCGGCGTCCTGAACGGTCTGCTCGTGACGAAGGTGCGCATCAACGCCGTCATCTCCACGCTGGGGATCGGCACCATGCTGACCGGCATCGGCTTCACCTACAGCGCCTTCCCGATCGCCACAGGCATCCCGCGCGCCTTCACCGACATCTCGCTCGGCCGCCTCGTCTTCGGCCTGCCCAATCCGGTCATCATCATGGTCGTCGTGCTTGTCGCGCTGTGGGTGATCCTCAACAAGACCGACATCGGCCAGAAGATGCAGGCCGTGGGCTCCAACCTGGAAGCCTCCAGGCTGTCCGGCATCCGGGTCGACCGCATCAAGATCTTCGCCTTCGCCACCGCCGGCTTCTGCGCAGCGCTGACCGGCACGCTGCTGTCCTCTCTTCTCGGCAGCGGCACGCTGGCCGCCGCCGACGGCTACCTGCTCGACGCCTTCGCGGCGGTGTTCCTGGGTTCCGCCACCCTGCGGGAAGGCGAATTCCACATCTCCGGAACGCTGATCGGGGTGCTGATCCTCGCGGTCGGCTTCAATGGCCTTAGCATCTTCGGTGCGCCGACCCATTTCCAGCCGATCTTCAAGGGCGGCATCCTCGTCCTTGCGGTGGGCATGTCGGCGCTCGCCCGCCGCTACGCCGCGACGGCCTGAAGCCCCTCTCGGAAATGGGAACCGCCTTCCGGCGAAGGCGGTAGTCAGCCGAGATACTTGTTCAGGATCGACATGCCGCCGGACCGGACCATGTCGGGGGTCAATTTGTCGACGATCTCGCCATGCGTCATGACGTAGAGCCGGTCGCAGACGCGGGTCGCCACGTCGATGCGCTGCTCGACCAGCAACAGCGAAGCGCCGCGGCGGCGCAGCTCCAGCATCGCCTTGACCACGATATCGACCGCCACCGGCGAAAGCGCCACGGACGGTTCGTCAAGCAGCATGACCTGCGGGTCGCTCATCAGCATGCGCCCGATCGCGACCATCTGCTGCTCGCCGCCGCTCAGGAAGGACGACAGGCGATGGCGGTAGGCCTTCAGGACCGGGAATATCTCGTAGACCGATCCGAGGAGGCGCTCCACCCGGGCCCGGTCGCGCCGCAGATGCAGCGCACCGAGGACGAGGTTGTCCTCCACCGACTGGTCGAGAAAGAGCCGCCGCCCTTCCGGCGCAATGGCCGCGAGACCGCGCGCGATCCGATGGGGCGGCAGCGCCGAGACGTCGGTGCCGCCCACCCGGATCAGGCCGCGCCGCTGCCTGACGAGGCCCATGATGGCGTGCAGCACCGTCGTCTTGCCCGCGCCGTTCGGCCCGAGCAGGGCCACCGCCTCCCCCTTGCCGACCGTGAGCGCCACGTCGCGCACCACATCGAAACGGCCGTAGCCGGCGCTCAGCGACTCGATCTCCAGGACGGGGGCCGGTTGTTCGCTCATTCGCCGAGATAGACCTGTCTGATCGTCGGATGCGCCCGCACCTCGTCGGCCGAGCCGGTGAGGATGACCTCGCCCGCATTGAGAACCGTCACGCGGTCGCACAGCGGGAACAGGAAGCGGGTCTGGTGCTCGATGATGATCATGGTGACGCCCTGCCCCTTGAGATGGGCGAGGATCGCCGCGAGGTGCCTGACCTCTTTCGCCGAGAGGCCGGTCGCCGGCTCGTCGAGCACGATGATGTCCGGCCCTGCAACGTAGACAGAGGCGAGCTGCGTCAGTTGCTCGATGCCGTGCGGCACGTCGCCGACCCGCCGGCCGGCCCACTCGCCCGCTCCGACGATGCCAAGCGTCTCGCCGGCGCGCCGCCGCATGGCGGCCATGTCCCGTCGCCCCGAAGGCAGCATCGGCCAAAACGGCGCCCGGGAAACGATGCGCGGCACGCGGTCGTAGAGGCCCACCATCACGTTCTGCGTGGGCGTCAGCTCCTTGACGAGCTGCGCGGCCTGGAACGTGCGTCGCAGCCCCAGCCGCGAGCGGCTGCTCGGCGGCATGCCGTCGACGCGCAAGCCCTTGATCAGCACTTCGCCGGCATGCGGCCTCAGGCGTCCCGAGATAACGTTGGCAAGCGTGCTTTTTCCGGAGCCGTTGGGCCCGATGAGGCCGTGGATGTGGCCTCGCCGGACGGCGACGTCGACATTGCGGAGCACCTTGGGCCCGACGCCGTATCCGAACTCGATTCCCCGGCATTCGACGAGGATCTCCGGCCCGTCCGGCCCCGGTGCGGCCGCCGGCAGGCTCGCCGGCATCGGGGCGACATCAGGGCCGATGTTCTCGACCGCAGCGGCCGATCCGCCGAAGCTGCGCGCCAGCACCCGCCGGGCCACGCCCACCACGCCTTCAGGCAACAGGGTGATCGCGAGGATGGAGAGCGCCCCGTAGACAATTTCCTGGAGCCACGGATTGATGTTGACGACGGTCGGGAACATCGAGACGAACATCGCGCCGATCACCGGGCCGATCGTCGTGTTGATGCCGCCGATGAGCACCATCACCAGCACGTTCAGGGATACCGACCAGTCGAACTGGCTGGGCGACACCACGCCGAGGAAGGAGAACAGCCACCCCGCGCCGCCCGCCATCGCCGCCGAAAGCCCGAAGACGCCGATCTTGATGGCCGCGGTGCGCACGCCGGCCGCCTCGGCGAACGGCTCCGCGTCGCGGATCGACAGCAGGACCGGATAGAGCGGCGAGCGCCGGACGTTCCACGCCAGGCAGAGGCAGAGCAGCAGCGCCAGCATGATGCACCACGCCAGCGGCCGGCCGAGCCACCCGAGGCCTTCCGGGAAATCCGGGAAAGCCGGTCCGAGCAGTCCCTGGAGACCGCCGGTCACGTTGACCATGTCGGTTGCCAGCACGGTCAGCACCAGCGTGAAGATGAAGGTGGTGATGGCGAAATAGAGGCCGCTGATACGCAGCGACATGGCGCCGACGGCCGCGCCGATCAGTCCGGTCACCACGAGCACCAGCAGCAGCAGGCCGAAGACGTTCCAGCCATGGTCGTTGGCGAGGATCGTCGTCACATAGGCGCCGATCCCGAAGAAGCCGCCCTGCCCCAGCGAATAGAGGCCGAGCATGCCGGCCACGAGGTCGAGGCTGATGGCGAGGATAGCGAAGACGGCGGCGACCAGGACGAGGCTCTGGAAGCCGAGCCCGGCCTGCGCGACATAGGCCGTGGCCGCGAGATAGGCCAGGACGACTGCAAGCAGCCCCGCCGCACGCCCAAGGCCGGCGCGTGGCCGCCCGAAGGCCGACGGGGAGGCTTGCGGATCGGATGCGGTGCTCATGCCCGGTCCTCAGTTTCCCGCGACCATCGGGCGGCGCGGGCGGAACAGGGGGTTGCTCGCGCTGAACAGCCCCTTGGGCGAGACGATCAGGATCACGACGAGCACCAGGAAGGGAAACCAGTCCGAAGCCTGGGAGTTGATGAGCGCGTTGGCGCCCTCTGCGCAGATGCCCAGCAACAACCCGCCGAACATGGCCGCGACCGGCCTTTCCGTGCCGCCGCCGATCATCATGGCGATGAAGCCGTAGGTGCCGAACGTATCGCCGAGATACGGGTTGGCAAAGGTCGTCGGGCCGATCAGCAGTCCGGCGATGCCGGCGAAGACGGCGGATACGGCGAAGGCCACGATCGCCACCACCGTGGTGTTAGCGCCGATGGCCGACGCCATTTCAGGATCGGCGGCCGTCGCCATGCCGAGCTTGCCGAACAGCGTATGCCGGCGCACCACCTCGAACCCGCCGGCGAGAATGGCGGCCGTCGCGATGGCGAGGAGCTGCTGCGCGGTCAGCACGGCATCCCCGATCGGCAGACTTATCTTGTTGAGGATCGGCGGGAAGGCCTGCGAGGTCGGCCCCCATATGTAGGCGGCCGCGTTCTCGACGATCACCGCGAAGCCCAGGGTCGACACGAGCCACCCGAAGCTGAAGCGGTTGGACATGAGGATCGGACGGACGGCGATGAGATAGGAGAGGACGCCGACGATGCAGGAGCAGGCGAGGCCGGCGACCGCAGCGAGCCACACCGGAAAACCGGACGACGCAAGCTCGGCGGTAACCATCACCGTCACCATCATAAGCTGCCCCTGGGCGAAGTTGATGATGCGCGTGACATAGAACGAGATCGCCAGCGCCATGCCCACGAGACCGTAGATGGCGCCGATGGCTATGCCGCTCAGAATGAACTGCAGCAATGTCGCCCTTCCTCCCCATTCCTCGGGGACGGCCTTGCGCCGCGCCGCTCCGAGGTCCCGGAATACGCCGCATGCGGTCGCGGCAGCCGCCCGCCTCCCGCCGTCGCGAGGCTTGCCGAACACCTATTCCAAAACACCCGCCGGGACAGCTTTGCGAGTGACATAACAGCTATGATGATAGCGGTAACATAAAATCCTTCAAGCGCCAACACGACAAATCGACGATCGTGCCGACCTGGACGATGCGGCATGCCGGTGCCTGCGCTGCGCGTGAATAGCGATTTTATATCAATAAGATAGATGACCTTGAAAAATTCTGCCCTTGCTTCGGAAAGCCATTTCCGATCAGGCCCCGATGCCCCCGGCTTCGCGGTGGCGGGAACCTTCCGGCCCGGGCCGTTGCGTTGACAAGGGTGGGGTTCTGGGTCAGCAGGAAAGCCGTAACATCCCGTCACAGCGGGAATGGCGAACTGAGGCGATCGGCCGCCGGAGAACGGCCGCCGAACGCAGGGAGGGAACCGACATGAAGAAGCTCGCGACGACTTCCACCTTGCTGCTGGCCGCGACGGCAATGTGGGCCACAACCGGCCGGACCAGCGCGGCGGACGACTATCTCATAGGCCTGATTGCCGGGACGACGGGCGCATACGGCTCGACCGGCATCGCCACCGTCAACGGCTCGCAGATGGCGGTTGACGAGATCAACGCGTCGGCGACGCTTTCGGGCCAGCTCTACGAGAAGCTGCTTTCCGAGGGCGCCATCGTGATCGCCGGCTCGCCGGACACAGGGCCGGTCACCGCGCAGCTCGCCGAGCGCCACAAGTTCCCGACGATCGGCATCGTCGACGACGGAGGCCTGACGGTCAATCCGGACGGCCCCAAGGGGCCGCCCAATCCGTGGGTGTTCGACTTCGGCCTCAACACCTTCGCCTGGGGCGAGAAGATCGGCGAGCATGCGCTGAAGCACTGCCCGGACGGCCTCGCCGTGCTGCACGATCCCTCGACATACGGACAGGGCGGGCTCTTTGGCATCCAGCTCGCCTACGACAAGGCTGGCCAGAAGATCGCGATGGATCACACCATCACCGAGAACTGGTCGACCGGCGCGACCGCCGGGCTGATGCCCGAGGTCAACGCCATCAAGGCGGCGGGCATAAAGTGCGTGGATGTCTGGCTGACGCCGCAGGACCAGGCCGCGTTCGTGCAGGATCTTCAGTCGATCGGCTACGAGGCGATCGTCTACGGCAACGACGAGACCAATGCCGACGACACCTATTCCAGCCTTGCCGGCGAGCTGGCGGACGGCACGATCACTGCCATGCTGACGACCGAGCTGCATCCCAGCGCCGAGCTCGCGGCATTCCGCGAAGCCTACAAGAGCAAGTTCGGCGTCGAGGCCACGCCGTTCTCGGCAGGCGCCTACGACAGCATCAAGATGCTCGCCCAGGTGATCGGAGACGTGAAGTCCACCAAGCCGGAGAACCTGCAGAAAGGGTTCAATGCCGTAAAGGACTTCAAAGGGTTGACCGGCAACATCGGCTTCTCGGAGGACAACCACATCACCATCAACGCCGACCAGATCACGCTCGTCAAGTACGACTCCAAGAGCAAGACCTGGGTGGAGGTCTCCGACTGATCGTTCGCAGCATCCTCCCAAGCGCGAACGGACAAGGGCCGGTCTCCATGGACCGGCCCGAACTTTTTCGGGAAGCGGCCGAGGCAGGCCGGACTAAGCGGCTACAGCGCCACCATCCAGCTTTCCGGCACGAGGCGGAAGCCCGATCCGGCCGGCACGATGTGAGCGAAGCCCGGCAGATGGACATGGCCGCCGGTGACGAGCAGCCGCTCCTTGGCGACGTGCTCGAAGATCTTGCGGCGGTTCGCCGCCGCCAGCGCCTCGTCGACGTCGTACTCGCTGGTGACCTGCGGGCGCGGGATCTGGATCTCCGGGACGTGCACCGTGTCCCCCCACATCACCAGCGTCTCGCCAGCCGACTCGATCTGATAGCCGCAATGGCCGGGCGTATGGCCGGGCAGATGCAATTGCGTGATACCGGGCAGCACCTCCCCGCCGGCCGTCGGCCGGAACCGCCCCTTGTGACTGGCAAGGAGCGCATCGGCCGAGCCTGTATAGGGCGCCGCCGCTGCCGACCGGCCCCGCTGTTCCGGATCGGACCAGAAGTTGAGATCGTCCTCGTGGATCACGATCTCCGCGCGCGGAAACAGCGGCTTGCCCGCCTTGTCGATCAGCCCGCTCGAATGGTCGGGATGGATGTGCGTCAGCAGGACCGTGTCGAAATCCGACGGCCTGAAACCGGCGGCCTCCAGATTGTCCGGCAGTTGCCCCATCGAATAGACCGTGGTCGATCCGCCGCCGGCGTCGACCAGTATGGTGTTGCGGCCGGTCTCGAGGACGAAGGCGTTGACCGTGAGGCGCGGCTCGCCGTCACGGAAATTGTCGCGCATCAGGCTTTCCATATCGGTGCGGTCGGTGCCCCGAAGAATGCCCATCGAGATGTCGAGGAACCCGTCATTGACCACCGTGATCATGGCGTCGCCGATCCTGCGCCTGTAGACGCCGGGCGTCTGCTTCTGCACCGTGTCGGCCATCACTGCTCTCCTCCGTTGCTGCGGGTGTTACCGGTATCCGCATCGGCAGTTTGGCTGTGTCGCGCGCGCAAGTGAAGCAGGCTGAACGTTCAGATTCCGGATAACAGATATATCGCCCGCCGCATGGAGGAAGGTCCATCGTCCGGGCGATTTCCAGATCTGCGTGGTCCGCGACGGCCGAAGGTCATCGACGCCGTCGAGCTCATGACGGTCGGGGGAGGTCTCCCGGCCGCCTTCTCCCTATGACTTGGACTCCCAGATGCCCGCCTTGCGCAGCGCGCGCACCTCGTCGCGGATCAGGCCGGTCAGCGCCCGTATCACCGTCGTCGTCGGTCGCTGGCTGGAGGTGGCCAGCAGCAGCTCCCTTTCGATCGACGGGTTCTGGATGCGCCAGCAGCAGATCCGTCCCTCGGCGACCAGATTGTGGCAGCTCGAATAGGACAGGATCGTGTAGCCCATGCCGGCTTCCACGAGGCGCAGCGTCGAAGGCATCGCCTCCACCTCCACCTCGATCCTGGGCTCGATGCCCGCCGCGCCGAAGACGTGGTCGAGCAACACCCGCAGCCCATGCGGCCTCGCCGGCAGGATCATCGGGATACGGGAGACGACGTCGGCATCGACCGGCCCGGTTCCGAGCCGGAACGGATCGTCCTTCGCGCCGAGCAGGAAGAGTTCGTCGCGAAGAATCGGCTCCGAGAGCAGATTGTTCATGCGCGGCGCGTTGTAGAGCACCGCCACGTCGATCTTGCCCATGACCAGCCATTCGAGCAGATGGCCGCTGAAGCCCTCGATGACGCGCATGCTGACCTGCGGGAACTGCTCGTGGAAATGCTGGACCAGGGGTGCCGTGAGGACGACCCCGACCGAGGGCGGCATGCCGAGCGTGATCGCGCCGCGCGGATTCGATCGCAGTGCCCCGAGTTCCGTCGCCGCGCGCGAGGCCTGCTCCAGAATCCCCGACGCGTAGCTCTGGAGGAGCTTGCCGGCTTCCGTCAGCACGATGCCGCGGCCGTTCCGATAGAGGAGGGCAATCCCGACGCTCTCCTCCAGCGCCTTGATCTGCCTGCTGAGCACCGGCTGGCTCACCGACAGCGCGACCGCGGCACGCGAGAAGCTTCCGAATTCCGCCACCGCCGAAAAGAGCTGGAGCTGCCTTAGGTCGAACATGAGCATCGCCTCGTCGCAAGATACCACATACCGGCTTCCGTTGGCATGCAACGAAGCTCTGAGTTTCAATTACAACGACGCCGTTGACAAGCGCGCGCCCGACCCGCCGCAAAGCTGTTATGCCCGGCGCGAGCATTATCGCACGGACCCGAATTGGCCTAATCTGCCGACGATGGATTGCTGAAGTATGAGACAGCGTTCGAGAGGAAAAGCTCTTGCAGAGTCAGACACTTGGGTTCATCGGCCTCGGCCGCATGGGCGCACCTATGGTGCGCCGTCTGGCTGACGCCGGCCATCGCGTGGTGGTCTACGACACGCGGCCGGATGCGGCGAATGAACTGCCCTCGGGATCGACGAAATCGGCGGCGTCTCCGGCCGCGGTCGCCGACGAGGCCGAGATCGTGTTCTGCAGCCTGCCGACGCCTCAGATCGTCCGGGACGTGGTGCTCGGAGCGGACGGCATCGCCGCCGGATCGAAGGTCAGGGTCATCGTCGACCTCTCCACCACCGGCCCCAGCATGGCGAAGACCGTTGCCGAGGCGCTGGCGGAGAAGGGAATTGCCTGGGCGGATGCGCCGGTGTCGGGCGGCATCGCCGGCGCGCGCAACGGCACGCTGGCGGTGATGGTCTCCTCCACCCGGCAGATCTACGATGAGATCGAGCCGATCCTCGCGAATTTCGGCCGCCGCTTCTATTGCGGCGAAGTGCCGGGAAGCGCGCAGGTGGCCAAGCTCGGCAACAACATGATCGCCGCTGGCGTCATCCTGCTCTCGGCGGAGGCGCTCGCCATGGGCGTGAAGGCCGGCCTCGATCCGAGCACGATGTGCGACATCATCAACGCGTCGAGCGGCCGCAACAGCGCCACGCAGGACAAGTTCCCGCGCGCCGTGCTGCCGGGCACCTTCGATTTCGGCTTCGCCACGGCGCTGTCCTACAAGGACGTGCGGATGTGCGTGGACGAGGCGGAGAATCTGGGAGTGCCCATGGTGGGCGGCGCGCTGGTTCGCCAGATGCTCGCCGCCACCAAGGCCCGCTTCGGGCCTGATTCCGATTTCACTTCGATGGTCCGCATCATCGAGGAATGGGCCGGGGTGGAGATACGCGCCTAACCGCTGCGGAGGACCGATCATGACGACGCGCTCGATGGAACTGGCGGACGCCCTTACCAATGCGGCCCCGCAGGTGTTCGGCCCCGCCGTGATCTCGAAGGCCAAGCTCTGCCTGCTCGACTTTCTCGGCTGCGCGTTCGAGGCTTCCGGACTGGCGCCCAGCCGCCAGGCGGTCGCCGCGGTTGCCGCGGCGCCGGGCGGCCACATGATCGCCGAGGCGGTGACGGCGACGCCGGCGGACGCGGCTTTCGTGAACGCGGTCAAGGGCCACGGCCTCGTCAGGGAAGACATGCACGCCGCATCGGTGTGCCACCACGGTGTGGTGATCTGGCCCCTCCTGCTGGCACTGGCGGAGGAGGAGACGGTTTCCGGCATCGATCTCATCCAGGCGGCGGTGGTGGCCTACGAGGTCGGCGGCCGCCTCGGAAGGATGCTCATCGATCCGGCCATGTCGGCACTGTTCAGGCCGACCGGACTGGTCGCGCCCATCGGCTCGGCGTGCGGCGGTGCGCGCCTGCTGCGGCTCGACCGCGCCCAGGCGATGTCGGCGATCGCCTTCGCGGCGAACGGTGCGTCCGGGCTGAACCAGTGGCCGCTGAGCGGCGGCTCGGACATGTTCTTCCATCCCGGTTTCGCCGCCCGCAATGCCTGGATGGCTGTACGTCTGGCCCGGGCCGGAGCCTTCGGAAGCCCCGACGTGCTGGAGGGCAAATCCGGATATTTCGCGGCGCTTGCGCGGCGGCCGATGCCGGGGCCGGTCGAGCTCTTTCCCAACGGAGAGGCCGATATTCTCAACGTGTACCACAAGGCCGCGCCGGCCTGCAATTTCGCCCAGACCGCCTGCCAGACGGCATTGAAGATGGTCGAGATGATGGGGGCCGACACCGCGCCGGTCGAAAGCATCCGCATCAGCGTGCCGGCGGCGGCCGCTTCCTATCCCGGCTGCGACCTGACGGGCCCTTTCGACCAGCCGCTCCAGGCGAAGATGAGCATCCCGTTCGGCGTGGCCGCGGTGTTTGCGCATGGCCGGCTCTCCGAGGAGAATTACGGCGATCTCGCCCATCCGGAAACCATTCGGCTCATCGGTGCCAGCGAGCTGGTCTCAAGCGCCGAGTTCACCGCCCTTTTCCCCGGGCGGCAGGGCGCTGCGATCGATGTGACGCTTGGCGACGGCCGCCAGCTTTCGACGGCCATGCCGGACGTCGTGCCGGCCACGGAGGCTCAGGTGCGCGAACGCTTCCGGCATGCTGCCGGCGCGCTGCTCGGCGGTGAAGCAGCCGAGGCCATCGAAGAATTCGTCGATCGGCTCGAATCGCGGAAGGACGCCGGCCGCCTCCTTCCGCTCTGCGCCGCGAAGGCTGATCAGCGGCTTTCGCGGCCGCGCGCGGAGCGCAATGGCCGCAACACGCACCCGTCGGCCGGCCAGGTTTCATGACCATTCCAACAATCAGGAGCAGACAATGTCACAGGATGTCTTCGAACGCGGCTTCGCGATCCGCAAGGACGTGCTCGGCAAGGAGTTCGTCGAAAAATCGTTCGCGTCCGCCGACGATTTCAACCGCCCGATGCAGGAGCTCGTCACGGAATATTGCTGGGGGGCGGTGTGGGGACGCGAGGAGCTGCCGCGCAAGACGCGCTCGATGCTGAACATCGGGATGCTGAGCTGCCTCAACCGGCCGCATGAGCTCAAGATGCATCTGAAGGGCGCCCTGCGCAATGGCGTCAGCCGCGAGGAGATCCGCGAGATCCTCCTTCAGGTGGCGATCTATGCGGGCGTCCCCGCCGCCGTGGATTCCTTCCGCATCGCGCGGGAAGCCTTCGCCGAATTCGACGCCGTCAAGGCCTGACGCCAATTCGCGGACCCGGCGGGGCCGCCGGGCAGAATGGACATGGACACATACAAGATGCTGATCGGCGGTCGATGGGTGGATGCCCAGGACGGCCGGACGTTCGATACGGAAAACCCGTTCACCGGGCAGGCCTGGGCGAAAATCCCCCGCGCCGCGCCGGGAGACGTCGACCGCGCCGTGGCGGCCGCCGCAAAGGCCTTCAACGACCCGTCGTGGTCCGGCATCACCGCCAGCGCGCGCGGCGCCCTGCTGCGGAAGTTCGCCGATCTTCTCGCGGCGGATGCGGAGCGGCTGGCCGGGATCGAGACCCGCGACAACGGCAAGCTGATCGCCGAGATGCGCGGCCAGCTCCGCTACATGCCGCAATGGTATTACTACTTCGCGGGCCTGGCCGACAAGGTCGAGGGCCGCGTCATCCCGATCGACAAGCCCGGCGTGTTCAACTTCACCCGCGAGGAGCCGCTCGGGGTGGTGGCCGCGATCACGCCGTGGAACTCGCCGCTCATGCTGGCGACGTGGAAGCTGGCACCGGCGCTCGCCGCCGGCAACGCGATCGTCTGGAAGCCCTCGGAATTCTCCTCGGCTTCCGCGCTGGAATTCGGCAGGCTCTTCGAGCAGGCGGGCTTTCCGCCCGGCATCGTCAACATCGTCACCGGCTTCGGCAATGAGATCGGCGAGCATCTCGTCTCCCATCCCGGCGTCGACAAGGTGGCGTTCACAGGCGGCGACCGCACCGGCCAGGGCGTCTACCAGCTCGCGGCGCGCTCCATTAAGCCGGTGACGCTGGAGCTCGGCGGCAAGTCCGCCAACATCGTCTTCCAGGATGCGGTGCTGGACGACGCCGTGAAGGGCGTCGTCTCCGGCATCTTCGCCGCCAGCGGCCAGACCTGCATCGCCGGATCGCGGGCACTGGTTCATCGCTCGATCTATCCCGCCTTCATCGAGGCCCTGGTGGCCTTCGCCAGGACCGCCCGCATCGGCGATCCCTCGCGCGACGACACCCAGGTCGGCCCGATCACGACGCGCCCGCAACTCGCCAAGGTGCTGGAGTATATCGACATCGCCAAGTCGGAGGGCGCCACGCTGGCGCTCGGCGGCAAGCGTGCCACCGATCCGGCCTGCGGCGAGGGCTGGTTCGTCGAGCCGACGATCTTCACCGATGTCGCGCCGAAGATGCGCATCGCCCAGGAGGAGGTCTTCGGCCCGGTTCTGGCCATCATCCCCTTCGACAGCGACGAGGAGGCCATCGAGATCGCCAACGGCACGATCTACGGCCTTGCCGCGGGCGTCTGGACGCAGAGCATCTCGCGCGCGCTGACCATGTCGCAGAGGCTCAAGGCCGGAACGGTATGGATCAACACCTATCGCGCGGTCAGCTACATGTCGCCGTTCGGCGGCTTCAAGCGCTCGGGCATCGGCCGCGAGAGCGGCCTGTCCGCGATCCGCGAATACCTGCAGGAGAAGAGCGTCTGGATCGACATCAGCGGCAACGTCCCCAATCCTTTCGTGCAGCGATGAGCGCTATGAGATGACGGATCGGGAACGGACGGCTTTCGTCACCGGCGCGGCGAGCGGCATCGGGCGCGCGATCTGCGTGAGCCTTCACGCCCGAGGGTGCCGGCTGGTTCTGGCGGACCGCCAGCAGGCCCCGCTCGCCGCGCTGGCGGCGGGGCTGGGCGACAGAGCGTTCCCCCTGCCCCTCGACATCACCGACGGCCCGGCCGTTGCCAGCTGCCTAGACCGGCTGCCGCCGGAATTCCGGGCCATCGACATCCTGGTGAACAATGCCGGCCACGACATAGGCGGGCGCGTCCGCTTCGACGCCGGATCGGCTGACGACTGGGCAGCGATCGTCGAGACCAACCTGACCGGGCTGATGCGCGTCACGCGGGCGATCCTGCCGGGGATGCTCGAGCGGGGCCGCGGCGATGTCGTCAACATGAGCTCGATCAGCGCCATCCGCATGGTGCCGGACCAGGCGCCCTATTCCGCCAGCAAGGCCGGCGTTCACATGCTGAGCGACATCATCCGCGGCGAGCTTGCCGAGACGCCGATCCGCGTGACCGAGATCATGCCGGGCCTCACCCGCACGGACATCGTGAAATCCCGTCACCGCGGCGACGAGGACGCGGCCCGGAAATATTTCGAGCGCTTCGGCATGGCGCTCGATCCGGAAGATGTCGCGCGCTGCGTGATGTTCGCGCTCGACCAGCCGCCCCACATGCAGATCGCGCAGATGTTCGTCCTGCCGGCGAACAGGTGGTAGCCGGACGCGCCGGCGCATCCGGCCGCGGCGTCTTCAATGCACCGCCGCATACATGATGCGGTTTTCGGTCGCCTCGGCGATGTCCATCTCCTCGACCACGCGTCCCTGCCGCGCGACCAGGATGCGGTCCGAGAGCGCCATGATCTCGGGCAGGTAGGAGGAGACCACCACCACCGCCATGCCGCTGTCGGCAAGCTCGTTGATGAAATTGTGGATCTCCACGATCGTCCCGACGTCGACGCCGCGCGTCGGCTCGTCGAGGATGACCAGCTTCGTCCTCTGGA
>JAFKJW010000059.1 GCA_017305925.1 Hyphomicrobiales bacterium | reverse complement strand
CTTGAACTCGCCGGCAAATTTTCCGGTCGCGGCGTCGTACTCGATCAGCGTGCCGTCGCTTCCCCCGGTGATCAGCGAGCGGCCGTTTTCCAGAAGCGTGAAGGCAGCGTGCAGGAAGCCGTTCGTCTCGTCATTGTCGATCGTCTTGACGACCGCGCCGGCCCGGAGGATCTCCAGGCGGCCGTTCTCCAGCTCCTCGCTGCCGCCTCCGGCTGCGCGGAGCGCGCTGCCGGCCTGCTCGTGAACGGCACGGCGGAAACGCTTGGCGTCGCCGACAAGCGGCGCGGGCGGCTCGAAGAAGACGTCCTGCTTCGGCAACGGCATGGAATGGTCGAGCGGCCCCATCACGTCCGGGCAAGCGATGCGGTCCGGGCACGGATCGGCGAAGCCCCAGGCGACGGCGGCGGCCCTCGCGTCGAGGCCCACCGCCATGACCGGCGCGCCGGCGCCCTGCATCACCTTGCCGGTCTTGCCCGTCGTCGGGTCCCACAGATGGATGGCGTGACGCCGACCGCCGGCGGTCGCCACCTGCAATCCGTCGGGCGAGCGGGCGCTCGCATAGACCGTGCCGTCATGCTCGCGGTACTCGCGCTCAGTCTTGCCATCCGCACCGAAGACGACTGTGCGGTGCTTGTCCGTGCACTGATAGCCGCATGAGGCCACCAGCCGGTCGCCGGCGAAGGTCAGCGCGCCGATGCGGAAAGGCTGCTTCGGCAGCGTGGCAAGCAGCCTGCCGTCCCCGGCCGCGAAGACCATGACGTTGCCTTCAGAATCCCCGGTGGCGAAGCGGCTGCCCTCCGCCGAGACGGTGAGCGCCATCAGGCCGGTGTCGCGCAGCGGCTCGGCGTCGGGCATGTCGATCTCCTCGCCCGTCCCGCGATCCCACAGCCTGACGCCGTTGTCGGCGGTTATGGCGACGATGCGCCGGCCCTCCAGGGCGTAGGCCACTTTCGCAATGCGGTTGGAATCGCCGTCGAGGCGCGTCTTCGGTTCCCATCCGCCGGCCGCCCTGCTCCAGACATAGACGTAGCCGTCGCCGCTTCCCGCCGCGATCTCGTTGCCGTCCGGCGCGTAGGCGAGCCCGAAGACGGATTGCCCGGCGCCGGTCAGCACGCCCGTCATCCGGCCGGTCGCGATGTCGAAAAGACGTACGTCGCCATAGGGCGGCTTGTCGATGCCTTCCCCGAAATAGCCGCCGGCGGCCACCGTCCTGTCGTCGGGCGAGATGGCGAGGGCGAAGACCTTGCCGTCATTGCCCGCGCCCATATAGCCGCGCAGCGTCCTGAGCGTCGTGCCGCTCGCGACGTCCCAGACGCGGATGGTCTTGTCGTCGGAAGCCGACAGCAGGAGGTGGCCGTCGGAGGTGAAGGCCAGGTCGCGCACGAGGGCGCGATGGCCGCCGGTGTCGAGATCCAGCCGGAAATCCGCTCCCTCGGCCCGCGCAGCCCCGAGCGCGCCGAGCAGGATCGCGAGGACGGACAGGACGAGAGGCGGGATCGCCCGCCAGGCCCCCGAT
Organism: Hyphomicrobiales bacterium; assembly: GCA_017305925.1. Classification (GTDB taxonomy): domain Bacteria; phylum Pseudomonadota; class Alphaproteobacteria; order Rhizobiales; family Rhizobiaceae; genus Arvimicrobium. Next base: position 33,240 of record JAFKJW010000059.1, on the reverse strand, counting down.
GCATGGCTCCGGACGGCGGCGGCTGTCATGGCTCCGTCGCCGGCCCGGCGGCCTTCGGGGCGGTGGCGACATACTCCTCGATCGCCTTGGCATAGTTGGCGGAGCCGTTCTTGCGCATGCTCTGCGCGTAGCCGGAGAAATAGGACCAGAACGACCGCGCATAGTCGAGGAAGTAGTCGTCGGCCACCTCGCGGTCGCAGAGGTTGCGCCTGACGCAGGTCGAGACGCGGTTGAGGAAATAGACGATGCGGTCGAACTTCGGCTCGAATTCCTGCAACGGCATGGTGCCGCCGGCGTCGGTCATCAGTTGCTTGCCGACGCTTTCGTAATAGATCCTGCGCTCGTCCTCCGAAGGGTTGGAGCTCATCAGGCCCTCATTGGCCTCGTTTAGCGCGACGAGCCTGGCCTTCAGCGCGCTCTGGGCATCCTGGAAGTCCTTGCCGTCCCACATGTCGACCAGCTCCAGCGTGCGCTCGACGCGCTTCTCCTCGCGCGCCGCCAGATACTGCACGAGTGAGAACACCGCGCCGACGACGAGCAGGATGCGCAGCAGGAAGCCCATCCACGCATAGACCATGACGCGCCTGTCGCCGTCGCTGAAGGGGCTGGACTCCTTCTTTATGTCTTCCGCGGGCGTGGGTTCCGGATCGGCAAGGTCCACTTTCGCGGGAACCGAGATGCCGCCCCTCGGCACCGCCGCCGACGCGCCGACGGCCGACCTGAAGCCCTGCGAGGCGGCGGGCGCCGAGGGATCCGCGACGACAGGGCCGGTGTTGGCGCCGGACTCGTCGCTCATCGGCAGGAGCTCAGCTCGATGGTCGCGGCCGGGTCGAGCACAAGGTCCGGCTCTTCGAGCTTGGCCTTGAGGCAGTCGAGCTGGGCTCGCGTGATGATGAATTTCGTGTCGGGCTCGCGCTCGCCGAGCTTCGGCGCGGGGAGAGGCTCCAGCACGCCGCGCGAGCCGCATTCGCTGAGATCGACGGCGACGGCCTTCGAATCTCCCTTCGACAGCCTGCCATATTCCTGGAGGAAGCACGTCGCGAGATCGGAATTGACCGTCACCTCCTTGGCGCACAGGCCGCAGTCCTGGGCAAGCGCGCCGCCGATCGTCGCGGCCAGGACCGCGACGGCTGAAATCAGCCTGGGAGCATGGTTCGACATCGACTTTCCTCGTGCGGGAGCCGGGCGCAAGGCGCTGCCTTTGCCGGCTCTTCTAGGTTCCACAAACATCCGGTCCCCGCAAGGCGCAGTCCCACGCACCAAACGACGGGGCCGAAACCTCTACTGGTTCTTCGGCTCGGTCTCCACGGTGAAGATCATCACGCCGCCCTTCGGCGCGTCGCCGCCATTTACCTTGAAAGCGGCGGCCCCGCGGCTCGACGGCGCGGCGGCGATCTGGTCCAGCATGGCGCCGAACCCGCGCTGGTCGCCGACGTCGCGCGAAGCGGACGGCACCTTGTCCTGCGCCAGGAAGCTCAAATCCTCGGTCTCGCTGCCGGGCGGCGCCTCGGTCAGCACCGCGACCATGCGCTCCAGCCCGAAACTGTCGTCGGTGAAGGCAAGCAGGCCTTCGTCGAGCCTGGCTCCGGCCTCGAGCCTCTGCGCCGTGATGTGGGTGATCGAATAATCGCTGCCGATATAGAGGACATTGATGTCGACGCGCTTGTTCGACTTGTTCTCGGCCAGGATGTGCACCTCGTCGCCGGGGTGCACATAGGGCACGGTCGAGCCGTCGAGCGGCTCCATCGCGTCCTTGTCCTCGCGCTTGACGCGGAAGGAGACGCTCACCTGGTCCGGCTGATAGTCGGAAGCGACGGCAAGGCGCGCCAGGCTGGTGGCGCGGAAGATCTTCTGGAGGTTGGCCGCGGTGGCGTCTTCGAGCTTCTTCGGATCGGCCTCGTCGATACCGACGAGCGGCGGCCTGCTGTCCTCCTTCGCCGAGATCTGGCCCGAGGGCGGCAGGAACCACAGCGCCGGCTTGTCGCCGGAGCCGTCGCTGGCGCGCGTCACCTGATTTTCCGGCAGGACGGCCAGCCTCAGATCCGCGTCCTTGCCGGGATCGACGAGCTCGATGTTGAAGCGCTTCTCCGGGTTGGCCGCCAGCGCGTCCAGAACCCTGTTCACCTGCGCGACCTGACCGGACAGCTTTGCGTCCGCGGCCGGGCGCGCCACCTTGAGCCGGAAATCCAGCGCCATGTCGGACAGGCGCGCATAGGCCTGGTGCGGGATGGCGGAAAGCTCCAGCGCCGGCTTGCCGTCCGATTCGACCGGCCGCACCTCGCTCGAAAGGTTTTTCGCCGACGTCACCTCCAGGTAGCCCAGCGTGTCCTTCAGCTCGGAAGTCGGCGAGGGCAGGATGGCGAGCTTTGAGCCGGGCGCCAGTCGCTGCAGCAGGCCGGCGTTCAGCGTCGCCTTGCCGCCCTTCACCTTGACCGGCCACTGCATGACCATGTCGATCTTCTCCGAGCCGAACACCCGTGCGTCGAGATCGCCCTCGAAGAGCGGCGTCGGCTTGGTCTGGCTGTCGGCGGCATATTGCTGGAGGATCGCCTGGCCGAGCTGCCGGTAGGTCATGCCCGGATTCTCGGCGATGCGCTGGAACAGCGTATAGGTGAACACGCCGTAGGAGGTCGCGCCGTCCTGGCCGCGCGGCATCGGCCGCTCGGGCGTGGTCTCCGTCGTCTGCGCGGCATAGAAGGCGACCAGCCCGCCCTTCTTGCCGTCGCCGGAATCGTCCGTCAGGGCGATGGCGCTCTCGCGCGCGTTGCCGATGTCGCGCGAGGCGGGCGCGGCCTCCTTCTCGGCCTCGGCCATGGCCTCGGGCGCGACCTTCAGGTCGTTGACGGGGTCGAGCTCGCGCTCATGCACGAAATCGGAATCGGGAACGACGTCGCGCGTCGCCGTGCCGGAATGGCAGGCATCGACGACGAACCAGACGAAGGCCCCCTTCGCCCGGATGGCATCGAGCGCGGCGCCGATCTCGTCGTCCATCAGCGCGTTCGGCACGCCGGTGGTGCGGTCCCTCCAGAGTTCCGTGTCGGACGGCAGGAAAATCTCGTCGAGGCCGTCGGTTTCCGATCCCTTCACCAGTTCGGGCTGCTGCGAGCCGTGGCCCGAGAAGTGGATGTAGACGAAGTCGCCGGCCTGCGATTCGTCGGCAAGCGTCTTCAGCTCGCCGAGGATCGCCGCGTGCGTCGGGCTCGACTTCGCGCCCTCCACCCCGTCGGCGAGGACCGTGACGTTGCCCGCGTCGAAGGGCGCGATGTCGTTGGCCTCCAGATACTCCCTGACGAGTCGCGAATCGTGGTTCGGCCCGACCAGCCAGTTCTTCTCCGGGAAGTTCGGATATTTGGTGACGGCGACGATGAGCGCGCGATTGGTACGCGCCTCGGCGATCCCGGTCGCCGCACCGAGCGCGAGCGCTCCGAGAGCGGTGGCCGCCAGCAGCGAGCGGCAGAATGCTTTCCTCATATCAAGAATCTCCCAGGCCCCTAGAACGCCTCAATCCGCCGCGAATCTGGCAGTATTTTGAACAGCCGCAAGCGCTTCCCGACAACGTGATGCCGTTTCCGGCAGGTCTCCTCCGGCGCAGGCGGCGAGATCAGTGCGCGGCCTCCCAGTTGTCCGCCGCGCGCGCATCCACCTGCAAGGGAATCGACAGCGACACCGCGGGCATGGCGGCATTCTCCATCACCTTGCGGACGACCGGAAGCGTGGCCTCCACCTCGGCCTCCACCGTCTCGAAGACCAGCTCGTCATGGACCTGCAGGAGCATGCGCGCGGAAAGCCCTGCCTTCGCCAGCGCCTCGTCCATGCGGATCATGGCCCGGCGGATGATGTCGGCCGCCGTTCCCTGCAGACGGGCATTGATGGCGGCGCGCTCGTTGAAGGCACGGACCTGCGGATTTGACGCGCGGATCTCCGGATAATGGACGCGCCGCCCGAAGATCGTCTCGACATAGCCGTGGACACGGGCGAATTCCTTGGTCGACTCGATATAGTCGCGGATGCCGGGAAAGCGCTCGAAATACTTCCTGATATAGTCGGAGGCCTCCTCGCGCGGGATCGAAAGCTGGTTCGCCAGCCCGAAGGCCGAGATGCCGTAGATGATGCCGAAATTGATCGCCTTGGCGCGGTTGCGGATCTCGCGGGGCATGCCTTCCACCGGCACGCCGAACATTTCGGAGGCCGTGGCCGCGTGGATGTCGAGCCCATCGGCGAAAGCCTGCTTGAGCTGCGAAATGTCGGCGACGTGGGCGAGGACGCGCAGCTCGATCTGGCTGTAGTCGGCGGAAACGAGCTTGCTTCCCTTCTCGGCGATGAAGGCGGTGCGCACCTTGCGCCCCTCCGCGGTGCGGATCGGGATGTTCTGGAGGTTGGGCTCGACGGAGGACAGGCGCCCCGTCGTCGTGGCGGCGAGCGCATAGGAGGTGTGGACGCGCTTCGTCCGCGGATCGATGTAGTCGGGCAGCGCGTCGGTGTAGGTCGACTTCAGCTTCGTCATTTGCCGCCAGTCGACGATCTTGCGCGGCAGCTCGTGGCCTTCCGCCGCCAGCTCCTCGAGGATCTGCGCGGAGGTGGACCACTGGCCGGTCTTGGTCTTGGCGCCGCCCGGCAGGCCGAGCTTGCCGAACAGGATGTCGCCGAGCTGCTTCGGCGATCCGATGGTGAACCTTTCCCCGGCGATCAGGTAGATTTCGTCCTCCAGGCGGGCCGCGCCCTGCGCCAGCTCGCCCGAAAGGCGCGACAGGATCTGCCTGTCCACGGAGATCCCCCGCTCCTCCATGCGGGACAGGACCGGGATCATCGGGCGTTCCAGCCGTTCATAGACGGAGACAACGCGCTTGCCGGCCAGCTGCGGCTTCAGCACCTGCCAGAGCCGCAGCGCGAGATCCGCGGCCTCGGCCGAATAGATCGCGGCGCGTTCGATCTCGACGAAGTCGAAGGTCTGAAGCTTCCTGCCGGAGCCGACGAGGTCCTTGAAGGGAATCGCCGCATGGCCGAGCCACCGCTGCGACAGCGAGGCGAGATCGTGACCGCCGGCGGTTCCGCCATCCAGCACGTAGGAGAGCAGCATCACGTCGTCACAGGTCGCGGTGTCGATGCCATGGACGGTCCGCCCCTCGGCGGCGAACTGCTGGCGCCTGAGGACGAGGTGATCATGCTTGAGATTGTGGCCGATCTTGACGACCGAACGGTCTTCCAGGAGCGCCTTGAGGCGCGCCAGCGCTGCATCCGCCAGCACCTGGCCGTCGGTCAGGCCGCCGCCCAGCAGGTCGTCATCCGTCCGCCTGTGACGCAGCGGCACATAGGCTGCGCGTCCGGGGCGCACCGCCAGCGAGAAGCCGACGAGCTCCGCCTGCATCGGGTCGAGCGACGTGGCCTCGGTGCGGATCGAGACCTGGCCCGCCTCGACCGCCTCGGCGATCCATGCGTCGAGGGCGGCGATGTCGCGGATCGTCGTGTAGACGACATGATCGATCTTCGCGGCGGATGCGGCAGCGACGAGGCCCTCGACCAGCTCGCCCGGCGTGGCGGCCAGATTGCCCGCCGAGGGAGACCCGGCCTCGGCGCCCGCGCGCGCGGGCCTGTTCTGAGCCGGGCCGGCGGCGCCGACATCGGGGCCGTGCAGGTCGCCGGCATCCACGGACAGCTCGGCCGCGGCCACGGTGTTGGAGTTCGTGCCGGTCGCCTCCGCGACGCGCCGCGTCAGCGTGGTGAACTCCATGCTCTTCAGGAAGGCGATGAGCTTCGGACCGTCCGGCGGCTGCAGCGCCAGATCGGCCAGCCCTTCCGTCACCGGCACGTCGTTCTTCAGCGTGACGAGCTCGCGCGAGACCAGCACCTTGTCGGCGTTCTCGATGATCGACTGCCGGCGCTTGTCCTGCTTGATCTCGCCGGCGCGCGCCAGCAGCGTGTCGAGGTCGCCGAACTGCTCCAAGAGCTGCGCGGCGGTCTTCGGGCCGATGCCGGGAACGCCCGGCACATTGTCCACGCTGTCGCCGACCAGCGCCTGGAGGTCGATCATCTTCTCCGGCGGCACACCCCACTTCTCGACGACCTCCGGTATGCCGAGCCGCTTGTCCTTGACCGGGTCGTACAGGGCGACGGTCGGTCCGACGAGCTGCATCAGATCCTTGTCCGACGACACGATCGTGGTGTCGCCGCCTGCCTCGCAGGCGAGCCGCGCATAGGTGGCGATCAGGTCGTCGGCCTCGAAACCCTCCATCTCGATGCAGGGCAGGGTGAAGGCGCGGGTCGCCTCGCGGATCAGCGCGAATTGCGGGATGAGGTCGTCGGGAGGCGCGGAGCGGTTGGCCTTGTATTCGGCATAGAGCTCGTTGCGGAACGTCTTCGAGGAATAGTCGAAGATGACCGCGAAATGGGTCGGCGTGATGCCGACATCGGTGTTGCGCGCGTCGCGCATCAGCTTCCACAGCATGTTGCAGAAGCCCGAGACGGCGCCGACCGGCAGGCCATCGGACTTGCGCGTCAGCGGCGGCAGCGCGTGGTAGGCCCGGAAGATGTAGCCGGAGCCGTCGACAAGGAAGAGATGGTCGCCTTTTTTCATGGCCGATAGCGGTAGCGCGGCAGGCGGGGCGAGTCCATCTGCAAGGGCCGCCGAACCCCATCCTCCTGACGCCGTTCCGCTCACGCGCATGTTACAAACTTGTAATGCGGCATGCCCTTGAAAGAACACTTTTGCGGAACCAAATGTGGCTCATCAGCATTTTTGCTGAAGTCCGGATCAAGGCCCGTCCCCCGCCTCCCGGACAAGATGCGGCAGCCTCATCCCCCTCTCCGGGCTGCCGCGTTTTTGAGTAGAGCCGCCGTGGTATTCCCCTCCGCCACGGCGGCATTTTTTTGCCCGCGGCCATGCCCGTTAATGCTCTTTGGCCCGGCAAATCCGGACATCGCGCAAAATCATTTTAAGAGATGCGCTTCATTGAAATAAATTTCTTCAATTGCGCGTTTTTCGGCAATGCTTCCGCTCGGCTTTCAAGGCCAGCCGCTCTATCCTTGGAAAATCTGACCCATGGAGCGAACAGATGAGCAAAACCGACACGCGCGTCCCGGGGCGCGGCCGCGTCTACAATTCGATCACGGAAACCATCGGCGATACCCCGCTCGTGCGGCTGGACAAGTTCGCGAAGGAGAAGGGCGTCGCCGCCACGCTGCTGGCCAAGCTGGAATTCTTCAACCCGATCGCCAGCGTCAAGGACCGCATCGGCGTGGCGATGATCGAGGCGCTGGAGGCCTCCGGTAAGATCAGGCCGGGCAAGACGACGCTGGTCGAGCCCACCTCGGGCAACACCGGCATCGCGCTCGCCTTCGCGGCCGCGGCGAAGGGCTACAAGCTGATCCTGACCATGCCCGAGACCATGTCGGTCGAGCGCCGCAAGATGCTGGCGCTGCTGGGCGCCGAACTGGTGCTCACCGAGGGTCCGAAGGGCATGAAGGGCGCGATCGCCAAGGCGGAGGAACTGGTCCAGACGCTGCCCGACGCCGTCATTCCCCAGCAGTTCGAAAATCCGGCCAATCCGGAGATCCACCGCACGACGACGGCCGAGGAGATCTGGAACGACACGCAGGGCGGTGTCGACATCCTCGTTTCCGGCATCGGCACGGGCGGCACCATTACGGGCGTCGGACAGGTGCTGAAGAAGCGCAAGCCGTCGGTGCAGATCGTCGCCGTCGAGCCGGAAGCCTCGCCGGTCCTGTCGGGCGGCCAGCCCGGGCCGCACAAGATCCAGGGCCTCGGCGCCGGCTTCACCCCGAAAGTGCTCGACACGTCGATCTATGACGAGGTCGTCAAGGTGTCCAACGACGACGCCTTCGCCAATGCGCGTCTGGTCGCGCGGCTGGAAGGCGTGCCGGTCGGCATCTCGTCCGGCGCGGCCCTGCAGGCGGCGGTCGTCGTCGGCAAGCGCCCCGAAAATGCCGGGAAGACCATCGTGGTTATCATCCCGTCCTTCGCCGAGCGCTACCTCTCGACGGTGCTGTTCGAGGGCCTTGCGAGCTGAGCGGCGCCTGCCGCCACGTATGCGGGACACGAAAAGGGAAAGCCGGCTCTGTGGCCGGCTTTCCGATCAAAGGCGTTCAGGCGAAACGCCTTACTTGTTGACGGTCTGGATCCATTCGAACAGCGCCTGATACATGCGCAGGCCCCAGTTCTTCTCGCCGAAATCGCCGATATTGACGCCGATGATGTAGCGGCTCTTCGTCTCCTGGTCGTAGATGTAGATCGGCGCGCCGACCATGCCGTCCGTCACGTCGCACGTATAGGCGATGTCGTAGTCGCCGACTTCGTCGGGCTTCACGTCGCAGGCCGACCGCCACATGGTGAAGCCTTCCTTGTCATAGGGATAGCCAACCACGTTGGCGGTGAACTTCCCCATGTTCGGGAACGCCCAGTATCCCATCCAGCCGACCGAGTTGCCGATCGGCTCCTGGAGCGTGACGATGCCGAGATCGTACTGCCACACCGAATCGTAGTTATCGGTATAATTGTCGATGAAGCCCTGCGCGACATAGGCGGTGTCGTAGGCCACGCCCTGAAAGGGAATGTTCTTCTCGCCGCCGAGGCCCGGCCAGAAGACGAACTTGTCGCGCCACGGGTCGTCGGGATTCTGGTGATTGTAGAGGCATTGGGCCGCGGTCAGGATCGTGCTGGGGCCGATGAGCGCGGCGGTGCAGCTATATTGCTGGCCGCTGCTGTCGGCCATTTCGAGATAGCCGATGGTCGGATAGGGCGCGCGCAGCGTGTTGTAGACCTGGGCGCGCTCGTCCTTGCCGACGATCTGGCGGCTGCCTTCCTCGTCGCCCGTCTCGGGGTCCTCGCCCTGGCCTTCGGCGAGCGGGGCACGGCTGCCCTCCGCCGCCTTCTCGCCCGTCAGCGCCTTCACCACCGCGTCGCCCGGCGCGACGTTGACCATCTTGCCGTCGCTCGACCTGCCGACGAAGGTGAAGGACTTCGCCGCCGCGGCAGGGTCCGTAATCACATCGCGGGAAGCGCTGCGGTCGGCCTCGATCTTCGGGACGGCCTTCGCCGGCTTCAGCGTCACGGCCGCGCCGGCGTCGCGCGTGCCTTCCGTAACGGTTGCTTCCTTGCCCGCCGAATTGTCCGCGGCGGACGCGTATGCTCCCGAAGCGAGCAGCGCCGCCAGCGCGAAAGCCGTTGTCTTCCTCATCGAACACCCCCTGTGGATACGAGGCGCCGGCAGAAGGCGCCGGCCGGATGGGGATTACTCACTTTCTTGAGGAGAAAGGCAAGATGCCCGATGCGAAGCCGCGAGACATATGCAGAGTTCCAGCCGGCGCGGCCGCAATGCACGGCAGGACCGTCGACTTCGCTTCCTTCGGCCGGCCGGAAGATCGGCGGCGGCGTCACGCCCGCAACCGCCATTTCCAATTCTATCAAATTGATGCCTGAGCTAGCCAGCCATGCAGCCCTTCAGCCTGTTCGGCAGCAGGGTGCGGGTCTCTCCGGGCCCGAACAGCGCGTGCCATTGCGGGTTATACGCTCGTGAATCCATCCCTTGCCGTCCGGGACGGCCGCAGAAGTACGGAAACCGCCTGCCGTGGCGCGTCACGAGACCTGCAAAGCCGGAGCGGAGCACGCAGGCCCCATCGCGGCCGCGGCCGGGGCGGGCGTCAAGACAGCGCGATGTAACGGGTTGTTTTCCGCCTCCGCCGGAGCGGTCAGCGCATGGCCGGCCGGACGAGATCCATCTCGCCGACGCGGCGCGCGCAGGCCGGACCGGGGCCGCGCATGTAATGGCGCTCCGGCCGATAGGTCGGCACGACGAACTCGCGAAGCGCCGTGGCGTAGTGCGAGAGGTTGAGGAGGAAAGCCATTTTACCGGTCCTGAATGTCCCTGTCGGATGTCCCTTCCGATTGAGCGGGGAGGATAGCGCCATCTCGTGAATAACACGTGAACGCGATGTTAATCGGTGCGCAAAAACACAGCGAATCATGACCGGAATGCGGAGTTTTCGCGGTGTTTTGGTGCTTGCGCGCCGCTTGCGGGAGACTGTGCCCTGCAAGCCACATCCAGGCGGCCCGCGCGGCCGGATCCGGCGTCAGGCGCCAGGCCGCATGGCTGACGCGACAGCGGACATGGACGTGCGGGTGCGCGCGGGAGAAACGGGCCGCGTTGCGCTTCATCCGCCGGCCCGGTAAGCGGACGGCGATCATGTCGGTGCCTGTTCTCCCAACGCTTCCGGTCACGGCCGCCCTGCCCGACCTCGCGCGCAGCCTGTCGGAGCGGGCGAGCGCAGTGCTGGTCGCGCCGCCCGGCGCCGGCAAGACCACGCTGGTGCCGCTCGCCCTGCTTGACCAGCCCTGGCGCAGGGACGGCAGGATCCTCCTGCTCGAGCCGCGCCGGCTCGCCGCTCGCGCGGCCGCGCGGCGGATGGCCGCCATTCTGGGCGAGGAGCCCGGCGAGACGGTCGGCTACGCCATGCGCATGGAGAGCCGCCAGTCCGCGCGCACGAGAATCCTTGTCGTGACGGAGGGCATACTGGCGCGCATGATCCTCGACGATCCGGACCTTCCCGGCATCGCCGCGGTGCTGTTCGACGAGTTCCACGAGCGCTCGCTCGACGGCGATTTCGGGCTGGCCCTGGCGCTCGACGTTCAGGCGGCGCTGCGGCCCGATCTCAGGCTGGTCGTCATGTCCGCCACGCTCGACGGCGCGCGCGTGGCCGCGCTGCTCGGCAACGCTCCCGTGATCGAGAGCGAGGGACGCAGCTTTCCGGTCGATATAAGGTACCGCGAGCGCTCCCCGGCGGTACCCATCGAGGACGAGATGGCGAAGGCCATCCGGGAGGCGCTGGCGGAGCAGGCCGGCAGCATCCTCGCCTTCCTGCCGGGGCAGCGCGAGATCGAGCGCACGGCGGAAAGGCTGGAGGGCCGCGTGGCGGACAGCGTCGACGTGGTGCCGCTCCACGGCCAGCTCGACGGCAAGGCGCAGGACGCGGCGATCCGGCCGGCACCCGCCGGACGACGCAAGGCCGTGCTCGCCACCTCGATCGCCGAGACCTCCATCACCATCGACGGGGTTCGGGTTGTCATCGACAGCGGTCTCTCCCGCTTGCCGAAGTTCGAGCCGTCATCGGGGCTGACGCGGCTGGAGACCGTGCGCGCCTCGCGCGCATCGGCCGACCAACGCGCCGGCCGCGCCGGCCGCACCGGACCCGGCGCCGCGATCCGGCTATGGCGGGCCGAACAGACCGCCGCCCTGCCCGCCTTCACGCCGCCGGAAATCCTTTCCGCCGATCTGTCGGGCCTGCTGCTCGACGCGGCCGCCTTCGGGGTCACGGACCCGGCCTCGCTTGCCTTCCTCGATCCGCCGCCCGCTCCGGCGCTCGCGGAGGCGCGCAAGCTGCTCGGCGATCTCGGCGCCCTCGACGCGGATGGCCGCCTCACGGAAGCCGGCCGGGCGATGCGCAGGCTGGCGCTGCCAGCCCGCCTCGCCCACATGGTCGCGGAGGCGGGCGACGACGGCGCCGACGCCGCGCTCCTCGCGGTGCTGATCACCGAGCGGGGCCTGGGCGGCGACGGCGTCGATCTCGACACGCGCCTTGCCCGGCTGCGGACCGACAGGTCGCCGCGCGCCGTCTCGGCCAAAAAGCTGGCGGAGCGGCTGGCGAGGGGCGTCTCCCCGTCCGGCGGCAAAGAGGAGAGTGACCGTTCCGGCGGGGCCGGCCGCCTGCTCCTCGATGCCTGGCCGGACCGCGTCGCGAAAGCGCGCGGCGAGCGCGGCCGGTTCCTGCTCGCCAATGGCAGCGGCGCGGTGCTCGACGCGGCCGATCCGCTGGCCGGAGAACCCTTCCTCGTCGTCGCGGATCTGCAAGGCAAGGCGCAGAACGCGAGGATCGTCGCCGCGGCGGCGGTCGCGGAGCCGGATATAAGGCGGCGGCTGTCCCATCGCATCGAGCGCCGGACGGAAACGCTCTTCGACGCGGAGAAGCGGACGGTCCGGGTGCGCGAGACCGAGCGGCTCGGCGCGCTGGTGCTGGCGGAAAGGATGCTGCCCGCCCCGACGGGCCCGGCGGCCGACCGCGCGATGCTCGACGCCGTCCGGCAGCATGGCATCGGCCTGCTGCCCTGGACGAAGGAAGCCGCCACGCTGCGGCATCGGCTGGACTGGCTGCATCGCGGCCTCGGCGCGCCCTGGCCCGACGTTTCCGACACGGCGCTGGTTGCAAACCTGGAAGACTGGCTCCTGCCTTTCCTGACCGGAACGGCTTCCTTCGGCCAGATTCCGGGAAACGCGCTCCATGACGGCCTCCTGTCGCTCGTGCTGCACGATCTCCAGCGCCGCCTCGGCGCGCTCGCGCCGACGCATTTCGAGGCCCCCTCGGGCAGCCGCGCCCCCATCGACTACGATGGCGAACAGCCTCTTCTGTCGATCCGCGTGCAGGAGCTGTTCGGCCTGGACCGCCATCCGGCGATCGCCAACGGCACCGTGCCGTTGACCGTAGAGCTCCTGTCGCCGGCGCATCGGCCGATCCAGACGACGCGCGACCTGCCCGGCTTCTGGCGCGGCTCGTGGGCCGACGTGCGCTCCGACATGCGCGGCCGCTACCCCCGGCATGTCTGGCCCGAGGATCCGCTCAGCGCCACCGCGACGAGCCGGGCGAAGCCGCGCGGCACCTGAAGCGTTTGCCTCGAGGGCCGCGAGGACGCATAAGGAACCATGCTGCAGGACCTCCGCAACTTCGATCCGCAACAGCCGCACCTGCTCAGGCTGAACACGCTGATCCGCCTGCGCTGGCTGGCGATCATCGGCCAGAGCCTGGCGGTCGTGCTCGTCGCCTACTGGTTCAGGTTCCCGCTGCCGGTGGCGCCGTGCTTCGTGCTCATCGCCTGCTCGGCCTGCCTCAATCTCTTCCTCGCGCTCCGCTTCCCCGCGACGCACAGGCTCAACCATCTCTCCGCGCTGATCATCCTTGTCTTCGACGCGCTGCAACTGACGGGGCTTCTCTATGCGACGGGCGGGCTGACCAACCCGTTCTCGCTGCTGGTCGCGGTGCCGGTCGTCGTCTCGGCCTCGTCGCTGCCGCTGCGCATGACGGTCGGGCTCGGGATCCTCGTCGTCGCCATGGCCACGCTGCTGGCGTTCTTTCATCTTCCGCTGCCGTGGGTCGAGGGGACCGAGCTTGCGATCCCCTTCCTCTACGTGGCGGGCATGTGGATGGCGATCGTCTCCAGCATCGCGTTCACCGCGATCTATGCCTGGCGCATCGCCAACGAGGCGCGCCAGCTCGCCAACGCGCTGGCCGCGACCGAGCTCGTGCTGCAGCGCGAGCAGCATCTCTCCGCGCTCGACGGCCTCGCGGCCGCGGCCGCGCACGAACTGGGGACGCCGCTGGCGACGATCGCGCTGGTCGCCAAGGAAATGCAAAGGGCGCTGGGCGACGATCCGAAATTCCAAGAGGACGTGGCGCTGCTGCGCAGCCAGAGCGAACGCTGCCGCGAAATCCTGAAGCGGCTGACCAGCATGTCGGGAGAGAGCGAGGCGCATCTGGCCCGCCTGCCGCTGACCTCGCTGATCGAGGAGGTGACGGCCCCGCACCGCGAGTTCGGCATCGCCATCACCATGGAGCCGGGCGAGCGGAGCGGACCGGAGCCGGTCGGCCGCCGCAACCCGGGCGTGCTCTACGGGCTCGGCAACCTCGTCGAGAACGCCGTCGATTTCGCCCGCAAGGAGGTGCATGTCGGCTGGTCCTGGACCGACCAGATGATCCGGCTGGAGGTGCGCGACGACGGGCCGGGCTTTCCGCCCGACATCATCGACCGCATCGGCGAGCCCTATGTCTCGACGCGGCAGGGGGCCGAGCCGGGCGGCGGACTCGGCCTTGGCCTGTTCATCGCCAAGACGCTGCTCGAGCGCTCCGGCGCCGCCCTGCGCTTCCAGAACGCGCCGCAGCGCGGCCAGGGAGCGCTGGTCGAGATCGTCTGGAGCCGGGAGGATTTCGTAAAGCCGTTGATCGACGCGGAGAAAAAGCTGATCTGAGGGCCGGCCCGTTTGGCTTCGCGTGGCCGACCGCCTATACTTGTCTCATAAAAAGCAAGGCAACGAACCAAGATGACCGAAGGAACCGCCCCGGGCGCAGACTCCGACCTGACATTGCTCATCGTCGACGACGACAAGCCGTTCCTCACCCGTCTGGCGCGCGCCATGGAGGCCCGCGGCTATCAGGTGGACACGGCCGAGAGCGTCGACGAGGCGGTCGGCAAGGCGCGCCAGCGCCCGCCGGCCTTCGCCGTCGTGGACATGCGGCTCGCCGACGGCAACGGTCTCGACGTCGTGGCCGCCATCCGCGAGAAGCGCGCCGACTCGCGCACCATCATCCTCACCGGCTACGGCAACATCGCGACCGCCGTGACGGCGGTGAAGCTCGGCGCGGTGGACTACCTCTCCAAGCCCGCCGACGCCGACGAGATCCACGCCGCGCTGACGCGCACCGCCGGGGAGCGCGCCGCACCGCCGGAAAACCCGATGTCGGCGGACCGCGTCCGCTGGGAGCACATCCAGCGCGTCTACGAAATGTGCGACCGCAACGTCTCGGAAACGGCGCGGCGGCTCAACATGCACCGGCGCACGCTACAGCGCATCCTGGCGAAGCGGGCGCCGCGGTAAGGCGATGGGCTCGCCGCACTGGCACGCCACCCCGTCCGGGCTGGTGCGCGGCCGCGGCATCGGCCTGCCGTTTCCCGGCGAGCCGGGCCCGCTCAACGCCATCACCGACGTGGCCGGGGTCGAGGTCGGCTATTCGACCATCATCCGCGGCGACGGCAGGCTGGTCGTCGGCGAGGGGCCGGTGCGCACCGGCGTCACCGCCATCCTGCCGCGCGGCAAGAATTTCAAGGACCCGGTGTTTGCCGGTTTCTTCTCCCAGAACGGCAATGGCGAGATGACGGGCATCCATTGGGTCAAGGAATCCGGTTTCCTGGAAGGTCCGGTGATGATCACCAACACCCACAGCGTGGGCACGGTGCGCGATTCCGTGATCGACTGGGAAATGAAGCACGGCGCGACGCAATATCCCTGGTCGCTACCCGTGGTGGCCGAGACCTATGACGGCTTCTTGAACGACATCAACGGCTTTCACGTCACCCATGACGATACTTGGCACGCCATCGACACGGCGGCGGCGGGCCGCGTGGCCGAAGGCAATGTCGGCGGCGGCACGGGCATGGCCTGTTTCGGTTTCAAGGGCGGTACCGGCACCGCCTCGCGCGTGCTCAGCGCCGCGCAAGGTGGTTATGTGATCGGCGTGCTGGTCCAGTGCAACACCGGCTCGGCGCATGACCTGCGCATCGCCAGCGTGCCGGTGGGCCAGGCGCTGCATCAGGACCGCCGCGCCGAGCTGCTTTACGGCGCCGACCATGTCGATACCGGATCGATCATCATCGTGGTCGCCACCAATGCGCCCCTGACCGGCACGCAGCTGGACCGGCTGGCCCGGCGCGCCACATTGGGCTTGGGGCGCGTGGGCGGCACCTCGGGCGACGGGTCGGGCGATATCTTTGTCTCCTTCTCCACCGCCAATCCCGGCGCCGACAGCGCGCCCCGCCCGTTCCGCCAGGGCGCCGCCGAAACGCCCACCGCGCCGCCGGTATCGCAGATCGGCATGCTGCCCAACTGGGCGATGAGCCCCATCTTCGACGCCACGGTGCAGGCGACGGAAGAAGCCATCATCAACGCCATGGTGGGCGCCAGGACCATGACCGGCATCAACGGCAACACCATCAAGGCGGTGCCGCATGAAGACCTGAAGCGGCTGATGGGGGAGACGCACTCGCCTACGGCTTGGTGACCCCCCTCTGTCTTCCTCAGGCAAGCCATCGGAAGACATCTCCCCCCGCTGTCGCTCCGCTAGCGGGGGGAGAAATCCTGTACTCGCGGCGCGGGCGCTCGGATTGGCGAAAGCGCCAGGATAAGCTCATGCTTCGACAGGCTCAGCATGAGGATGTCAGTTTGTCCTCACCCTGAGCCCGTCGAAGGGTGAGTGAGCGGATTCTGATTACAGGGGAGGGCGCAATGAAAAGCATCATTCCAGGATTGGCGTTTTTTTGTCTGATGGCGGGACCGGTGTCGGCACAGGCGGCCGGGCCGCAGCCGACCTGCACCATGTGTGAAGGGGTCTATGTGCCCGCCGCCGAGATCGCGGCGTACAGCAAGAAAGCGGTGGCGGAGCATCGCATCGACCAGCAGGTGCGCGACATCGATATCGGCAAGGCGCATATCGCGCTGGGCGTCGAGCATCGGGGCAAGCTGGACAGGCCGGGCCCGCAAGCGGTGGCCGAGCATGACCAGGTGAGCGAGGTCTATCACATCCTCGACGGCACGGCGACCTTGAAGCTGGGGCCGCGCCTCGCCAACAAAAAGCGCCGTCCCGCCGATGAGGAAACGGTGCGGCTTTATAACGGTCCCGGCAACAATGCCGACGATATCGACGGCGGCGTCAGTTACGACCTCACGCCCGGCGATGTGGTGTTCATTCCGGGGGGCACCGGACATCTGTTTTCCCATATCGACGACCATATCGATTACATTATGGTGCGGATCGATCCGGACAAGATCACGCCCTTGAAGGACGAGGCGGCATCGAAGGTCACGTTGGGCGATTATTACAAAAAGCCCTGATCGCGCGGCCCTGGCGCGGCGTGATGCGCCCGCCGGTTGATTTGCCTCAAGGAAGCCGGGCGCCGGCCCCCAATATCCTGACCTTCCAAATGAAGGAGGTCAGCATGCGTGCGATTCATCTTTTTGCCCCCGGCATTTTGGCGATGGCATCAGCATTGGCCGGTTCCAGCGTGGCGCAGCCCGCCAAGACGCAATCGCTGGAATTCGAGGAAGCCCAGTATGAGACGGTGACGGTGTACGCGCCCTATGTGGTCAAACGCCAGGTCGTCAATTCGATGATGTCGAAGAAAAGTGCGACCGGCCTGGAAATGGTGTCCATCAGCCGCAGCGTCAGCTTCGCGGATCTCGACCTTGCGGATCCCGGACAGGCGAAGCAATTGGAAAGCCGCGTCGATATCGCGGCCCATGATGCCTGCGGGGAACTCGAAAAGAAATTCCCCAAGTCGCAGTATCGCCCCGTGCCGGAAGATCAGAATTGCGCCGGCAACGCCAAGGCAGCGGCCATGATCGCGGTGCGGGCGCTGGAAGCGGCGGCGGCCTTGAAACGCTGATCGGGGCAGGCTGCGTCGCCATTTCGCCGATGTTCGCGGCCCGCTTCTGCGTGTCTGCGAAACATGCCATTCTTCTGATATCCGGCGCGGGGAGCGCGCATCGGAAATGGGGGATGCATGCACGCCGCTTTCGCGACGACATGTTCTTTGTCGATGGCGAGAGGGTGCCGTCGCTGAAAGGCACGGGCGCGGAGGATCATGTGCTGGGCGCGCATGATTTCGGCGGCGTGCCGTTTTCCCATGGCCTCTACGGCGCGCCGGTGGTGGGCGAGGAAAAGGCGGGCAGCCGCTCAAGCGTCTATCGCTTCCACCTGGAAGCGCCGATCCTCTTCCAGAAATCGTTTAAGGCCACCATCGAACACGGGCACGCCAATCACCGCTCCGACAATTATTATTCGGTGGCCTATTGGTACCAGGCCGAACCCCATGCCGCGCTGAAACCCCTGCCGCCGGTGGCAGAGCGCTTGCCCGCGACGCAGGCGACGGGTGGACCGGGGCAAGGAACGGTCCGCCCGTAGGAGCGAGCCGCCGGGAGGAAGCAAGCTCGGTGCGTGACGTGGTATTCCCGCGAGAGCTTCGAGACGCGGCGCCTCCCTCGCTTCGCTCGAAGAGGGGCCAGCTTTTCTAATTCGCTATGCTTATAAGAAAAGCTAGGCCAGCACGAGCGAGTCGCCGGGGCGGACGCAAGCTCAAGACTTGCTGAAGCTCATTCGCACGGTAATCTTGTCACCGGATTTCACGCCGGCCAATGAAGCGGGCGGGAAGTGGAGCTTGAGCGCATGACCGGCCGCATCCAGGTCGACTATGCCGGTCTGGCTGTCGACATTGGTGACGGTGCCCGACATGGCGTGCATTCCCATCATGCCCATGCCCTTCATGGGCATGTCGCCATGCATGCCGCCGCCCTGCATTCCCATTCCCTGGGCCAAGGCCGGGGACGCCGCCGCCAGCAGAATTGCGAGAGGCGCGAATTTCACGATGTGATTCATATCGACTCCTCCATGCTATTTGGTTCCCAGATATTTTATCAGCGCGACAATGGAGAGGCCGAGCAGCAGAGCGAGCGCGAGGCCCCAAAGCCCCATATGCCAGGACATATAGCCGCCCATCCCGTGCATCATCATGATGTGCGCCCCACGGGAAGGATCTTGTAGAGATAGGCCCGCCAACCATGGCCAAGATCCAACATCGCCATCTCCGTTGCCATACAGGATAATTGCTCGAAGATGCGCATCCTTGATCCAAATCAACTCGCGCCTGTTCTCACGCCATCGCCTATGGCGTGGGTGATGGCGGCGGGCGGTGGCGAGCTCTATCTGGGCGTCCCCGTGATCTATCGCGGCGACATGAAGAAGATGCCCGACGGCACCTGGCGCTTCGCCAAGCTGGTCATCAGCATGGACGCCTATCGGCGGCCCGCGAAATAGGAAGGCGCCTTTATCTGCGGTCCAGGTGCAGCAGCCGTGCATTCACGGCGCAGATGACGGTGCTGGCCGACATCAGCACGGCGCCGACGGCCGGGCCCAGCACGATGCCCCAATGGGCCAATACGCCCGCCGCGGCGGGAATCGCGATCACATTATATCCGGTCGCCCACACCAGATTCTGGATCATCTTGCCGTAGGTCGCCTTGGCCAGGCCGATCACGGCGGCCACGTCCGCCGGATTGCTCCGCACCAGCACGATGTCGGCGGCCTCGATGGCCACGTCGGTTCCAGCGCCGATGGCGATGCCGATATCGGCCTGGGCGAGCGCGGGCGCGTCATTGACGCCGTCGCCGGTCATGGCGGTGACCAGTCCGCGCGCCTGCACTTCGCGAATCGTTTCGGCTTTGCCGCCCGGCAGGATTTCCGCGATCACTTCGTCCATGCCGACCTGGGCGCCCACCCATTCGGCCACTTCGCGCTTGTCGCCGGTCAGCATGATGCAGCGGATGCCCATCGCTTTTAGCCGGGCGATGGCGGGGGCCGATTCCGGGCGCACCATGTCCGCCAGCGCGATGGCGCCTTTGGGCGCGCCGTCGATCAGCACGAAGATGACGGATTTGCCTTGCCGGTTCAGTTCGGCAATCCGAGGATCGCCCGCGGCGATCTTGTGTTCGGCCAGATAGCCGGGGCTCACCGTCTTGACGGCCCGGCCCTTGACGTCGCCTTCCGCGCCCTTGCCCGGAATGGCGCGGAAATTGTCCACCACCCATGGTTCGGCCGACCGCGCGGCGATGGCCTTGGCGATGGGATGTTCGGAATTGCGCTCGACCGCGGCGGCATAATCGACCAGCGTTTTCTCGTCCATCCCCGGATCGAACAGAAGAATGTCGGTAATGCCGAACGCGCCCTTGGTCAGCGTGCCGGTCTTGTCGAAGACGATCGCTTGGGTGCGGCGCGCATTCTCGAAGGCGGAGCGGTCGCGGATCAAAAGCCCGTTGGCGGCGGCAATCGAGGTGGAGACCGCCACCACCAGCGGCACCGCCAGCCCCAGCGCATGCGGGCAGGATATCACCAGAACGGTGACCGCCCGCTCGATGGCGAAGGAAAGCCCGGACGGCGCCAGAAACAGCCAGGCCAGCAAGGTCGCGGCGCTGACCGAAAGCGCCGAGACGGTAAGCCAGAAGGCGGCCCGGTTGGCGATATCCTGGGTGCGCGATTTGCTGGCCTGGGCGTCCGCCACCAGCTTGATGACGCCGGACAGGAACGTGTCGCTGCCGGTATGGCGCACCGATACCGTCACCGCGCCTTCTCCATTGATCGCGCCGCCGATGACCGGGTCGTTCTCCGCTTTCGCCACCGGCCGGGATTCGCCGGTCAGCATCGCTTCATTGGCGGAGGTGCGGCCTTTTTCGATCACGCCGTCGGCGGGAAAGCGTTCCCCCGGCTTGACCAGGATGCGGTCGCCGCTTTTGAGCGCCGACACCGCGACATCGCGCGTGCCGCCGTCATCGCCCAGAAGATGCGCCATGTCGGGGATCAGCGCGGCCAGTTTTTCCAGTGCGGCGCCCGCGCCCATCACCGAGCGCATCTCGATCCAGTGACCCAGCAGCATGATGTCGATCAAGGTCACCAGCTCCCAGAAAAAATCCATCCCGGAAAGGCCGAAGACCGTGGCGAGGCTATAGGCATAGGCCGCGGTGATGGCGACGCCGATCAGGGTCATCATGCCGGGATTGCGCCCCGACAATTCGTGTTTGAGGCCGGTCAGGAACGGCCAGCCGCCATAGAAATAGATCGCGCTGGAGATGGCGGCGAGGACATAGCCATCGCCCGCGAAACGCAGCGACAGGCCCAGCGAATCCTGCAGCATGGGCGACAGGATCAGGACCGGCACGGTCAGTATCAGACAGATCCAAAAGCGCCGCTTGAAGTCGGACACCATATGGCTGTGATCGTGGTGGCTATGATCATGGCCGTCCGGTTTGCCCGCATGGGCCCCGTGCGCGTGATGCGCACCATGGGGGTCGTGCGCGTGAGGCGCGGCCCCGGTAAGACTGGTGGGGGCCCGGTGACCGGAGTGACCGACATGATCGTGCATGATGCCGCCCTCTAAAGGAGACCTAAGGCCAGATGATAGACCGGCATGGCTTCCAGCGCGACCGCCAGCAGCGACACGACGGTCATAAGCGACGCCAGGATCAAAAGCCTGTTGTCCTGTTCCAGCGAGGCCAGCGCCACGGTGCCGACGGTGAAACCGGGCAGCACATTGCTGAACGGCAGCGGCACCAGCAGGGCCGCGCCCAGGACGGCGATCAACAATCCCGTCCATCGCGTGTGGCGGCGGGACGGCGGATGCGGCCGGCGCATCGCATAGGCTTCGTAACGCTTCAATATGCGCAGGAGGAGCCTGGACGCTTTCTCGAACCGCGCGGCGGAAAGCCTTCTTTGGCCGGTGAACAGGGGAACGAAGATGTTCCGGCGGCGAAAGATCAGCGGCGTGGCGGTGCATAACAGTAGAATGCCCGCCACCGGCGACGTCGCCGGAAGGACGGCGAATGGCGTGAAGGCCAGAAACAGCATCTCCGGCGAGCGGAGCAGGAGATGCTCCCGGATCCAGGCGACCGTCACGCCATCCGCCGGAACCTGGCCGAGCACGCTTTCCACCAGCCGGGATGCCTCCGCCGCCGGAATGTCCGGCCGGTCGTCGCCGGAAATGGGCTTAGAATGGCTCATGCAAACGCCGCACATTCGCAAAAGCCAAGTGTACGCGGCGGGGCGCAAAACCCCTTGCGCAAGATCAATCGCGGCCCGTCACCGCGATCTGGCGGGCGCGGTTCGCTTGGGCGGGCCGTGGAAAACCTGGGTCGCCACCGCTTCGCCGCCGATCCGGGCGACGCCGATGCCGCTGAGATTGTAGCGCGGGTCCAGGATGTGCGGCCGGTGTTCGGGACTGTTCATCCAGTCATCGACCGCGGCCTTGGCGAATTCCTCGGCGCCGAACGTGCTGTCCCGCGCGTCCATCTGCATCAGATTTTCCGCCACCGATCCATATTGCCCGAACACGCTATAAACGATGTCGGCGGCTTCGAAATGCCGGTTGCCGTCCAGATGCGACAGGGGCTTGCCGCTGTGCGCCAGCTCGCACGCCCGAAGCTCCGCGATGCGGGAGAGTTGCTCGTCGCGCCTCAGCGCGGGCGCATGGGGCATCAGCCGCGCCCGCTCGGCGTTGATCCGTTCCGCGATGAAGCCTTCCGCGGCGCGGGCGAAGATCTGCTCCGCACGGCAAGGCGCAGGCATGTCGTATTCTGTGGACCCTTGCGCGAAGGCGGCGCCGGGCACCGCCCAAAACGCGGCGGCCAGCAGCAGCCGGAGAGGCTTTCGCGCATCGAGGCGCATGATGATCCCGAATGGAAAGGGCACGTTCAAAATCGCTTCACTATCCGTAACGGCTAAAACTCACCCGACCCCACCACGCGGTGGATGGAGACGATGTCGTCCGTTTTAATGTCGAACTTCTTGGGCGGATTATATTGTTCCAGGGTGACCTTGGTGGCCGAGCGCTTGATCAGCCGTTTCACCACCGCCTTGGGCGTTTCGCCGTCATGGTCGGGGCGGATCTGCACCAGCACAAAGGCGCCGATGGTGACGGGCTTGCCCGGATGGATATGCGCCAACTCGCCGGAATAATAGCGCGGCTCCATGCTGTCGCCCACGATATAGACGGCATAGGCTTTCGGCGCGCCGGCCAGGTTCATGGGGCGGGGGATGGTGTCGATGATGTCGCCGTTCCACAGCGACCAGCCGTCGGGCCCGCATTCGGCCATGCCCAACACCGGCACGCGTTCACTGTCTCTGGCCTGATCGCGGGCCGCCTTTGACGTGCGCAGATTGGCCGCCCCGCCCTTGACGGCGAAGTGGCCGCCTTCGCCGGTCATCAGCCATTCCACGCTCACATCCAGCGCCTTTGCGATGGGCACCAGGCTTTTGGAATTGGTGTTGCGGCCGCTGGTCAAATGCTGAACCACCTGCTGCGACACGCTTTCGCCGGAGGCTAAAAAGGCCGACGCCTTGCGCGCCAGGGCGGCCTGGGTGAGGCCCGCCCGCTCCATCGTTTCCTGCAACCGTTTGGCCAAGGTACTCATACACGCACCTCTACAATTGTATGCATATTACAACATTGGTTGTGGATATCAAATACAATATTAGTTGTTGAACGGTGACAACGAAAGTTGTAAACCCGGTGGCCTCACAGGGGCTGCCGCATGACATGTCTCAGGGCCTATAAGGCGCGGAAATCCAGGATCTTCTCCTCCCGGCAGCGGCCGCAGCGGGCGCAGAAATCGGCCAATTCCACCGCCGCTTCCCGCCGCGCCCCGATCAGGGCCAGGGCCTTGGGGGGTATGGGCACGGCCTCCATCTCCTTGCCGTCATGGTGGCTGAGGTACCGGCGCATCGGGCCCACCAGTTGTTTGCGGCAGGTCTTGGGGCTGGCGAATTCGGCGCGGGTGGCCAGCAGCACCAACAACAATTCCTGTGTCATTCAATTATCGTCTTGGTCATCGCCGTCTTCGCCGCGCCCGCGGCCCAGGCGGCAACGCCCGCATTGGCGGCAATTCTCTTCCAGAAGAAGCACCGCGCCGCGCCGGTCCGCGATCACCGGGCCGATGCCGTTGTCGGGAATTTGCGCCTTGAGTTCGGTGAGGATCGCGCCAAGCCCCAATTTGCGGCAGGCCTTCGATCCGAACAACACGGGCAGGACACGCAACAGGGCGATCAGGATGATCGCCATTGTCCCCGTTTCCATGCGTCGCGCTCCGGGTAGCCGAATTTACGGCGGCATCTTTGCGCCTCGCCGCGCGGCGATACAACCGCGAACCGGTATCACTACAACCTCCATGTTCCCGCGTCTGTGGAGCGATTGGGGCCGGATTGATTCAAATTTTCCCCATGCGCCTTTCGCGCGGCCAAGCGCGCGGAGCGCCGCGCCATGAGCAGCGGCATCGCCACAACCACCATCGCCACCGGCATCACCACAGGCCAGGCAGGGCTCTGCCTGCTGATCGTTTTTTGCATCGCCGCCATCTGGGCGGCGAGCGGCCCGCGCCCCTAGGAGGAGAGAAAGAGCATGCGATTCAACCTGGATGTGCCGGTGGAGAAGCGATCGTTGAAAGCGCGCGACGCCATAAGGCTGGAACTGGAATTTCCCCCATCGGCGGAGGCGCGCGAAGCCTTGGCCGATTGGCGCGCCCGTTCGGCGGGCGTGCTGGCCAGCCTCAAGCCGGGGCGCGTGCCCGGGCCGGTCAAGCTGACGCTTACGTATGAGGAGCGGGCGGGCCGCCGCGACCTGGATCACCTGATCCGCCCGGTGGTGGATCTGTGCGTGCATCACGCCCTGATCGACAGCGACCATCGCGCCTGCCTGCGTGAAGTGCGCGCGGGCTGGGGCGTGGGCCATCGCGGCCTGCGCCTCACCATCGAGCCGGCAGCGCGCGACGGGGAGATCTATTCGCTATGATCATCCCATCGGCAAAGCGGCCCATCTTTCTGGGCGATATCGAAAATGCGGTGGCGGCGCGGTTCGGCCTGACGCGCGAGGCGATGCGATGCCTTTCCCGCGCCCGCGCCGTGGCCCGGCCGCGCCAGATCGCCATGTTCCTGGCGCGCGAGGTCACGGATCATTCCTTGCCCCGCATCGGGCGGCATTTCGGCCGCGACCATACCACCGTGCTGCATGCGGTGCGGCGGATCAAACGCCTGGCGGCCGATGATCCGCGCATTGCGGCGGAAGTGGAGGGTTGCCGCGAACTTCTTGCCCGCGCCAGGGAAGGCGAGGTTCCATGACTGTCATTGATTATTTTCCCCCCTCTGTGCGCCACGCGGGCAAGCCCGCTAGCGCACATCTCCCCCCGTCAGCGGCTTCGCCGCACGGGGGAAGAAAGCCGGAGGGCGCTTCATGACCATGACCTTTAGTGTCAAGAACTTCGAACGCTTCCAGCATTACAAGGACCGCTCGCCGCCCTGGATCAAGCTCTATAACGAACTTCTGGACGATTACGCCTTCGGCCTGTTGCCGGATGCCAGCAAGCTGCACCTGGTGGCGATCTGGCTCTTGGCAAGCCGCTCCAACAACCGCATCCCGCACGATTCCGTCTGGATCGCCACGCGCATCAGCGCCACCGAAAAGGTGGACCTGGAACTGCTCCGCGTCTCCGGCTTCATCGAGGTGCAGGACGCGGGCATGCCGCCAGCGGCACGCAAGCCGCATGCCGATCCAGAGAGAGAGGCAGAGACAGAGGGAGAGGAAGAAGATTCGTCTGCCGGGGCAGACGCGTCTTCGCCCCGTATCGCGGGGCAAAAAAAGTACACGGCGGAGTTCGAAGCCTTCTGGCACGCCTATCCCACCGACGCGCTGATGTCCAAATCCAAGGCGTTCGAGAAATGGCGGCGGCTGTCGGCGTTCGACCGCGCAGCGGCGGCGGCCGCGCTGCCGGGCTTTCGCGCCTATTGCGCCAAGGACGTCACCTACCGCCCCGTGCATGCGGAACGGTTTTTGTCGCAGCGCCGCTTCGATGGTTTCGTGGAAGCGGCAAAGGCGGGGCCGCCCGCGCCGCCCGACGATGTCTTGCGCGCGCTGTGGGGCGGGCGGGCCGGCGCCCTGGTCGATGCCATCGGCGCGGCGAAATTCGCCGCCTGGTTCGGCGAAGCGGATTGGAAGGAGGGGCCGCCGCACACCTTAAGCGTGGCCAAGCCCTTCGCCGCCAAATGGATCGCCGAGCATTACACGGGCGACCTGATGAGACTCTACGGGGATGTGAAAGTGGAGGTGAGAGGATGAGAAAGTCTATCGCAATACGTGATGGGGATATTTCTCCCCCCTCTGTGCGCCCGCATGATGATGGCGCTCCGGCTCGCGCCTCCGCGCGTGGCAAGCCCGCTGTCGCGACGCCCATGCCTGTGCCCGATGCGCGAGTTGAAACGCCGGCAAAGGTCACGGCCTTCCATGCCTGCGACCGCGAATTGTCGGTGGCGGCGGGCGCGCCGAAAGGCTTTCGCCGCATCGACCGGCTGCAATGGCTGGCCGATCACGGCACCATCGCGGACTACCAATTGTTCGCGGGGCGGCGGCTGCAGCAGGACTGGCAATTGTCGAAGATCGAGGCCAGCCCCCGCATGGAATTCGGCGGGCGGGGCTCGGGCGGGCACGGCAATTTGTCGGACGCGGCGCTGGATGCGGGCAAGCGGGTATCGCGGGCACTGGCCGTCCTGCCGCGCGAACTGCGCCAGCTCACCGAACTGTTCCTGATGCCCGAAGACCACCCCTTCAGCCTGGAACGCGTCGCCGCCATCGTGAAGGAAGACCGCCGCGCCGCCGCCTATGGCATCCGCATCGCGCTGTCGCTCCTGGCCCGGCATTACGGGTATGCCTCATGAGGGTGCATCTGGAAAGCGAGGTGGCTCGGTTCGCGGTCCTGCGAGGCGGTGAGCCCGGTTCGATGCCGGGGGAGCCGCCGCCTCTCCATATGTGCAAATGCGGGCGAGGGCCGTGGCGCAAGGGGCAGCGAAATTGTGTGCAATGCAACCGTGAGGCGAACGCAAAATATCGACAGAGCCTGAAGTTCGATCCAGTCTCAAGCCAACAGGATTTATGGTAGATAAGCTGCTGGTGAGAAAGACACGGACGATGCAATTCCATCTGCAAAGGCTAGCTATTTACGGGAGTTGCCTCTTGGCAGGGCTGCTTTGCCGATCACTGGCGTACGGCAACGAAACCGATATGGCTTTACATCTCGAAGGAAAGTCCAACCCGGTGCTCGCGGCAGATGCACTTTCTATGAACGATCTTCGCGAAGTCTGTTTCGTCACGCAATATTATAGCGCGGCGGACCTCTTGAGGGTTTTCAAAGGCCGAACCGTGACGGGACGCGCGATTTCCGACAGCACCGACTATGAACGAAAAACAAATGCAGACGAGATTGGTATTTTTGCAATAACGGATTGGGGCGAAAAATTGCTTATCGTCAGGGCTGCAGATGGTGGCGTCCCGAATGAGAAAGATGACGGCGGTTGCTTCCGCGCGGAAGACGCATGGATTTGGCACTGGCCGGACGGCTCCTGGTATTTAAACGGCTCGGATCAGTTGCAGATTTATCCTCATTAAAGGGGGCGAAGCGGGTTCGACACCCGCCAAGCCGCCACCCATCCACATGTGTAAATCCGGGCGAGGTTCCTGGCGGCCCGGTCAGCGTAATTGTGTGCAATGCAACCGGGAGGCGAATAAAAGATATCGCCTGAGTCTGCAAAATGGCGCCTAGATGCTAGATTGAAGCATTCGCCAATTCGATTCCAATGAGTCTAGCGATTTAATTTCTTTAGATTGAGGGTGGTTATGACGCATCCATATATCTCCGGACCAGGAAACATCACGCAGATGGTTAGTCTGCTCCGTAAAAATTTTCCTGCTACCGTGACATCTGAGACAGTGAAAAAACTCGGATTAGCTTCAAATAACGAAAGTTATGTCATTAACGCCCTTCAATTTGTTGGGCTGATAGATGCAGAAGGCAAGCGGACTGCCAAGGGTCAGGAAGTACTCGCAATTCATAATGAGCAAGATTTTCAAAAGTCATTTTCTGCCCTCGTCAAAAGCGCTTATGCGGACCTCTTTGAAATTCGAGGTGACGGCGCTTGGGCGATGGGTAGGGATGATCTAATCGGCTATTTTCGACAATCAAGTGAGAAGTGTAAAGCCGAAGATCGAGAAGCCAAAAGTGCGTTCCATGAAATTGGAAAGCGGCAAGGTAGACCTTGGTAATTCTAAAAAGGATATAGGGTTGACGGTGAGAATTGAAATAAATCTGCCAGCCGAAGGAAGTGCAGAAACTTACGACCACATTTTCAAAAGCATCAAGGCAAACCTCCTAGGATGAGCGACGGCCTATTAAAGTTCGAGCGGTTAGTTAGAAGCGTACGAAATGTAGGCTCAGCGCGCCCTGAAGCCAAAAATGTCCATCCATTTGACGAGCGAAATATTCATCCCGAAATTTCGCGTGTGGCGCTTAAACTATTTAATAACGGTCATTATTCTCAAGCAACATTTGAGGCGTTCAAATTAATTGATCTGATGGTCAAAAAGCTTTCGGGCATTTCCGAAACCGGGTTCAAATTAATGATGGCTGCCTTCAATGAAAGTGGGCCAAAAATTAAATTGAACGATTTGCAGTCAGCTAGCGACATCGACGAGCAGTTAGGGTATCGACATATTTTTGCGGGTTCTATGTCCGCCATTCGAAATCCAAGGGGCCACGAAATAAAATCTGACCCCATAGATTTGTGCCTTGATCATCTGTCTTTTGCTTCTGTGCTTTTGCGCACGATCGATGGGAAGCGATAGCGAAATTTATCGTGTCTAGTCTGACCGAATAGAATTTGGGGTGTCCCATGGCTTATGTGGTCAAGTTTATCTGCGATGGAAAGATTGTTCTAAAATCGGAAGTGTGCGGTAGTTTACATGAAGCGCAATCGTTTGCTGCTGGTAGGAGTTCCGGGGTGAAGGCTGACGCGATCATCGTTGTGAAGCTGAATGCTGACGGTGACGAAATTTCGACCGAAGAACTCACAAAGTTTTGATCACATCATATCTACTTGGAGGGATTGTATAGTTTTTGCCGGTCTGTTTTTGGCCTTATTTCCCCTTCCCCTCCCTAAAACTCCGCAACGTCACCGAATATCGCAGCCTGTCCATCGGGGCGATGCTGTGTTGCCAGTCGGTGCGCACGGCGCCGTGGAGGAGGTAGGCGGAGCGGGGCGCGACCCAGGCGGTGCGGCGCTCCCATCTGTCGCCTGCCTTGCGGCGCAGCCGAAGCGCGCAGGGCGCCAGGAATGAAATGCTCACAATGTCTTCGTAATTGGGCCGGTCCAGGTGCCAGCCGATGCCCGCGCCGGGCGCATATTCCGTCACCATGATCTGTTCGAAGCGGGCGGCGGGCTGGCCGCTGATCTCACCGGCAATCTCCATCAGCGGGCGCAAACAATCGGGAATGCTGTGGTCGTCGCGCGCATCCGCGCCCGCGAACATGTATTTATGCCCAAAAGTGAAGATGCGGCGATTGCCCAGATAGCCGTGAAATTCAAACGGCTTCAGGGGCAGGGCCGCGAACCCAGCCGCCAGCCGCGCTTCTTCGGCCGCCGACAAGACATCGGGCCGATAGCGAAAGCCGTCCGGCAGGACCGGTTCGCCGAACAGGTCGGGCAGAGTGTGTTGGCGCACGCTTCCTATCTGGCGGTGCGGGTTGGGCGATGCAAGGCCCGTCGCTTGTCGCCGCCTTCCTGTCATCCCCGGCGAGCATCGGCCGCATTGCGGACGATGCGAAGGGGCGGCCAGCCAACCGAACGCCGGAGCGAAGCGAAGGCCGGGCGGGGATCCAGGTGGTGAGAGGGTTACGGTTGAGAGGCCTGGGTCGCTCCCACGCCGTCGCTACTCGCTCCCTCACTCGATGCCGCGCATCTCGCTCGCCGGGGATGACAGGTGAGCTTGGTTGCGCCGGTTTGTCGGCGTCTGTCGGAGACATGTGGGGAAGGGTATGCGGGCTTCGGATTTTAACGGGTTGCCGGCCCGCGCCGCGATTTCTGGCGCCCGCAAAGCCGGAGCCTCAACCCATGACGTCCTTGGCGCATCGCGAGCAGGACAACGCATCGGCGCTTTCCGATGGCAGCCCCATTCTTTCCTGGCGCGAACCGCCCGGCCGGCTGGGAGACTTTGTCCGGCGCATCCAGGTTTACCACCGGGTGGCGGTGAATCCGGCCGGGCCGTTCGCCGGCAATGTTTATTTCGCCAGCGTGCGCGCTTCGGATTCCGCGGCGGCGATCAGCGCATGAAGCGCCCTGAAATCCGGGTGCCGGGTGCAGGCGCCCAGCGACTGGAGCATGTCGCTGATATACTCCGCGAGTTCCTTCTCCCTGGGCGCGATCGCCGGCCCGTCGCGGTGGGCGCCCATGCGGTCGCGGTTAAAGAGAGACGTGACGTTCGGCATGATTGCTCCCTGGCAATTGGTTCTGGTTAAGGGCCGCTTGGCTTTGTTCGGCCACATAAAGGGTGCAACCGCGTGGTAAATAATTTCGAAATGCCGATACAACCGGCGATACAACCATCCGTGTACGGATTGGTGTAGAGCGGCCGGTATGAGCGAGGAAAACAAGGCTTCCTTCCGCAGTTGCGAATGTCGCTTGCAACAAGGATGGGGGCGCCATTCCAAAAATACTTTTTGAAGCGACCTTGCGCGCGCCCATCGTGACAGGGCGGTTTGGGTGCGAATCCGGGCTGAGTTTTGATAATAGCTCTCAGAAAGCGCCGCGCTGGATCACCCCGGCGGGCCGCCATAGTCTCCCCCCGCGACCCGGGCGAACATCGTCCGGGCATGGGAGGGAGACATTATGAACAGCACGGCTTTGAAGGTTTTGGTTCTTGCATCCGTTTTGACTCCGGTTTCGGTCTTGGCGCAGAGCGCGGCGCCCACCACGGCAACCGTCATCACCAAGGAAGAAATCGCCAAGATCAGCGCCACCGAACAGTCCCAGCGCACGCGGGACGAGAACGCCAAGGTGGTCGATATCGGCGACGGCTGGAGCATGGAGCTGGGCGTGGTGCATCGCCAGTCCACCCGCACGCCCGCGCCGCCGCGTGCCCAGGGCGCCGCCGCCGACGAGCGCGGACCGTGCGGGCGCACCATGGCGACGGTGCCGGAAGGCGGGCTTCGGGGCGGGCTCACGCATGACAGCCAGACGGAGGGTTATTACATCACCTCCGGCGGCGGCACGGCGTTCATCGACGGCTATCTCGTCAACGGCCGCCACTCGACCGCCAATCCCGATGGCGGGCCGGACGGGCCCAGCTGCGGCGGCACCGCCATCGGCGCGCGCAAGATCGAGATGCGGGTGGGCGATGTGCTGATCGTTCCGGCGGGCGTGGTGCATGGCTGGGCCGACATTCCCGACCATGTGGACTACATCACCTTCCGCCCCTCGCATGGCGTGATGAAGAATGGCTGGGTGAACCCCACGATTGCCGGCAAGTAGCACTCCACTTGTCATCCCCGGCGAGCGAGATGCGTAGCATCGAGTGAGGGAAGGGGACCCAGGTCGCGAAAGCATCACGGTTTGACGGACCTGGATTCCCTTCCCTCGGCGCTGGGCGCGCCTCGCCGGGAATGACAATGGTGTGCTTGGACGCACCTCGCCGGGAATGACAGTGGTGTTGTGTTTTCAAATGCCTGTACGCTGGGGGCCTGGGGCAGGGGAGCATCATGAAATTGCATTTTGGGGTGCTGGCGGCCGGGCTGGCGGTCGTCATTGCGCCGGCCGCGCGGGCGCAGGATGCCGCGCCGCCATCGCCGGACCAGGCGGCCCATGTGGCCGAGTTTCTGGACATCTATGACAAGGGTTGCCTGCACGCCTATCGGGCGGGGACGCTGGCGACCTATGCGGATGGCCTTCAGGGCCGCAAGCTCTCGCGCGAGGAATTCGTCGGCCTGCTGCATATCGAGGAAAAGACCGGCGAAGGCTGGGCCGTCACCGGCAAAAGCGGCAGCTATTTCATTCTCGCCAGCCAGGGCTATGAAGATGTGATGCGCCCGGCGGTCGTGCTCGACAATAATGAAGCCTGCACCGTGCTCACCACCGGACCGCTCGACATGCCGGTGCCGGATGGGCTGCACGCCGTGACCGCGCAATTCGCGGCCGAAAGCAACGTGAAGCTGGGCGCGCCCGCCGGCGCCAAGATGCCAGGCCGTGCCGGCGTGAGCCCGGCCTTCGTCGAATTGCAAATGGCCCAGGACAGTTTCATGACCTTCGCCTATGCGATGTTGCCGCGCCTGAACGCGCCCGTGGAATACCGCATCGATTTCCGGCCGGGGCCAACAAGGAAGAAGTAGCGCGGGACGTGCCGGTCTGCGCGCCGCTATGGGCCGAAGACCGCCCCAAGACTCGGCTTGCTGCCGCCCCCGCCGCGGCGGTCGAGGGCAACCGCTACACCCTGGGGAGCTTCTACGGCACCGATCCGGAGGAGTTCCCGAACGCGAAGCTGATCATCTGCTGGGGGACGAACCCGGTGACGTCGAACCCCCACCTGATGCCCTTCATCAAGGCGGCGCAGGACAACGGGGCGACGCTGGTGGTGATCGACCCGCGGCGGACGCGCACGGCGGAGCGGGCCGACTGGCACCTGCAGCCGCATCCCGGCTCCGACGCGGCGCTGGCGCTCGGGCTGATGCAGGTGATCCTGGCGGAGGGGCTGCACGACGAGGACTACGTGCGCGCCCACACCCTCGGCTTCGACGAGCTGCGCGCGCGGGCGGCCGAGTACCCGCCGGAGCGGGTCGCCGCGCTGACCGGCATCCCGGCCGCGGAGATCGTGCGGCTGGCCCGGCGCTACGCCACCACCAAGCCGGCCGTCATCCACCTGCGCTACGGGATGCAGCGCCACTCCAACGGCGGGATGCTCGTCCGCACGGTCACCTGCCTGCCCGCGCTGGTCGGGGCCTGGCGCGACCCGGCCGGCGGCCTGCTGATGTCGACCAAGGATGCCTTCGACGTCAATCTCGACGCCCTGCAGCGCCCGGACCTGCTCTACGGCCGCCGCCCGCGCCACGTCAACATGATCCAGCTCGGCGCGGCGCTGACGACGCTGGCCGATCCCCCCGTGCAGGCCCTCTATGTCTACAACGCCGACCCGGTGGCCTCGACGCCGGACAGCAACCGGGTCCTGGCGGGGCTGGCGCGCGAGGATCTCTTCACGGTCGTCCACGACCCCTACCTGACCGACACGGCGCGCTGGGCCGACATCGTGCTGCCCGCGACCACCCAGCTGGAGCACACCGACCTCCACCGGGCGCTCGGCAACTACTACATCCAGCTCAACCGCCCGGCGATCGCGCCGCGCGGCGAGAGCAAGCCGAACACCGAGGTCTTCCGCCTGCTCGCCGCGCGGATGGGTTTCGACGAGCCCTGCTTCCGCGACAGCGACGACGACCTGATCGATCAGGCGCTCGCCAGCGCGCACCCCTGGATGGCGGGCATCACGCGGGAACGCCTGGAGCGGGACGGCTGGGCCAAGCTGCGCCTCCCGCAACCCTTCGCCCCCTTCGCAAACGGCGGCTTCGCGACCCCCTCGGGCAAGGTCGAATTCCACTCCGCGCCGATGGCGGAGGCGGGGCACGACCCGCTGCCGGGCTACGCCCCGCTGACCGAGGGGCCGGAGGCGACGCCCGCGCTCTACGCGCGCTACCCGCTCACCCTGCTCACCCCGAAGGCGCACCACTTCCTCAACTCGTCGTTCAACGAGATGCCGTCGAGCCGCAAGCGCGAGCGCAATCCGCGCGTCAAGATGCACCCGGACGACATGGCGGCGCTGAAAATTGCGGACGGGCAGAAGGTCCGCATGGGCAATGAGCGCGGGGAGATCACGATTGCCGCCGAAGCCTTCGAGGGACTGCAACGCGGCGTGCTGATCGTCGAGTCGATCCCGCCCAACGACCAGTTCGAGGGCGGCGAGGGCCTCAACACCCTAACGAGCGCCGTCAGGATCGCGCCGTTTGGTGGCGCCGCCTT
>JAFKJW010000058.1 GCA_017305925.1 Hyphomicrobiales bacterium | reverse complement strand
GACAGCGTGCGCACATTGTCCGACCCGTCATGGTCGGTGAGCCGCGTCGGGTATTGGGTCGAGAAGCAGGCGTCGCAATATTGCGGGCTGTCGTCGTCGCGCCCGGTCTCGCCCACCGCGCGGTAGAGGCCGCCGAGCGACAGGAAGCCGAGCGAATCGACACGGATGAAATCCGCCATCTCGGCGATCGACATGCGCGAGGCGAGCAGCTTCGCCGTCTCCGGCGTGTCGACGCCGTAGAAGCAGGAGGCGCGCGTCGGCGGCGAGGCGATGCGCATGTGCACCTCGCGCGCGCCCGCGTCGCGCACCATCTGCACGATCTTCTGGCTGGTCGTGCCGCGCACGATCGAATCGTCGACCAGCACGACGCGCTTGCCCTCGATCATGCGGCGGTTGGCGTTGTGCTTCAGCTTCACGCCCATGTGGCGGATCGAGTCGGTCGGCTGGATGAAGGTGCGTCCGACATAGTGGTTGCGGATGATGCCGAGCTCGAAGGGGATGCCCGCTTCCTGGGAAAAGCCGATGGCCGCCGGCGTGCCGGAGTCCGGCACCGGCACCACGATGTCTGCCTCGACCGGGCTCTCGCGCGCCAGCTCCGCGCCGATGCGCTTCCTCACATCGTAGACGTTGCGGCCTTCGACCGTCGAATCGGGCCGGGCGAAATAGACATATTCGAAGATGCAGAAGCGGGTCTTCTGCGGCTCGAACGGGAAGGCGCTCTCGATGCCCTTGGCCGTCACCGTCACCATCTCGCCCGGCTTCACGTCGCGCACGAAGCGCGCGCCGATGATGTCGAGCGCGCAGGTCTCGGAAGCGAGGATCCAGGCGCCGTCCAGGTCGCCCAGCACCAGCGGCCGGATGCCCAGCGGGTCGCGCACGCCGATCATCTTCTTCGACGTCAGCGCCACCAGCGAGAAGGCGCCCTCGAGCTGCCGGATGGCGTCGACGAAGCGCGAATGGGTGTCGCGCTCCTTGCTCATCGCGATCAGGTGCAGGATGGTCTCGGTGTCGGAGGTGGACGAGAAGATCGCGCCGTCCTTCTGGAGCCGTCGCTGCACGGTCATCGCATTGGTGATGTTGCCGTTGTGGGCGATCGCGAAGCCGCCATCCGCGAGCTCGGCGAAAAGGGGCTGGACGTTGCGCAGGCCCGAGCCGCCGGTCGTCGCATAGCGCGTGTGGCCGATGGCGCGGGCGCCCTTCAGCCGATCGAGCACCGACTGCCTGGTGAAGGTGTCGCCGATCAGGCCGACATGGCGCTCCACATGGAACTGGGTGCCGTCGAAGGAGACGATGCCCGCCGCCTCCTGGCCGCGGTGCTGAAGGGCGTGCAGGCCGAGCGTGACGATCGCCGCGGCGTCCTGTCGGCCGAAAATGCCGAACACGCCGCATTCGTCGTGGAAATGGTCGTCCGCTTCGCCCGAGGGCACGTCAGTCGCGTCTGCCATGATGGGTCTCGTGCCGGAAAACCGTCATATAAGGCAAGCGGCGCGTCCGCGCCATGCGTAAATCGCCGTGCGGGGCGGTTCGCGCCTACGTCAGTCGTTGGCGGGCGCGTCGTCGTCGGGCGGATTGGCGTTGTCCTCGGCCGGCGGATTGGCCGTGCCGTTCGCGCCGCCGTCCGTCGCCGGCTGGTCGGCATTGCCGGTGTCCGCCGGCGGGCTGTCCTGGCCGCCCTTGGAAAGCTTTTTCAGGATCGATTCCTCCGAATCGGCCGGCAGCAGGTTCTGGATGTAGCCGCCGACGCTTTCGAGCAGCGGCCGCGACTTGGCCTGGGCGATCCAGGCGGGCTGGTTTGTGCCGACGAGCCAGTTGAAGAACATCAGGCCGACGGCGACGACGAGGATGCCGCGCGCCGCGCCGTAGAGGAAGCCCAGCGTGCGGTCGAGCGCGCCCACCCGCGAATCGATGATGAAATCCGCGATCTTCATGGTGATCACCGTCACCACGATCAGCGCGACGACGAAGACGACCGCCGCGGCCGCAATCATGGCGATCTGCGGATTGTCGATATGCGGGTTCACATAGGGCAGGACGGCCGGATAGAAGAAATATGCCGCCGCCGCCGCCGCGATCCACGAGGCGATGGAGAGCACCTCGCGTGAAAAGCCGCGGACCATCGCGAGCATCGCCGAAACAAGGGTGAAGCCGACGAGGATTCCGTCAAGCAGTGTGATCGGCATCGAAAACGCCTCGCTCCAAGCAGTTCCGCATCATTCGTCCGCGCGTCCGCGACGGGAGCCGGCGATCCGCGCCACGAGGTCGGCAAGCGTGGAGGGTTGAAACGACCGGCCGGCGAGCGCGCCCGCCATGTCTTCCGTCCCCTTGGGCATCACTGCCTGGCCGAACCCGAGCTTTTCGGCCTCCTTGAGCCGCTGCTGTGCGTGCGCCACCGGCCGCACCGCCCCCGAAAGGCTGATTTCGCCGAAATAGACGCAATCGGCAGGCAGGGCAAGCCCGGTCAGCGACGACACGAGCGCCGCGGCGACGGCCAGATCGGCCGCCGGTTCGGTGATCCGGTAGCCGCCCGCGACGTTGAGATAGACGTCGTTGGTGGCGAAGCGCACGCCGCAATGCGCCTCCAGCACGGCAAGCACCATCGACAGGCGCGCGCCGTCCCAGCCGACGACGGCGCGGCGCGGCGTGCCGAGCGGCGAGGGCGCCACCAGCGCCTGGATCTCCACCAGCACCGGCCGCGTGCCTTCCATCCCGGCGAAAACCGCGGCGCCCGGCGCCTTTTCGCTGCGCTCGCCGAGGAAGAGCTCCGAGGGGTTCGGCACCTCGCGCAGCCCCTTGTCGGACATTTCGAACACGCCGATCTCGTCGGTCGGTCCGAAGCGGTTCTTGACCGTGCGCAGGATACGGTAGTGGTGGCCGCCTTCGCCCTCGAAATAGAGCACGCCGTCCACCATGTGCTCGACCACCCGCGGGCCGGCGATCTGGCCTTCCTTGGTGACGTGCCCTACCAGCACCACGGCCGAGCCAGTGGATTTCGCATGGCGGATGACGGCCTGGGCCGAGGCGCGCACCTGCGTGACCGTGCCGGGCGCCGAATCGGCCCGGCCGCCGGGCCTCGGGGAGCGTCGCCAATAGGTCCTCGACATTGGTCTCGGCCGCCAGTTCGACCGGAGACGCGGCAGCGCCGAGCCTCTGCGCCCGCAGCCGGACCTGCGCGACGGCTTCCTCGCCGGAGACATAGACGACGCGGTGGCCCTGGCCGGCGAGCGCGGCCGCCGCCTGCATCAGCAGCGTCGACTTGCCGATGCCCGGGTCGCCGCCCACGAGCAGCGCCGAGCCGCGCACGAAGCCGCCGCCGGTGGCGCGGTCGAGCTCGCCGATTCCGGACGCGATGCGCGGCGCGTCCTCGATCTCGCCCGACAGGCTGGTAAGCGCGACCGGCCGCCCCTTGCGCGGCGAGCGCAGCCCGGCCGGTCCGCCGCCTATGCCGCTGCCGGCCGTCTCCTCGACGATGGTGTTCCACGCGCCGCAGGCCTCGCACTTGCCCGCCCAGCGCGTCGAGACCGCGCCGCAGGCCTGGCAGATGAAGGTGGGGCGGGGTTTAGCCATGGGGACGTGGGGAAGAAGCACCCCCCTCTGGCCTGCCGGCCACATATCGGAAGATGTGCGGATCACCTACTCGAACCGCTCCGGCAGGTGGCTGTCCTCGGCGAGGTCGAAGAAGCGCGTGAACTCGCCCTGGAAGCCCATGGGCACGGTGCCGGTCGGTCCGTGGCGCTGCTTGGCGACGATGATCTCGGCCTTGCCGCGCGCCTCGTTCATCTCGGCTTCCCACTTCATGTATTCTTCGGAGCCGGGTTTTGGCTCGCGGTTCTTCAGGTAGTATTCCTCGCGGTAGACGAAGAGCACCACGTCGGCGTCCTGCTCGATGGAGCCCGATTCGCGCAGGTCCGAGAGCTGCGGGCGCTTGTCGTCGCGGCTTTCCACCTGGCGCGAGAGCTGCGACAGCGCGATGATCGGCACGTTGAGCTCTTTGGCCAGCGACTTCAGCCCGGTGGTGATCTCGGTGATCTCCTGCACGCGGTTCTGCGAGGCTTTTGCGCTCGACCCCTGCATGAGCTGGACGTAGTCGATGACGATCACGTCCAGCCCGCGCTGGCGCTTCAGCCGGCGCGCGCGCGCCGCGAGCTGCGCGATCGAGATGCCACCGGTCTGGTCGATGTAGAGCGGCAGCTTCTGCATCATCTGCGAGCAGGCGACCAGCTTCTCGAAATCGCTTTCGCTGATCTCGCCGCGCCGGATTTTCGAGGACGGGATCTCGGTCTGCTCGGAGATGATGCGGGTGGCGAGCTGTTCCGACGACATTTCGAGCGAAAACAGTCCGACGACGCCACCGCTCGCGGCCTTGAACGTTCCGTCCGCCTGCGGGGCGGGCTCGTAGGCATGGGCGATGTGGAAGGCCATGTTGGTGGCGAGCGACGACTTGCCCATGCCCGGCCGCCCCGCCACGATGATCAGGTCCGAGGGTTGCAGGCCGCCCATGCGCCGGTCGAGGTCGCGGAAGCCGGTGGCGATGCCGGAGAGATGGCCGTCGCGCATATAGGCGGCGTTGGCCATGTCGATGGCGGTCTTCACGGCGTCGGTGAAGCTCTCGAAACCGCCGTCGTAGCGGCCGGTCTCGGCCAGCTCGAACAGGCGCCGCTCGGCGTCCTCGATCTGGTCGCGCGGCGCCATGTCGACGGGCGCGTCATAGGCGATGTTGACCATGTCCTCGCCGACCGTGATCAACGCGCGCCGCGTCGCCAGGTCGTAGATGGCGCGGCCGTAGTCGACGGCGTTGATGACGGTGACGGCCTCGGCGGCGAGCCGCGCCAGGTAATGCGCCACCGTGATGTCGCCCACCTTCTCGTCGGCCGGCAGGAAGGTTTTCAGCGTGATCGGCGTGGCGATCTTGCCCATGCGGATCAGTTCGGCGGCCACCTCGAAAATCTTTCGGTGCAGCGGCTCGTAGAAATGGCTTGGCTTCAGGAAATCCGAGACGCGGTAGAAGGCGTCGTTGTTGACCAGCACCGCGCCGAGCAGGGCCTGCTCCGCCTCGATGTTGTTGGGCGCCTCGCGATGGAGCGGCACCTCCGCCACGCCCTGTCGTCTTGCTGCCTCGGCCATGATCTTCCCCTGCGAACCCCGACCGGACTACCAGATTGCGCCCATGGGCGACGAGCCTTTCACCGTCACTTCCCGCAATTCACAGAGGCGGGCATCTTGTGCACAGTTTGATGGCGCCGGCTCCCGGATTTCGGTTGACCTGTTGCATTGCGCGGACAGGCCGGCAAACAGGAACATAATAGGAACGAAGAATCGTTGCAAGGCGGCTTGCGAGATGCCGGATGCGTGCCGCATATCTTGCGGTCGTTGAAAAAGGAACCGATCATGCGCCTGCTGGCCGCGATCCTGATGCTGGGCGCGGCGGTGAGCGGCGCGGCGGGAGAATCGATGAAAGACCAGATCGCGCTCTTTGCCGCGGCGAAGAGCGAAGGCCGGACCGGCGTCGCGAGGAAGGCCAGGCCGGTCGACGCGCGTCCGGCGAGGCCGGGCGAGACGATCGTCACCGTGATCAGGGGTGAGGGAGTGGAGACCACCTCCAAGCCTGCCGAAGCGGGAGACTGGGTCGTGCGCAACCGCTGCCCGGAGACCGGCAACGAGGAAATCCTGGTGAAAGCGGCGAAGTTCGCGGAGCGCTATGGCGAGCCGCGATCCGGCCCGGACGCGGAGGGCTGGCGGGAATTTGCGCCGAAGGGCGTCGAGATGGCGTATTTCATCGTCCCGGCGGAGCTCGGCACCTTCACCTTCAAGGCTCCGTGGGGCGAGGAAATGGTGGCGAAGCCCGGCGACGCCATCCTCCAGGCGCCCGCCGATCCGGACGACACCTATCGCGTCGCGGCTGCCGCCTTTGCCTGCACCTATGAGATCGTCAAGCCGGCGAAGCCCTGACGCGGCGCCGGCTCAGAGCGAATCGCCCCAGTCCAGCCTTCGCGCGGCGCGGTAGGATTCGCCGTCGCGCTTGCTCACGGTGCGTTGCGCAAGCTTCCCTTCGGGCGTGCAAAGCTTCAGCGTGACATGACCCTTGGCGGTGCGCGGCGGGGCGAGGATGCGCGCCTCCCGGGCCGGAGGCGGCGTCCGGGATACTGCCAGGTAGGAAAATTTCTCGTCCTCCCATGGCACGTCGCCGGATTTCGCCAGCCGGTGCATGCGCGAGCGGGCGACGCGGCGCGAGAAATGGCACCAGTCCGGCGGTACGACCGGGCAGGGCAGCGCGTGGGGGCAGGGCGCGACCACATATGCGCCGAGGGAAAGGAGCGCGGCGCGCAGATCGCCGATGCGCCGCCACCCCCCGGGCGTGCCCGGCTCCACGATGAGCAGCACGCCGCCGGTCGCTTGCCACAGCCGGCCGGCGAGGCCGGGCAGGGCAGCCGGCGGCAACTCGTCCAGCACGTAGCAGAGCGTCGCCAGATCCGCCGCCGGCTGCGGCACGGCGGTCGCGGCGGTGATGTCCGCCGCGACCCACTCCGCCGGCGGCAGCGGGGCCTCGCGGGTCAGCGCCTGCCCGATATGCCGCGCGGCGGGGCTCGCCTCGACGAGCGCGGCGCGGCCGAGGCCCGGCCAGCAATCCGCCGCCGCGAACAGGGCCGTGCCGGGACCGGCGCCGAAATCGATGAGCGCGCGCGGCGAGAAGTCCGGACAGGCGGCAGCGACCACCTGCATGGCAGAGCGCACCGCCGCATAGGTCGCCGGCAGGCGCGCGGCGAGATAGGCGCGCATCGCCAGCTCGTCGTCGAGGTGCATCGTGCCGTCGCGCGTCTCGGCGCGATAGCGCTCCGTCAGCCTGCGGGTCGCGCGTTGCAGGTCGGCGAGCGGCACGCCCTCCAGCGTGCGGTCGACGGCGGCGCGAAGCGGCGCTGGCAGTTCCATGGGCTCAGGCCCCGCGCGGCATGGCGGGGATGACGGCCGCCCCGGTCAGGCAGATCGCGGCGCCGATCATGTCCCAGTGGTCCGGCCGCACGCCTTCCGCCAGCCACAGCCAGACGAGGGACGCGGCGATGTAGACGCCGCCATAGGCCGCATAGGCGCGCCCGGCCGCCGCCGAATCGACCATGGCCAGAAGCCAGGCGAAGAGGGCAAGCGAAAAGAGGCCGGGAAGGAGCCACAGCGCGGATCTGTCCAGCCGCCACCATGCCCAGAAGGCGAAGCACCCGGCGATCTCGGCAAGCGCTGCCGCGACATAGAGGACGACCGTCATCCGCATTCCCCTGGACGTCGGCGGCAGTTACACCCCGCGGCCGGAAAACGCGAGGTGCAAAACAAGACGGCGAACCGGCCCGATTTCGGATCGGGCGATTCGCCGTCGCGTTTGCTTCCGCATCGCTTTAGCCGGGAGCCGGCTTCCACTTTTCGGCGCGATGTCCTATTTCCGGCCGGACACCTTGCGGCTGCGGCTCGTCTTCTGCGCCGGTTTCTTCGGCAGCGCCTCGTGCGCGTCGTCGGCGATTGGCTCGCCATGGGCGATCTCGTGCATGGCGAGCGACTTTTCGGCCTTCTCGATATAGCCGCGCGTCATCGGCAGCACGTCGTTCTTCTTGGTGAGCTGGATCTGGAAGACCATCATGTCCTGCCAGCGGAAGGCGGCTTCCGAGGCGGACAGGTAGAACTCCCACATGCGGCAGAAGCGCTCGTCATAGATGGCCTTCGCCTTGTCGCGGTTGGCGAGGAAG
Organism: Hyphomicrobiales bacterium; assembly: GCA_017305925.1. Lineage (GTDB taxonomy): Bacteria > Pseudomonadota > Alphaproteobacteria > Rhizobiales > Rhizobiaceae > Arvimicrobium. The sequence goes on along the minus strand of JAFKJW010000058.1, from coordinate 24,279 downwards.
CGCTCGCGCCAGTTCTTCAGCGTTTCGGCGTAGTGCAGCCGCAGGATCTCGACGTCCGTCGTCATGAGCCCGGACTTCTCGATCGCCGGCAGGACTTCGGACAGAGCGGGGATGTAGCCGCCGGGGAAGATGTATTTGCGGATGAAAGCCGCCGTGGCGGTCGGCGGGCCGAAACGGCCGATGGCGTGCAGCACCATCACGCCGTCCGGCTTGAGCAGCGTCGCGCATTTTTCGAAGAAGGTGCGGTAGTGGTTGACGCCGACATGCTCGAACATGCCGACCGAGACGATGCGGTCGAAGCGCTCGTTGATGTCGCGGTAGTCGCGGATCTCGAAATGCACGCGGTTCTCCAGCCCCGCGGCCTGGGCGCGCTGCGTGGCGACGCCGTGCTGCTCGGTGGAGAGCGTGACGCCGAGCACGTCGGCGGAGAAGCATTTCGCGATATAGAGCGCGAGGCCGCCCCAGCCGCAGCCGATATCCAGCACGTTGTGGCCGGGCTTCAGCTTCAGCTTGGCCGCGATGTGCCGCTTCTTGGCGAGCTGCGCCTCCTCCAGCGTCGCGTCCGGCCGCTCGAAATAGGCGCAGGAATACTGCATGTCCTCGTCGAGGAAGAGCTTGTAGAGCTCGCCGGAGAGGTCGTAGTGGCGCTGCACGTTGCGCTTCGAGCGCGCATGCGTGTTGAACTGCTGGAGGCGCCGGAAGGCTACCCGGGCGCCTTCCACCGCGCGCGTCCAGGGCGCCTCGTAGGCCTCGTAGCCGGTCGGGCTGAGATTCTGGTAGACGGTGTGGAGGAAGGCCAGCACGTCGCCCTGGAGGAAGTCGAGCTCCTCGTCCATGAAGGCTTCCGGCAGCCCCAGACTGGGGTCGAGCGTGATGGCGCGCTCGGCATGCTTCGTCTTGATGTGCATGTGCACCGGGTCGCCGGTTCCATCGCCGAAGGTCCACGTCGCTCCGCCCGGGCCCGTGATCTTCAGGTTTCCAGTCTTTACCAGGCGTCTTACGACGCGTTCGAGGAACATATTCATTGCGGAACTCTGACTACTAAGGCGGACTTACGATATCCTGTGTCATCATAACGCATCTGTGAATAATCCAGAACAACAAAAAACCCGGGCGCTTGGCCCGGGTCGATTGGTCCAGAAGAGGACGGCTGGCGGGCTTATTCGCCCTCCGCCTCCTCGGCGTTCGGATCGAAGAAATTGTCCGGGCGCGCGTTTTCGTTGATGTCGTCGCCGTAGATGGCTTCCGCCGTGGTGAGGGTTTCGCCGTGGGCCTGCCGCTCGGCCTCTTCGGGCGAGCGCGCGATGTTCAGCGTGATCGTCACTTCCACCTCGGGATGAAGCGAGATCGCGACGTTGGAAAGGCCGATCGTCTTGATGGGCTGGTTCAGCTCCACCTGGTTGCGGACGACGGTATAGCCCTCGGCGGTCAGCAGCTCGGAAATGTCGCGGGTGGAGACGGAGCCATAGAGCTGGCCGGTCTCGCCGGCCGTGCGCACGACGACGAAGCTCTTGCCGTCGAGCTGCTCGGCGATCTTCTGCGCCTCGGACTTGCGCTCCAGGTTGCGCGCCTCGAGCTGGGCGCGCTGGCCCTCGAACTTCTTCTTGTTCGACTCGTTGGCGCGCAGCGCCTTGCCCTGCGGCAGCAGGAAATTGCGGGCGTAGCCGTCGCGGACTTTCACGGTCTCGCCCATCTGGCCGAGCTTCGAGATGCGTTCAAGCAGGATGACTTCCATGTCGGTCTCCATATCGCCCACATTTGGGCGGGGGTAGGGGGACAGGACGGGAAGCGAGACAGGTGCCGCGGCACCCTCGAAAATTCGCTGTCCTGCCTGTCGCGGCAGTTAGGGTCCGTCGTGACGCACCCAGCTCGGATTTCTGTTCTGCTCTGCGGCGCCGACCGCCGGAGAGGATCGCGGGCGGCGGACCGCCCGCGAAAAAGCTTACTTCACCACGTAGGGCAAGAGGCCGAGGAAGCGGGCGCGCTTGATCGCCTGGGCGAGCTCGCGCTGCTTCTTCTGGCTGACGGCGGTGATGCGCGAGGGCACGATCTTGCCGCGCTCGGAAATGTAGCGCTGGAGGAGGCGCACGTCCTTGTAGTCGATGCGCGGCGCGTTGGCGCCCGAGAACGGGCAGGTCTTGCGGCGGCGGTGGAACGGCCGGCGGGTCGGGATCTGGTTGATGTCGACCATTATTCGCTCGCTCCTGCTGCTTCTGTACGCTCGCGGCGCGGCGGACGGTCGTCGCGGTCACCGAACGAACGCGGGCCGCGGTCGCCGAAAGAGCGGCCCGGACGGTCGCCGAAACCGCGGTCGCCGCGGTCCGAGCGCTCCTCGCGCTTCTGCATCATCGCGGAAGGGCCGTCCTCGTGCTTCTCGACCTTGATGGTCAGGAAGCGCAGCACGTCCTCGGAGATGCCCTGCTGGCGCTCCATCTCCTTGACGGCGGCTGCCGGCGCGGTGATGTCCATCAGCGTGTAATAGGCCTTGCGGTTCTTCTTGACGCGGTAGGTGAGGGACTTCAGTCCCCAGTTCTCCACCCGGCCGACGGAACCGCCATTGGCAGCGATGATGCCCTTGTAGTTTTCCACAAGCGCATCGACCTGCTGCTGCGACAGATCCTGGCGGGCAAGGAACACATGTTCGTAGAGAGCCATGCTTCTCTTTGCCTTTCTTCGTTTCATCGTCTCTGCCCGGTGGCCCAGCGGCTAAGCCTCTGCGACTTCTCTTGATCCTCGCAGGAGGAGAAGAAAGGCGCATGTCGAGACGGTCGAGAGCGGAGACACGGGAGGCCGGTGCGACTCTTCACACCGTGTCGGAGATTTCGCGCGCGTGATGCGCCAAGCCTCCGGCCCTCCGTTCAGCCCCCAACTGGGACCGGCAGATTGCGGCGGCTCTTACAGGCTGGCGGCTCGGAATGCAAGCATCGCGGCAGGGCCATCACCGCCCGCCGCAAAAATAACCAGATCGGCAGGAAGAAACGCCTTTCGGCGACAGCCGATGTCGCTTTAAGCTGCGGGCATCGGACAAGCCGGGGTGGCTACGGGAATTCTCACTTTCCATAGGGGGTTAGCTTGATCACACGACACGGCATGCGCGTGGTTGCGGCAACGCTTCTTCTTGCCGGGACTGCTTCCATTTCTTCCTCCAGTCTTTTCGCGCAGGACGCGGGCATGACGCCGCGGGGCTTGACGGCTCCGGCCAAGTCGGTGCCGGAAGAACGCAAGGCCTGGCTCCAGGAAAATGCCGGCCAGAGCGACCGCGTCTTCAGCGGGCAGGTGGCCGAGCCGGGCGCCTATCCGTTCCAGGTGGCGCTTCTGGTCAGCAACAGCCTCGACAAGAGCCCGGAATCGCAGCTCAGCGCGCAGTTCTGCGGCGGCAGCCTGATCGCGTCCAACTGGGTGCTCACCGCGGCCCACTGCCTCGTCTATGACGGCGAGCGCCTGAAGCCGGAGCAGATCACCGTCCTGGTGGGCGCCTCGAATCTCGGCGAGGGCCAGCGCGTCAAGGCCTCGCAGCTCATCGTCCATGAGAATTTCGACGTGACGCTCAACCAGTTCGAGGACGATATCGGCCTCATCAAGCTGTCGAGCAAGGTGAACGCGAAGCCGATATCGCTGGCGCAGAAGCCCGAGGAGTATTCGGGCAAGGCGACGGTGACGGGCTGGGGCATGCTGAACGGCGGCTTCTTCCCCGACAGCCTGATGCAGGTCGACGTGGACCTCGTGTCGAACAGCGCCTGCAATGCCGGCTTCCGCAAGGTCTATGCGCAGGATTTCAACATGATCCTGAACTACTACTCGGCCCGGCTGAGGCTGAGCCACGAGGCGATCGACGACGTGACCGCGAGCATCGGCGACGGCATATCGGACGCGGTGTCGACCGGCATGATGTGCGCCGACGTTCCCGACGATTCCCGCTCCGCCTGCAAGGGCGACAGCGGCGGCCCGGTGTTCCAGAAGAAGGGCCGGACGATCACCCAGGTCGGTGTGGTGAGCTGGGGCGAGGGCCCGCTGGACGCCGAAGCGCCGTGCGGCCATGCCGACGCGTTCGACGTCTACACCCGCGTGTCGAGCTATATCGACTGGATCAAGGGCAAGACCGGCCTCAAGCTGAACTGAGCCTCGAGGAGGAAGGACGGCCGAAATTTCGGCCGTTCTCTCCTTCAGATCCCCGAGCCGTGGAGCTCCTGCGGATCCTCGCCGTCCCAGGGCGCGGGCATCGGCGCCGTGCTGCCCTCCGGCTCGCCGGCGCCGGGCAGCGGCATCCAGCATTTCAGTTCCGGATCGGCATAGGCGAAGATCTGGCCGGGATGGGAATCGGCCGAGCGCCATCCTTCCGTGCCGAACTGATCGGCGCGCGCCCAGTAGGCGACGTCCACCTCGGCCGGGCCCTGCTCGGAGGAGCGCACCGTGACCAGGATGCGGCTGCCGTCCCTCGGGGCGCCTTCCATGTGGCGCCAGCCGGCGGACCCGCTCACGGGACCTGCCGCACGGCGCCCTTGTCGGCGCTGAGCGCGAAGGCCGCATAGGCGCGCAGCGCCGTCGTCACGTTGCGCTTGCGCTGCTCGGCGGGCTTCCAGCCCTTCGCGTCCTGCTCGCGCCGGCGCTCTTCCAACTCGGCCTCGCCGATTTTCAGGTTGATCGTGCGGTTGGGAATGTCGATCTCGATGATGTCGCCCTGCCGCACCAGCCCGATGGCGCCGCCGGTGGCCGCTTCCGGCGAGACGTGGCCGATGGAAAGGCCGGACGTGCCGCCCGAGAAGCGGCCGTCGGTCAGGAGGGCGCAGGTCTTGCCCAGTCCCTTCGACTTCAGGTAGCTCGTCGGATAGAGCATCTCCTGCATGCCCGGGCCGCCCTTCGGGCCCTCGTAGCGGATCACCACCACGTCGCCCGCCTTCACCTCGTTCGACAGGATGCCTTTCACCGCGGCATCCTGGCTTTCGTAGACCACGGCCGGGCCGGTGAACTTCAGGATGGAATCGTCGACGCCCGCGGTCTTCACCACGCAGCCGTCGAGTGCGATGTTGCCCTTCAGCACCGCGAGCCCGCCGTCCTTGGAGAAGGGATGCTCGGCCGAGCGGATGACGCCGTTCTTGCGGTCGAGGTCGAGCTCGGCCCAGCGGTTCGACTGCGAGAACGCCTGCGTGGTGCGCACTCCGCCGGGGGCTGCCTTGTAGAAGGTCTGCACGTTGTCGCTGTTGGTGCGGGAAATATCCCAGCGGTCGAGCGCGTCGCCCAGCGTCACGGCGTGCACGGTCGCCTCGTCGCGGTTGATCAGTCCGGCACGGTCGAGCTGGCCGAGGATCGCCATGATGCCGCCGGCGCGGTGCACATCCTCGACATGCACGTCGGCCTTGGCCGGCGCGACCTTGCACAGGACCGGGATGCGCCGCGACAGCGCGTCGATGTCGTCCATGGTGAAGTCGACGCCGCCCTCATAGGCGGCGGCCAGGATGTGCAGCACCGTGTTGGTCGAGCCGCCCATGGCGATGTCGAGCGCCATGGCGTTCTCGAACGCCGCCTTGGTGGCGATGGCGCGCGGCAGCGCGGTCTCGTCGCCCTGCTCGTAATAGCGGCGGGCGAGATCGACGATCAGATGGCCGGCCTCGACGAAGAGACGCTTGCGGTCGGAATGGGTGGCGAGTGTCGAGCCGTTGCCGGGCAGGGAGAGGCCGAGCGCCTCGGTCAGGCAGTTCATCGAATTGGCGGTGAACATGCCCGAGCACGAGCCGCAGGTCGGGCAGGCGTTCTCCTCGACCGCCTGCACCTCGGCGTCGGAATAGTGGTCGTCGGCGGCCATCACCATGGCGTCGACAAGGTCGAGCGCCTGCATCTTGCCGTGGACGACGGCCTTGCCCGCCTCCATCGGCCCGCCGGAGACGAACACGGCCGGGATGTTGAGCCGCATCGCGGCGTTCAGCATGCCGGGGGTGATCTTGTCGCAGTTGGAGATGCAGACCATGGCGTCCGCGCAATGCGCGTTGACCATGTATTCGACCGAGTCGGCGATGACCTCGCGCGACGGCAGCGAGTAGAGCATGCCGTCATGGCCCATGGCGATGCCGTCGTCGACGGCGATGGTGTTGAACTCCTTGGCGACGCCGCCGGCCGCCTCGATCTCGCGGGCGACGAGCTGGCCGAGATCCTTCAGGTGGACGTGTCCGGGTACGAACTGCGTGAAGGAGTTCACCACGGCGATGATCGGCTTGCCGAAATCGCCGTCCTTCATGCCGGTGGCGCGCCAGAGGCCGCGGGCGCCGGCCATGTTGCGGCCGTGGGTTGTCGTGCGGGAGCGGTATGCGGGCATGGGTTTTCCTCAGAATACGGCGACTGGCGATCTGGCTGCGGCCGACGGTCCGTCATTAATACCAAAGCGCGCATTGAGCAACACAAAACCGTACCGTACGTTACGGTACCGATCAATGGGCGGACCTTGACTCGCCTGTCGGCTCCGCGCAACACGCGTGCAGTATTGCTGGAGAACGCACGCCGATGTCGATCGCATTCACCTTTCCGGGGCAGGGCAGCCAGGCCGTCGGCATGGGCAGGGATCTGGCCGACGCCTTTCCGGAGGCAAGGGCCGTCTTCGAGGAAGTCGATGCGGCGCTGGGCGAGAAATTGTCGACGGTGATGTGGGAGGGCCCCGAGGAGACGCTGACGCTGACCGCCAACGCGCAGCCGGCGCTGATGGCCGTGTCGATGGCCGCGATCCGCGCGCTGGAGGCCCGCGGCTTCTCGCTGAAGGACAGGGTCGCCTATGTCGCCGGCCATTCGCTCGGGGAATATTCGGCGCTCGCCGCCGCAGGCACCTTTTCCATAGGCGATGCGGCGCGGCTCCTGCGCATCCGCGGCAGCGCCATGCAGCAGGCGGTGCCGGTGGGTGCCGGCGCCATGGCCGCCATCATCGGCCTGGAGCAGGAGGCCGTCGAAGCGGCTTGCGCCGAGGTGGTTGCCGGCTCGGACGGCGTCTGCCAGATCGCCAACGACAATGGCGGCGGCCAGCTCGTCATCTCCGGCACGAAGCCGGCGGTCGAGCATGCAGCGAGGCTCTGCACGGAGAAGGGTGCCAAGCGGGCGCTGATGCTGCAAGTGTCGGCGCCGTTCCATTCGGCGCTGATGGCGCCGGCGGCCGAGGCCATGCGCGAGGCGCTGGCGAAGGTTTCCATGAAGGCGCCGGTGGTGCCGCTCGTCCCCAATGTCACCGTCGCGCCGCTCACCGATCCGCAGGAGATCGCCGGAAGGCTGGTCGAGCAGGTGACGGGCCGGGTGCGCTGGCGCGAGACGGTGGAGTGGTTCGCCGCCAACGGCGTGACGACGCTCTACGAGGTCGGCTCGGGCAAGGTCCTGTCCGGCCTCGCGCGCCGCATCAGCAGGGAGACCGCCACCGCCGCGATCGGCACGCCCGCCGATGTCGACGCCGCGCTCGCGGCGCTGCGATGAGTAGGTTCGACTTGAACGGAGTCGGCGTCCGACGTACGTGAATACATGTATTCACGGAGCGCGCCATGCCGACCTCGATCCGACTGTCCCCCGAAATCGAGGAGCGCCTCGCCGCGCTCTCTGCAAGGACCTCGCGCAGCAAGGCATTTTACCTGCGCGAGATCATCGAGCGCGGGCTGGAGGACGTCGAGGATTATTACCTCGCGGCTGAGGTCTCGCAACGGATCGGGCGCGGCGAGGAAAAAGTTCTGAAGTCCGAGGAAGCCTGGCGTGACCTGGACGATTGAGTACGCGGAGTCGGCTGCCAAGGCGCTGCGAAAGCTCGATCCGGCAGCACGCAAGCGCATCCGAGACCTGCTTGAGGTACGCATCGCCGGTTCCGACGATCCCCGGCCTTTCGGAAAGGCGCTTTCCGGACCATTGGCCGAGTATTGGAGATATCGTGTTGGCGATTGCGGGATAATCTGCGAAATCCGGGACCGGAAGGTCGTCATACTGGTTCTGAAAATCGGCAACCGCCGCGATGTCTATCGGCGACAGTCCTGAGACATGAAGGAGAGACGATGCTCGATCTGACCGGCCGCAAGGCCCTTGTGACCGGCGCGACCGGGGGTATCGGCGAGGCGATTGCGCGGGTCCTGCACGGGCAGGGCGCAACCGTCGGCCTGCACGGCACGCGCACCGAAAAGCTCGAAGCGCTGGCCGCCGAGCTCGGCGACCGCGTAAAGCTCTTTCCCGCCAATCTGTCGGATCGCGACGCGGTGAAGGCGCTCGGCCAGAAGGCGGAAGCGGAGCTGGAAGGCGTGGACATCCTCGTCAACAATGCCGGCATCACCCGGGACGGCCTCTTCGTGCGCATGTCCGACGCCGACTGGGACGACGTGCTGGAGGTCAACCTGACCGCGGTGTTCCGCCTGACGCGCGAGCTCACCCATCCGATGATGCGCCGCCGTCACGGCCGCATCATCAACATCACCTCGGTGGTGGCGGTCACCGGCAATCCTGGACAGGCCAACTACATCGCCGCGAAGGCGGGCATGATCGGCTTCTCCAAGTCGCTGGCGCAGGAGATCGCGTCGCGCAACGTCACGGTGAACTGCGTGGCCCCGGGCTTCATTGAGTCGGCCATGACCGGCAAGCTGAACGACAAGCAGAAGGAAGCCATCATGGGCGCCATCCCCATGAAGCGCATGGGAACGGGCGTCGAGGTGGCCGCGGCCGTCGCTTTCCTGGCCTCCGACGAGGCCGCCTACATCACCGGCCAGACCGTCCACGTGAATGGCGGGATGGCCATGGTGTAGGAGGGGCCGGCGGGCCCCCGCGCGCCGCCTTTCCGATTGCCTTGTGGATGGCCGGATTTGCCTTGGACGGACGGGAAAATTCGTGTAAGGCGCCTCGGCAACGAGGTCCGGTGCCTTTTTCCCGGGCGTCCGGCGGCCGGCGGGACCATCTTATGGCTTGATCGTCCGCGACCGGCCGGATAACGAAGTATGAGACTGATATTTTGACGAGGATGCCCTTATGAGCGACACCGCAGAGCGCGTGAAGAAGATCGTGATCGAACATCTCGGCGTCGATGCCGACAAGGTCACGGAAGCGGCCAGCTTCATCGACGATCTCGGCGCCGACAGCCTCGACACCGTCGAGCTCGTGATGGCGTTCGAGGAGGAGTTCGGGGTCGAGATTCCGGACGACGCCGCCGAGACGATCCTGACCGTCGGCGACGCGGTGAAGTATATCGACAAGGCTTCCGCCTGATCCTCGGTCCGCGGCACCTGCGGCAGGGGAGAAGGGCGTGAGACGCGTCGTCGTCACAGGTCTCGGGCTGGTTTCGCCCTTCGGTGTGGGTGTCGAGCACGGCTGGCGCGAACTGCTGACCGGCAGGAGCGCCTGCCGGAAGATCACGACCTTCGAGGTCGAGGATCTTGCCTGCAAGATCGCGCATATCATCCCGCGCGGCGACGGCTCCAACGGCACGTTCAATCCGGAGGCTTTCCTGGAGCCGAAGGAGCTGCGCAAGATCGCCGACTTCATCCTCTACGGGATCGTCGCGGCGGACGAGGCGCTGGCGGACTCGGGCTGGAAGCCGCAGACCGCCGCCGACCAACACGCCACCGGCGTGATGATCGGCTCGGGCATCGGAGGCGTCGCCGGCATCGCAGAGAACGCGCTGCTCCTGAAGGAGCGCGGGCCGCGCCGCATCAGCCCCTTCTTCATTCCCGGCAACATCATCAACCTGGTCTCCGGCCAGGTGTCGATCCGCCATGGCCTGAAAGGCCCCAACCACGCGGTCGTCACCGCCTGCTCCACCGGCGCCCATGCCATCGGCGACGCCTCGCGGCTGATCATGTTCGGCGATGCCGACGTGATGCTGGCCGGCGGGGCGGAAGCGCCGATCGACCGCCTCTCCATGGCCGGTTTCGCCGCCTGCCGCGCGCTCTCGACCGCACGCAATGACGAGCCGCAAAAGGCATCGCGTCCCTATGACCGCGACCGCGACGGCTTCGTCATGGGCGAGGGGGCCGGCGTGCTCGTGCTGGAGGAGCTGGAGCATGCCAAGGCGCGCGGCGCGAAGATCTATGCCGAGGTCACAGGCTACGGCCTGACCGGTGACGCCTACCACATCACCGCCCCGGCCGAGGACGGCGACGGGGCCTACCGCTGCATGAGCGCGGCGCTGAAGCGCGCGGGCATCGCCGCGTCGGACGTCGACTACATCAATGCGCACGGCACCTCGACCATGGCCGACACGATCGAGCTCGGCGCGGTGGAGCGGCTCGTCGGCGACGCCGCATCCAAAATCTCGATGTCCTCCACGAAATCCTCCATCGGCCACCTGTTGGGCGCGGCCGGTGCGGCCGAGGCGATCTTCTCGGTGCTGGCGATTCGCGACAACATCGCGCCCGCGACGATCAACCTCGACAATCCCGAGCGCGCGACCGCCATCGACCTCGTGCCGCACAAGCCGCGCAAGCGCGAGATCAATGTCGCGCTGTCGAATTCCTTCGGATTCGGCGGCACCAACGCATCGCTGGTCTTCCGGCGCTACGAAGGCTGAAACGGCTGCCTGGCCTGGCGCAGCCGGCGTGATTTTTGCCATATTCGCCGATACTGTGCGCCGGGTATCGGGCAGTCCCGGGAAGTGTCGCGCCGTGTTTCCCGTACCGGTCTGCATGAAGGAAATGAGAGAGCGTCTGCGCCGGCCTGGAACGGCGACGATGCTCCGGAAAAATGGAAAGCGCCTGCAGTATGACGCTTGAATCGGATCGCCCAGGGAGTTTCGGACGCCGCGCGGAGGTGCCGGAGGCTGCGACCTCCACGCAGCCGGCAGCCGGAAATCCGGCGCCCGCGCAGCCTGTGGAGAGGCCTGCGGAGAACCCCGCGCCTGCGAAGGACAAGGTGGCCGCGCCGGCGAAGCGCTCGCGCGCTTCGCGCAGTCAGTTCGTGGTGTTCCTGAATTTCCTCGTCTCCCTGATTTTCGTCGCCACGCTCGCCGCTTTCGCCGTGGCCTGGTTCGGCAAGAGCGCCTTCGAGGCGCCGGGACCGTCGACCACGAACCAGACCGTGCTGGTCAAGCCCAATTCCGGCGTGCAGGAGATCGCGGACCTGCTGGAGCGCCGCGGGCTGATCACCGACGCGCGCATCTTCCTCCTGGGCAGCCGCGCCTTCGGCGGCGGCGGCACGATGAAGGCCGGCGAATACGAGATCAAGGCCGGCGCTTCCATGCGTGAGATCATGGACGTGCTGAAGAGCGGCAAATCCATCCTCTATTCGCTGACCATTCCCGAGGGCCTGACGGTGGAGCAGGCGCTCGACCGTATCCGCGCCAGCGACCTGCTTTCGGGCGACATGCCCGCGACAATTCCCGAGGAAGGCAGCCTCGCGGCGGACACGCAGCGCTTCACCCGCGGCACGAAGCGCGAGGACATCGTCAACAAGCTGATCGCCGACCAGAAGGCGCTGGTGAAGGAAATCTGGGACAGCCGCGCATCCGACCTGCCCATCGCCGACATCAACGAGTTCGTGACCCTGGCCTCGATCGTGGAGAAGGAAACCGGCATCGCGTCGGAGCGGCCGCATGTGGCGTCCGTCTTCGTCAACCGCCTCAACAAGAACATGCGGCTGCAATCGGACCCGACCGTCATCTACGGCATCTATGGCGGCAAGGGCAAACCGGCCGACAAGCCGATCACCCAGTCGGACCTGAAGAAGCAGACGCCCTACAACACCTATGTCATCAACGGCCTGCCGCCGACGCCAATCGCCAATCCGGGGCGGGCCGCGCTGGAAGCCGTGGCAAACCCGGCGCAGACGGACGACCTCTATTTCGTCGCGGATGGAACCGGCGGCCACGTCTTCGCCAAGACGCTCGACGAGCACAACGACAATGTCGCGCGGTGGCGCGCGGCGGAAAAGAAGAAGGCCGGGCAGGGAACTCCGGACGACGGGGACGATCCGGACGCCGAATAGATTTGCCTGAGGGGATGGGGCGCGATGGCTTTGCAGAGCATGACGGGGTTCGCGCGCGTCGCCGCCGACCATGACGGCGCGCAGATCGCCTGGGAGGTCAAGTCGGTCAACGGCAAGAGTGCGGAGGCGCGTTTCCGGCTGCCGCCGGGGCTCGAGCGTCTGGAGCCCGCCTTGCGGCAGGCGTTGCAGAAGCGTTTTTCGCGCGGCAATTTCCAGGCCACGCTGGCGCTGGCCCGCCGGTCGGCGCAGACGCAGCCGGTGGTCAACGAGGCGTTCCTCGGCGATCTGGCGGCGCTGGCACGGCGGCTGGAGGAGCGCTTCGGCTGCGCGCCGGCGAGCGCCGACGGCCTGCTGGCGCTGCGCGGCGTGCTCGATGTCCCGGAAGCGGTCGAGACCGAGGAGGAGCGCGCCGCGCTGGACGGCGCCATCCTGTCGGCCTTCGGGGAGGTCCTGGCCGCGCTGGAGAATGCCCGCCGCGCCGAGGGCGGGGCCCTGGGAGCGATCCTTGCCGGGCTCCTGGACCGGATCGAGGCGCTTACATCGCAGGCCGAGGCCGATCCGTCGCGGGATCCGAAGGCGATCCGCGAGCGCCTGGCGGAACAGGTGCGGCTGCTGATGGACGTCTCGGCCGGCCTCGACGAGGCGCGGCTGCATGCGGAGGCGGCGTTCCTGGCCACCAAGGCCGACATCCGCGAGGAGCTCGACCGCCTGAGGACGCATGTCGCGTCCGGCCGCTCCCTGCTGGCGTCCGGCGGCGCGGTCGGGAGGAAATTGGATTTCCTGGCGCAGGAATTTAACCGCGAATCGAATACTTTGTGCTCCAAGTCCAATGCCGCTTCGGTGACGGCGGCGGGGTTGGAGCTGAAATCGGTCGTCGATCAGTTCCGGGAGCAGGTTCAGAATCTGGAGTAGGCGATGGCGCGTGCGCAGGCAGACGAGGGCATCGCCCGCAGAGGGCTCATGCTGGTGCTCTCCTCCCCGTCCGGAGCGGGCAAGTCGACCATCGCGCGCAACCTCCTGGAAAGCGACAACGGCTTCGAGCTGTCGGTGAGCGTGACCACCCGGCCGCGCCGCGGCAGCGAGATCGAGGGCGTGCACTACCATTTCCGGTCCCGCGCCGAGTTCGAGTTCCTCAAGGACAACCAGGAACTGCTCGAATGGGCGGAGGTGCACGGCAATTTCTACGCGACGCCGCGCAAGCCGGCGGAACAGGCGATGGCGGAAGGGCGCGACATGCTTTTCGACATCGACTGGCAGGGCGCGGTGCAGCTCAAGGAGAAGATGCGCGGCGACATCGTCTCCGTCTTCATCCTGCCGCCCTCCATGGCCGAGTTGAAGACGCGCCTGCAACGCCGCGCCGAGGACGCGAGCGCCGTCATCGCGCGGCGGCTGGCCAATGCCAAGCTGGAGATCGAGCACTGGCGCGAATACGACTACGTGGTGGTCAACGACGATCTCGACCGCGCCTTCTCGGAGGTCCGCGCCATCGTCACGGCGGAGCGGCTGCGCCGCGACCGCCGTCCCGGCCTGTTCCAGTTCGTCTCCTCGCTTCTGGACGAGGATGTGGACTGACGCCGGCGGTCAGGCTTGGCTCATGTGTTCGGGTGCGTCCTTCGAGGCTCGCCCGCCGAAGTTATCGTCTTCCGTCAAGAACCCTGCGGGCTCGCGCCTCAGGATGAGGACCGCAGGGCGCTTCGAGCCCACTGCGTCGTGAGTTCGAGCGCCGATCGTCCTCATCCTGAGGCGCGAGCGAAGCGAGCCTCGAAGGACGCACCGAAAACTCCATCAGCGCCCGTTCAGGCCACCTTACAGAGCATTGGCGAGGCGCACGAACTCCTCGACGGAGAGCGTCTCTGCGCGTCGCGTCGGGTCGATGCCGGTCTTTGCGAGCAGCGCTTCGCCGCCGAGCGGCTTGAGGCTCTGGCGCAGCATCTTGCGGCGCTGGCCGAAGGCGGCCTCGGTCACGCGGGCGAGCCGCCGCGCGTCGGCGGGCAGCGGTTGCGGACGCGGCACGAGATGCACGACCGAAGACGTGACCTTCGGCGGCGGGACGAAGGCCTGCGGCGGCACGTCGAACAGGATCTTCGCCGCACAGCGCCAGCCGGCGAGCACGCCGAGACGGCCATAGGCGCCGCTGCCCGGCTGCGCCACGATGCGCTCGGCCACCTCGCGCTGGAACATCAGCGTGAGCGACAGGTATCCGGGAGGCCATGCGGCGGGCGTCAGCCAGCGGACCAGAAGCTCCGTTCCGATATTGTAGGGGAGGTTGGCGACGATCCTGGTCGGCCCGCCGGCCGCCAGGGCTGAAAAGTCCGTTTTCAGCGCGTCGCCCGCGATCACCTCGAGCCGGCCGGGATAATGCGCCGAAATCTCGGCCAGCGCCGCCAGGCATCGCTCGTCGCGCTCTATGGCGACGACCTTGCGCGCCCCGTTGAGGAGCAGCGCCCGCGTCAGCCCTCCCGGTCCCGGCCCGACCTCGATGACCGTCGCCTGCGTCAGGTCGCCGGCCGCCCGCGCGATCTTGGAGGTGAGGTTGAGGTCGAGGAGGAAATTCTGGCCGAGCGCCTTCTTCGCGCCGAGGCCGTGCCGCTCGATCACCTCCCGGAGCGGCGGCAGGCCGTCCAAGCTGGCCATGATGCTGCGCGCCCTTGCGTCAGCGCTGCACGATCTTCGCCTTCTTGCGCAGCTCTTCCGTATAGGTCTTGCTGAGCTTCTGGGCCGTGTCGCTGTCGGCGCCCTTGCTCGCCTCCGCCTGGAGGGTGAGCTGCGCGACACGGTCGTCCGACACCTCGCGCGCGCTGCAAATTCCGATGAACTCGACGCCGCGCTCGGTTTCGCGCACGATGGTCGCACCACCCGTCTTGGTGTTCTTGATCGGCTCCGCCCAGTCGCTGGGAAGCTGCGGCTCGAGCACCCGGCCGAGATCGCGCACGGTCACGTCGATCAGTCCCTTGGCGAAGCTGCGGGTGCTGTCGCAGCCCTGGAAGCGCTGGCGCATCGCCTCGGCCTCGCGCTTGCGCTTGGCGAGAAGGCTGCCGCGCTCGCCCTTCGGCACGACGAAGATGACCTGTTGCAGCATGTATTCGGTGGCCTTGGGCTTCTGGCCGTCCTTCTGCATCATCTTGCGGACCGCCTGCTGCTCGGACGTGATCCCGCCGGTGCCCTCCGCGCGGGAGCGCGACGCCAGCGCCCGGCTCCAGCCCATCTGCGCGCGGATGTAATCCTTGAAATGCTGGGTGGTCACGCCGGACTTGGCAAAAATCTGGTTGAGCTGGCTCGGCGTCAGCTTGTTGCCCTTGGCGAAGTTCGCGAAGGCCTGATCCACTTCCTGGTCGCTTACCCGGATCCCCAGCCGGGCGATCTCCTGGTTGCGCAGCGTCTGTTCGATCATCTGGTCGGCGGCGCTGGCCTTCGCGTGCTGCAGGCGGATGAACGCGGCGCGGCGCTGGATGTCGTAGCTCGTGATCGGGACATTGTTGACCAGGTACTTGATCTCGCTGGCCACGGCCTGTGCCGTGCCGAACCCGCCCGGAAGCGGTGAGAAAGCGGCGGTCAAGGCCAATGCCGCTGCAAATCCAAGCGTTCGCGCCGAAATCATCGCGATCCTCTGTTCATTTCGAGCCGAAGGTCCGTCCCCTGCCATCCCCGTGCGGCAAAAGCATGTCCGGTCCGCTCATTCGGATCAGATCGCGCCGCCCGAGCCGATGTCTCCCAGCGTCCTGAAGGACAGGTTGAAGCCTATGCTCTGCGTTTCCTCGCCGGTCAGGCGGTTGCGCGACTGGGTGAAGGTGAGCAGGTAACCGAAGCACTCGTCGTTGTAGGAGAAGCCGGCGCTGTTGCTGAGCACCACGCTGTTGCGGACGTCGAAGGTCGCGGAGGCGAAGATCCTCCAGTTGTCGCCGATCTTGGCCGATGCGCCGCCGGACACTTCCTCCTGATCGACATTGAGGCCGTAGAGGGGCTGCGCGTCGATGAAGGCGTATTTGCCGTAGATCGAGAAGCGCGAGCCGCTGTAGGCCGCGCGCACCTCCGTGCGGCGGGGGTCGAACGTGTCCTTGTCCATGCGGGCGCTGAGCGAGGCGGAAAGCCCGAAGGGCGTGCCGAATCCCATCATGCCGACATAGTCCGAGACGTCGGTTTCCAGCCCCGAATAGGCGCCGACATTCACCAGGTCCGGCGTCGCGAAGGAGTTGAGGCCGGCGAGCTGGTAGGATTGCCCGAAGATCGCGTTGGTCGTCCAGCCATTGTCGAAAGAGCCGGAATAGCGCAGGCCGAGATTGGCGCGGGTGCCGCCCTCGATCCTGTCGTAGCCGGAGAACTTGTCGCGGTCGAAGAGGTTCGCGGCGTCGAACACGAAGCTCTGGGCATCCTCGTTCACGAGGCCGAGCCGGGTGGCATCGGGCTCGTCGGGCCGCACGAAGATCTGCGCGACCGGTTCGAGGACATGGGTCGAGCTGGTGGTCGAGAACAACACCGGCCAGCGCGTCTCCAGCCCGGCCGTGGCCATGTAGCGGTAGAGAGAGGAGCGCACGTCCGCCTGGACGTTCAGGAGCTGCGCCATCCGCTGGATGTCGGCCTGCGACTCCATGGACATGTCGTTGTATGCCGCGTCCGCCCTCAGATGCAGCAGCGGCGTGACGACGAGCCCGCCTTCGGTGATGAAGGAGCGGCGCCATTCCGCCTCGCCGGTGATGCGGCTGTTGGTGTCTTCGACGCCGCGGACGACCGGAGCGCCGAGCGCCACGTCCTCCTCCGAGCGGTAGATGGTCCGCGCGCTGAGATCGAAATTGAGCTCTCCGCCGGCGACGGGCTCGTCCGGCGTATAGGAATAGTCGAGCGAGGGAAGCACCCAGGGCTGCTTGCCGTCCCGTGCCGCAGAGGACGAGTCCAGGATATTTTCCTGCACGTTGAACTTCATGGCGCGCAGGTCGAAATAGTTCCTGTCGTTGAGGCCGGTGAGATATATCTCGTTGCGGAATACGTAATCCGAGAAACCGCCGATCCCGTAGGACCGGGCGAAGTCCTTGTCGGTCTGGGTCATCAGGTTCCAGCCGAAATTCCAGCGCGGGTTGAGCGCGAACTCGCCCTTGGAGCCGACCATCCCGCGGAAGCCGTCCTGCTTGCGGTCGACCGTGTTGGCGTCGAAATGCTCGGAGCCGCCCTGGTCTATGCCGGCGATCTTGAGATTGTACTGCCCGTTGTTGAAGCGCTGGCGCCACTGGGCCTCCCCGAGAAAGCCCTGGCTCGAATGATAGGTGCCTTCGAGCGTCACGTCGTAGGTCGGCGACAGGGCGAGGTAGTAGGGGATGGTCGCGCCGAAACCGAGCTTCGAATCATAGGATATGCCGGGCATCAGGAAGCCCGTTTTCCGCTTCACCGACGGATCGGGAACCTCGAAAGCCGGAACGAAGGCGATCGGCAGGCCGAACATCTCGAAGCGCGGGCGCTCGAAACGGATCATCTTGGTCTTGCCGTTCCAGATGATCGTCTTCGACTTGATCCGCCAGATCGGCGCCTTGTCGGGCTTATCCTCGCACGGCTCGCAAGCCGTATATATTCCGTTGTGGAATTTCGTCAGCACGCCGCCCTGGCGCTCCGCGCTCTCCGCCCCGAAATAGGTCTTGTCGGTCGTCACGACCTGAAGCGTGTTGATGAAGCCGTCGCCGAAATCGTCCGTGACATCGATCTGGTCGGCATAGAATTTCGTGCCGTTCCTGTCGATGAGCTCGACGCGCCCCACCGCCAGCAGGCGGCCTGTCTTGCGGTTGTAGACGACCTTGTCGGAGACGAGGCGATTTCCGCCGTAGCCGATCTGCACGCCGCCGGCGGCGGTGACGGTCGACTCGTCGTCATTGTAGATCAGCTGGTCGGCTTGGAGGAGGAGCTGGGAATTGGCCGGGACGGATTGCTCGATCCCGAAATTCTGGGCGCGCGCGAGCGGTGCCGACAGGACGGCGGCAAGCGCAAGCGCCGCGACCCCGGCCAGGAGCACGGGCTGACTGCGCCGACGATTCGGAGCGAGCGAGCAGCCCACTAGCCATCCTCTCGATAAAGCAGGAGCGTCACCCCCAGCAAGACTGCCACGATCACTGGAAACCACGCTGCGACGACGGGAGGAACGATCCCCGAGTTGCCGAACGCCTTGACCAGCACCGAGACGACATAAAGCAGAAACCCCGCCACGACGCCACCCAGAATCAGGGAGACGGACTGCCCCAGCCGCGCGAAACGCAGCGAAACCGTCGCCGCGATCAGCGTCATGGCGACCAGCAGAAGCGGCAGGGCGACGAGGGAATGAAACTGCATTCCGAACGCGTTGGCCCTCACGCCGAACGATTCGGCCACGCGCATCTTCTCCGGCAAGTCGTAGAGCGGGATCGTCTCGGGCCTCGCGAGCCTGTCCTGCACGAATTCCTCGCGCAGGTTCGTCGGGACCCTCATCGTCTTTATGCCCGCCTCGTGCGTGTTGCCCGTATAGCGGTCGACGTCGACGAGCTCCCAGTAGCCGTCCCGCAGATAGGCGCGCCGCGCATCGAGCCGCTCGGCGATGTCGCCATCCTTGCCGATGCGGAAGAAGCTGGCGTCCGCCAGCTCCATGCCGCGATTGAGGGTGGCCTTGGCGCCCACGATGGTGTCGACGCCGTCGGCCTTCTGGCGAAGCCACGGCACGAGGTCGCCCGCCTTCGTGGAGTCCGCGCTCTTCATGTCGGCCTCGGCCAGCTCCGAGCGCGCAAGGCCGTTCGCGGCGATCGGATCGAACACAAAGATCATGAAGAGGCCGAACACGAAGGCGCCGATGCTCAGGGGCATGAGAAGCTGCCACACGGAGATCCCGGCTGCCCGGGCGATCACCAGTTCGGAGCGCCGGTTGAGCGCGATCATCACCGCCATGGCGGAAAACAGCGCGACGAAGGGCACCGTCTGCACCATGAACATCGGGACCCTCAGCGCGATGACCGCCAGGGCCCGCGGGAAGGTGAACTCGGGCAGCGACGACATGCGGCTGGAGAATTCCGCGAAGTCGATGATGAAGATCAGCGCGAAGGTGCCGACGAACATCCAGGTCGTGATGATGGCGTAGCGCCGGAAGATGTAGCTGCCGAGCGTCCAGCCCATCATGCGCTCTCCCCGGCGTCGGCCGACTGCCGCAGCAGCCGGCGCCGCCACATCGCGACCTGCTGGAGAAGGCGCGCGACGAGCCCCAGCATCCGCTCGGTGAGCGCGACCGGCAGTTCGAGCGTCCGGTTGGTGCGGATGAACCAGGCGCAGACCGCCATGGTGACGAGCGGCACGCCATAGATCGCCCAGACGAGGCCGGGATTGCCTTCCGCCCCGTTCGCCGCGCCGAAGCCGGCCCAGCGGACGAGCAGCGCGATCGTCAGCACCGTCAGCATCGGATGCACCCGCGCCTCCCTGTGCGAGCGTGCGTCGCCCGCCACGGCGAGCGCGATCAGCGAGAACACCAGCGGGTACATCCAGTCGGCGAGCCGGCGGTGCAATTCGGCCCGGTACTTGGTCGGATAGTGCTGAAAGAACCAGTCGTTCCGGTCCGGCTCCATCAGGTAGCCCAGCGTCTGGTCCTTGGGGAAGAGCATCACCGCCTGATCCTCCGGCGCGAGCAGGGACAGGTCGAAGGCGTAGCTGTCGAACCGCACGACGGAGACTTCCCGGCCCGCCGGCCTGCGGTGGACCACGCCCTCCCTCATCAAAAGGAGGTTGCGGCCGTCGATATTGGTGACGGCGCCGGTCTTGGCATAATAGACGAGATCGATCTGCGGATCGCGCGAATCGGCGATGAAGATGCTTCCCAGCAGGCCGTCCGGTCGCCGCTCGCCGACCTGCAGGAAGACGCCCTTCTCGACGCGGCGGAAGGTGCCTTCCTGGATGACGGACGAAAGCAGGTCGGCGCGTGCCGCCGCGACCATTTCCCGCGCGTGCTGGCGCGCATAGGGGTCGATGCCGTTGTCCACCGCGAAGGAGGCGATGCTGACGCCGAGGCCGATCAGGAGCATCGGCTTGATGATCGAGGCGCGCGAGCTTCCGGAGGCGTTGATCACCACCAGCTCGGAGTCGGTGTTCATCACCGAAAGCGTGTGCGCGACGCCGATGGCCACGGCGAAGGGCATCACCATCGGCGCCACCGAGGGAATGATGAGGGTCGCCAGCTCGAGGAAGGCGAGGACCGACTGGCCGTTGGTCGTCACCAGGTCGATGCGCTCCAGCACCTGGGTGGTCCAGACGATGGCGAGCGTCCAGCCGAGAGCCGCGGCGAACACCACGAACGCCCTGCGGAATATGTAGCGTTCAATCAGCTTCATCGAACGGGCGTCGGTGTTCTCTCTGCCTTGTCGTGCAAATCAGAGCCTTTCTTCGGATTTCGTGACAGGCTCTAGTGTGCCGGTACTCCCGGCACAACAGCTTTCCAGATCGGATGCCCGAGCAGCGTGTCCAGCTTATGGCAAATTGTCGGGATCTTACCCTAACAAAAGACCAAGGAACGTGGTTAATACATGCTCCGCGCCATCTGGGAACGCGACTTTTGGCCGCCGATGTCTCAATGTTTGCATGGGATTAACGATGTCCGTTGCAGGGGCCTTGATCTTCGTGGCGTGTTGCGGTGGCAAGGGCAGGACGAATGGAAGAACAAACGGATCACGGCATGAAAGATCGTCTTTCGGTCAGATTTGCGGCAATCGGCGCGCCGCGCGAAGGGGCGGCGGTCGTCCTGACCGGCCCGGAGAACGGGCTCGCCAAGACCGCGAAGGCGCTCGACAAGGGGCAGCAGCTGGAGCGGGCGATCCGTGTCGCGGATTTTTCGGGCAAGTTCGGCGCGACCGTGGACGTGGTGGCGCCGGCGGGGTCGCCGCTCGACAGGATTCTGGTGCTCGGCACCGGCGGGCCTGACGAACTCGACGAGTATGGCTGGATGCGGCTGGGCGGGGCGATCTACGCCGCGCTGCGCGGCGCCGCGCGAATCGACGTGGTTGTGGAGCTCGCCGGCGACAAGGCCGTCGACCCGCGGTCGGCCGCGGGTCTCGCGCTGGGGGCGGCGCTGCGCGCCTACAGCTTCGACCGCTACAAGACCAGGGACGACAAGGCGCGGGCCGGGGGCCCGGTCGCGCTGACGATCCGCTGCGCCAGGCATGCCGCGGCCGAAAAGGCCTTCGAGGCGATGGAGGGGCTCGCGGCGGGCGTCTATCTCGCGCGCGACCTGGTGAACGAGCCTGCCAACATGCTGGGCCCCGTCGAGTTCGCGCAGCGCGCGGAGCGTCTGTCCTCGCTCGGCGTCAAGGTCGAGGTGCTCGGCGAGAAGGAGATGCGCAAGCTCGGCATGGGCGCGCTGCTCGGCGTCGCGCAGGGGTCGGTGCGGCCGCCGCGGCTGGTGGTCATGCGCTGGAACGGCGGCAGGGCGGGCGACAGGCCGGTGGCGCTGGTCGGCAAGGGCGTCGTCTTCGACACCGGCGGCAATTCCATGAAGCCCGCCTCCAGCATGGAAGACATGCGCGGCGACGTCGGCGGGGCCGCCGCCGTGGTCGGCGCCATGCATGCGATCGCCGCCCGCAAGGCGAAGGCCAACGTGGTGGGCGTCATCGGCTGCGTCGAGAACATGGTCGACGCCAACGCGCAGCGCCCCGGCGACATCGTCACGTCGATGTCGCGGCAGACCATCGAGGTGCTCAACACCGACGCGGAAGGGCGCCTCGTGCTCGCCGACGCCATGACCTACTGCCAGCAGAAACTGCAGCCCAAGGTGATGATCGATCTCGCCACGCTGACCGGCGCGATCATCGTCGCGCTCGGCCAGCACCATGCGGGCCTGTTCAGCAACGATGATACGCTTGCAAGCCAGTTGATCGAGGCCGGCAACGAGACGCACGAAAAAGTATGGCGCATGCCGCTCGGGCCCGAATACGACAAGCTGATCGACAGCAAGAACGCCGACATGAAGAACATCGGCGGGCGCTACGGCGGCGCGATCTCCGCCGCGCAGTTCCTTCAGCGCTTCGTCAAGGACACGCCATGGGCGCATCTGGACATAGCGGGTACCGCCATGAATGCGCCGAACTCCGACATCAGCCCCTCCTGGGCGAGCGGTTTCGGCGTGCGCCTTCTGGACCGCCTTGTGCGCGATCACTATGAAAAGTGACGATGACCGAGGTCCTCTTCTATCACTTGACGCAATCGACGCTCGAGGAAGCGCTGCCGCCGCTGCTGGAGAAGAGCCTGCAGCGCGGCTGGAATGTCGTCGTCCAGTCCGGCACCGAGGAGCGGCGTGACGCGCTCGATGCGCATCTGTGGACCTGGCGAGACGATTCCTTCCTGGCGCACGGCACGGACCGCGATCCGCATCCGGCCGACCAGCCGGTGCTGCTGACCACGGGGGAGGGCAACGCCAACGACGCCAGGATACGCTTCGTCGTGGACGGCGCCTCGCCGCCCGACCTTTCGGCCTATGAGCGGGCGGTCTTCCTGTTCGACGGGCACGACGCCGACCAGCTGGAAGCCGCACGCCGCCACTGGAAGCACATGAAGACGGCCGGCCACAGCGTCACCTATTGGCAGCAGGCCGAGGACCGCCGCTGGGAGCGGCAGGCCTGATGCGGGGCTTCTTCCTTTTGCTTCTGCTCGCCGGTGCCGCCCTCGGCATCTTCTATCCGTGGTACGCCAACAATTTTTCCGGCGAGGAACTGGGAAGCTGGCCCGTCTACGACCGCGCTTCCGGGTTCAAACCGTTCGAGGCGGATCTCGGCAGCTCGGACGCGCCGGTGCGCGTGCTGGTGGACCTGACCACGCTCGGCGCGCCGGCCTTCGAGAATGCCCGGGCGGTGCTGACGATGACGGTCTCGCATGACGGGCGGACGGTTCTCGCCAAAGCCATGTCGTTCGCCGATTCGGTCAGCCGGCAGCGCAGTCCGCAGTCGCAGGACCGGATCTACCGGGCGGAAGCGGGCGTGATCGATCCGGTCGCTCCGGGCACCTACAAGTTCACGGTCGGCCAGGGCGACGTCGACGACATGGACATGCGCTCGGTCGAGGTCGAACTGCGCTCCGGGGCCGCGCCGCTCGACCGCCGGGCGCAGCCCGCCGGCTTCGCGCTGATGGCGGTCGGCTTCATCGGCCTGGTGGTGGCGCGCCGGCGGCGGCGCGGGGATCCGCCCGCCAATCCGAACTCGCAGCCTCCGCCGCCGCGCTGGGGCAGGGGTGCTTCGCGGAACTGAGCCGGCGGACGGCAATGGCGATCAGTCCGCCATCGCCTCCTCGTATTCCGACGACAGCGACAGCCACGTCTCCTCATGCAAGGCGAGCTGGCCGGCGAGGTCCGCCCGCTCCTTCGAAAGCTGCGTCACGGCCTTCGGGTCCCTTTCGTAAAGCGTCGGGTCGGCAAGCTGATCCTCGATGCCGTCGAGCCGCTTGCGCAGGCGCTCGATGAGCGCTTCCGTGGCCTTGATCTGCTTGGCGAGCGGCTCCAGCGCGGCACGCCGCTGCGCGGCCTCGCGACGGCGGTCGGCCTTCGACGCCTTGTCGGCTTCGCGCCTTTCGCGCCGGTCGTCCACATTGCCGACGATCTCGCGGCGGTAGTCGGCCATGTCGCCGTCGAAACTCTTCACCGACCCGTCCTTGACCAGCCAGAGCCGGTCGGCCGTCGCCTCGATCAGGTGGCGGTCATGGCTGATCAGGATCACGGCACCCGGAAAATCGTTCAGCGCATGCATCAGCGCCTCGCGCGAATCGATGTCGAGGTGGTTCGTCGGCTCGTCGAGGATGAACAGGTTCGGCCCCTCGAAGACCGACAGCCCCATCAAAAGCCGCGCCTTCTCGCCGCCGGACAGGTCCTTGGCCGGCGTATTCATCTTCTCGGTCGTCAGGCCGAACTGCGCGACGCGGGCGCGCACCTTCGATTCCGGCGCCTCCGGCATCAAGCGCCGCACATGCTCGTAGGCGTTCTCCTCGGGCCTGAGAGCGTCGAGCTGGTGCTGGGCGAACATGCCGACCTTCAGGCCGGGCGCCACCGTCATCGTGCCGTTTTCCGGCCTGAGGCGGGCCGAGAGCAGCTTGGCGAAGGTCGACTTGCCGTTGCCGTTGGCGCCGAGCAGCGCGATGCGGTCGTCCGCGTCGATGCGCAGCGACAGGCGCTTCAGGATCGGGCGGCCGGGCGCATAGCCGACATTGACGCCGTCCAGCGCGATGATCGGCGAGGCCGCCGTCTTGGCCGGCTCGGGAAAGGAGAAGGGCCGCACGGTGTCGGTGATCATCGCCGCGATCGGCTTCATCTTCTCCAGCGCCTTGATGCGCGACTGTGCCTGCCGGGCCTTCGAGGCCTTGGCGCGGAAACGATCGACGAAGGATTGCAGGTGCTTGCGCTGCGCC
>JAFKJW010000057.1 GCA_017305925.1 Hyphomicrobiales bacterium | reverse complement strand
TCCTCAGTATGAGAATGATCTGTAAATCCTAACTTCGCGTTTACTCTGATCTGAAGGTTATAATTACATTGCACGTAACATGAATTTTGCGTTCCGGATTATTAGCCCTTCGCAACACTTCGGAGCCCGGAACCGGGCCTCGTTGCACCCCGAGGCCGCCTCGACTACGACTAGGGTGAACCCTTGTAGACGAACCTTGGCCCCTGCTGGAGAGCACCCCATGAAGCTCCTCGAGACCCGGATGGCACCCAATCCGCGCCGCGTGCGCATCTTCCTGGCGGTCGCCCGGGCCGGGCAGATCCTGGGCGCTGCGCGGCGGCTCGAACTGAACCACGCCACCGTCTCGCGCCGGGTGGCCGCGCTGGAGGAGAGCCTGAAGGCAAAGCTCTTCCGGCGCACCACGACGGGAAGCGAGCTGACGCCGGCCGGCGAGCGCTTCCTCGCCGTCGCCGAGCGCATGGAAACCGACATGCTGGCCGCCCGCGCCGAGATCGCCGAGGAGGACGGGCAGGTGTCCGGCACCGTGCGCGTCGGCGCGCCGGACGGGTTCGGCGTCGGCTTCCTGGCACCGCGCCTCGGCGCACTGGTCGAGCGCCACCGCGAGCTCAGGATGCAGCTCGTTCCGGTGCCGCGCTTCTTCTCCCTGTCGCGACGGGAGGCCGACATCGCCATCACCACCGAGCGGCCGGGCGAGGGCCGGCTCGTCGCGGTCAAGCTGGTGGACTATTCTCTCGGCCTCTATGCGGCGCGGGCCTATATGCGGGAGCACGGCCTGCCCCGCAGGCGGGAAGACCTCGCGACGCATCGGCTGGTGGGATATGTGCCGGATCTGGTCGTGGCATCCTCGCTGGACTATGCGGCCGAATTCTCGGCCGGCTGGGACGCCGGCTTCATGATCTCCTCGGCGCTCGGCCAGGCCGAGGCGGTGCGCTCGGGCGCGGGCATCGGCATCCTGCACACCTTCATCGCGCGGGCGATGCCGGAGCTGGTGACCATCGACGCGGTCCCCAGCATCCGCCGCGCCTACTGGCTGGTCTATCACGAATCCATGCGCGGCGTTCCGCGCATCCGCGCGGTGGCGGCCTTCATCGCCGACGCGGTGGAGCGGGAGCGGCATCTCTTCGAATGACGAGGCCGCCGCGTCCCGCAACGCGGCGGATCCGTCAGCCGTAGCGCGCCATGGAAAGCGGCGCGGCGTCGATCTCCGGCTTCCGGCCGGAGACGATGTCGGCCAGCACCCGCCCCGAGCCGCAGGACATGGTCCAGCCCAGCGTGCCGTGCCCGGTGTTCAGGTAGAGATTGCCGAACTTCGTGGCGCCGATGATCGGCGGCCCGTCCGGGGTCATCGGCCGAAGGCCGCACCAGAAGCTGGCGCGGGTCAGGTCTCCGCCCTTCGGGAACAGGTCGCCGACGGAATGCTCCAGCGTGGCGCGACGCGCGGTGCGCAACGTGAGGTCGTAGCCGGATATCTCGGCCGTCCCGCCGACGCGGATGCGATCCCCCAGCCGGGTGATCGCCACCTTGTAGGTCTCGTCCATCACCGTCGATTCCGGCGCGCCCGAAGCGTCGGTGATGGGCACCGTGATCGAATAGCCCTTGACCGGATAGACGGGGACCGCGATGCCGATCTTGCGCAGCATGATGGGCGAATAGCTGCCCAGCGCCACCACATAGGCGTCCGCCTTGAGCACCCCCGCCGAGGTGGCGACGCCGGCAACCCGGCCGCCCTCGACGAGGATGTTCTCGATGTCGGTGTCGAACCGGAAGACCACGCCCTTGCCGGCCGCGTGCGAGGCCAGCCGCTCGGTGAACATCTGGCAATCGCCGGTCTCGTCGCCCGGCAGGCGCAGGCCGCCGACGAACTTGCCCCTGACATGGGCGAGCGCGGGCTCGACAGCGATGCAGCCGGCCGGATCGAGCACCTCGTAGGGCACGCCGAACTGCTTCAGCACGTCTATGTCGCCGCCGGTTCCGTTGAGCTGCTTCTCGGTCCGGAAGAGTTGCAGCGTGCCCTGGCTGCGCTCGTCATAGGCGATGCCGGCGGTGGCGCGCACCTCGCGCAGCCGGTCGCGCGCATATTCGGCGATCGGCACCATGCGCGCCTTGTTGACGGCGTAGCGCGCGGCCGTGCAATTGCCGAGCATCTTGATCAGCCACGACCACATATGCGGATCGAACGCCGGGCGCACGACAAGCGGCCCGTGGGTCATCAGGAGCCACTTGATCGCCTTGACCGGCACGCCGGGGCCGGCCCAGGGCGAGGAATAGCCCGGCGAGACCTCGCCGGCATTGGCGAAGCTGGTTTCCAGCGCAGGTCCCGGCTGGCGGTCGACCACGGTGACCTCGTGGCCGGCCTCGGCGAGATAGTGGGCGCTGGTGACGCCGACGACGCCGCTGCCCAGAATCAGGACTTTCATGGCACCTCCAATCCAGATGGGCTGTCGGGATAGCGCCTGTGCAGGCGCGGGCCGAAGCTGGTCAGCACCTCGTAGCCGATCGTGCCGGCCAGCGCGGCGACATCGTCGACGGTCTGCTCGGGCCCGATCAGATCCACGAGATCGCCCGCATGCAGCGTGTCGGGCGGCAGCGCGGTGATGTCGAGGATGATGCTGTCCATCGACACGCGCCCGGCGAAAGGCAGCCGCACCCCCTTGTGAAAGGCAGCGCCCATGGCGCGCCTTTGCCAGCCGTCGGCATAGCCGAGCGAGACGGTCGCCAGCCGCATGGCGGCGCGGGCGCGCGAGGCATAGCCGTAACCGATGCCGACGCCGTCGCCGATCTCCCGGGTCTGCAGAACCTTCGACTGGAGGCGCACGACCGGAAGCATCGGGTTCGCCAAGCCCGGCGTCGGGTTGATGCCGTAGAGGGCGGCGCCCGGACGTGCCAGATCGTAGCGATAGGCGCCCCCCAGGAAGACGCCCGAAGAATTCGCCAGCGAGGTGCGGGCCGCCGGCAACAGCGTCCGCAAGCGCTCGAAGGCGGCGCGCTGCTCCTGGTTCGCCGGATTTCCGGGCTCGTCGGCGCAAGCGAGATGGCTCATCGCCAGCACCACGTCGATCCGCTCCAGGCGCGCCGGCTCGGCCGCGAGCAGGGCGACCTCGGAAGGCGGCAGCCCCATGCGGGACATGCCGCTGTCGACCTGGACCGCCGCCGGCAGCCGCTCGCCCCTGCGCGACGCCGCGCCGTCCCACGCCGCGACCTGTTCGAGGCTGTTGAGGACCGGAATGACACCGGCTGCCGCGCAAGGCTCTTCTGCGCCCGGCGGCAGGCCGTTGAGCACGAAGACGCGGGCATCGCCCGACAGGGCGGGCAGCAGGTCCAGCGCCTCCGCGGCATGCGCGACGAAGAAGCTGCGGCATCCTTCCGCCTGCAAGGCCCGCGCGACCGGCACGGCGCCAAGCCCATAGCCGTCCGCCTTCACCACGCCGGCGCATTCGGCGCCGCCAAGGCGGGCCCGCAGCATCCGGTAATTCTCGCGTAGCGCGCCGAGATCGACCGTCAGCACGGAACCGGCCAGCTCAAGCGGAACGCCGGCGACGGCGACCGCGCGGGCATCCTTCGCGCTTTCCGAGAATTTCGCCGTCGCAGCCGGCGTCCGACGCTCCATCAAGTCCCCCGACAAGCCTACCGGATGCACTCCTAGAGCGAAGCTCCGGGGGCTTCAACGGCAAAGCTGGCCCAAGGCGCGGACAAGCGCCTCATCCAGGCCGCCGCGCTGGTATTCAGGCGGCCTCGCGCACCTGATAGTCCTTCACCGCCTCGAAGCGGATCGCCTTCCAGCGCTCGGCCTCGTAGTTCAGGCCGAACTCGTGCGGGGCGAGGAACACCGGATCGCCGTCGAGGTCGCGCGCGATGTCGCCGCGATGCGCCTCGATGAAGCGCGAAAGCTCCAGCGGGGTCTCCGCAGAGATCCATCGGCAGACCGAGAAGCGCGCCATCTCGAAATCGACGGGCAGGCCGTATTCGACATTGAGCCTTTCTTTCAGCACGTCGAGTTGCAGCGCGCCGACCACGCCGACGATGGCGGGCGACCCGTCCTCCGGCGTGAAGAGCTGGACGACCCCCTCCTCCGCCATCTGGTGCAGCGCCTCCCTGAGCTTCTTGGCCTTCATCGCGTCGCCGAGGCGGACGCGGCGCAGGATCTCGGGCGCGAAATTGGGCACGCCACGGAACAGGATCTCCTCGCCCTCCGTCAGCGTGTCGCCGATCCTGAGCGTGCCGTGATTGGGAATGCCCACCACATCGCCGGCGAAGGCCTCGTCGGCGGTGATGCGCGAGCGGGCGAAGAAGAACTGCGGCGCCGTCAGGCTCATCGGCTTGCCGGTGCGTACGAGCTTGGCCTTCATGCCGCGCTGCAGCCTGCCCGAGCAGACGCGCACGAAGGCGATGCGGTCACGGTGATTGGGGTCCATGTTGGCCTGGATCTTGAAGACGAAGGACGTCATCTTCTCCTCGGTCGCGCGGACGATGCGCGTGTCCGCCTCCTGGTCGCGCGGCGCCGGCCCGTAGGCGCCAAGCGCCTCGATGAGGTCGCGCACGCCGAAATTGCGCAGCGCCGAGCCGAAATAGACCGGAGTCAGATGCCCCTCGCGGAAGGCTTTCAGGTCGAAGGGCCGGCCGGCTTCGCGCGCCAGTTCCAGCTCCTCGACGAAGGCCTGCCGCTCGTTTTCGGGCAGCAGCCCGGCCGCGCGGTTGGAGTCCGGCCCGTTCACCGGCGTGCGCTCGGCCTCCTCGTCGGAACGGCGCACCGCGTTTTCGGCGAGGTGATAGGTGCCCGCGAAGGTGCGGCCCTGGCCGATCGGCCAGGTGATCGGCGCGGCGTCCAGCGCCAGCTTGGCCTCGATCTCGTCGAGGATCTCGAAGGTGTCGCGCGCCTCGCGGTCCATCTTGTTGACGAAGGTGACGATAGGGATGTCGCGCAGCCGGCACACCTCGAAGAGCTTCAGCGTGCGCGGCTCGATGCCCCTGGCGGCGTCCAGCACCATGACGGCCGAATCGACCGCCGACAGCGTGCGGTAGGTGTCGTCGGCGAAATCCTCGTGGCCCGGCGTGTCGAGAAGGTTGAAGACGTGGTCGCCATATTCGAAGGTCATCACCGAGGTGACGACGGAGATGCCGCGTTCGCGCTCGATCTTCATCCAGTCGGAGCGCGTCTGGATGCGGTCCTTCTTGGCCTTCACCTCGCCGGCGAGCTGGATGGCGCCGCCGAACAGCAGCAGCTTCTCCGTCAGGGTGGTCTTGCCGGCGTCCGGGTGCGCGATGATCGCAAAGGTCCGGCGGCGAGAGACCGCCTCTTCGATGGTTTCTGGCATGAGGAACGATCCGTGGAAGGCCGGCTCTATAGACGCGCGGCCCGCGGGTGTCGAACGGAAAGACGCCCCGTGTGCTATTCCGCGTCGCAGGGCCAGTTGGCGGAAGGTTTCAGGCCGGCGGGCAGCTTCGTGCCGGAATCCCCGCAGGCCTGGTCGAGCTGCCATTGCGCCAACCCTTTGGCCTTGCTGAGGTCGAGGCCTTCCATGCGGGTCAGCAGCATGAAGGCGTTCTGGAGGTCGAGCGGTCCCTCGAACCGCGCCGCCGCCAGATGTGCCCGCGCCAGGTTCGCGTAGGGGAAACGGGCGCCGGTTATGACGGCCCCGTCAAAGACGGCGCGCCCCAGCTCGGCCTTGGCGAAATTCGCACCGGTGAGATCGGCACGCGAGAAGTCGGCGCGTTGCAATTCGGCGCTGGCGAAAGACGCCTTCGGCGCGACGACGCCGGTAAAGTCCGTCCGGTAGCCCTCGATGCGGTCGAAGACGGCTCCGGCCGCGGTGGAGCCGGCCAGAGAGGAGCGTATCATCGCCGCTTTCTCGAAATGCGCACCGGCGAGGCTGGAGTTGCGCAGATCCGTATAGCTCAAATCCGCATCCGCCAGGTCCGCGCCATCCAGCGCGCTGCCGGAAAGCATCAGGTTTACCTTGCTGCAATCCCGCCAATCCACGAGCGGTGCCGGCACCGCGCCGCAATCTGCCGCTGCCGCGCCCGGCGCGGCGAACGCGACCATAACCGCTGCTGCGGCGCCTCTCAAGACAGGGTTGCGCGACGACATGGCTGAACTCGCTCCCTTACGTCATTTCCCCCATATAGTGCCGGCTCCCGATGTTGGCAGGGGTTTCTTGTGTCTGCCGCGGTGTACGGAACATGGTAAAGTGAACGTGTAGCCGGCCGCACCCGCGAGACACGGCGAAAGGATGAAAGAGCAGTTTCATGAAGGCGAAGAAGCGCGTGGTCGTGGTCGGGGCCGGCATCATCGGCGCGTCGATCGCGTGGCATCTGGCGAAAGCCGGCGCCGACGTGACCGTGCTCGAAGCCGCGCAGGCGGGCGGCGTGGCGACGGCAGCGTCCTTCGCGTGGCTCAATGCGAGCTGGGGAAATCCGGAGCCGTATTTCCATCTGCGCCAGCGCTCGCTGCGGGAATGGACCCGCCTTGCCGGAGAAGTGCCCGGCCTGCCGCTCGCCTGGACCGGCGGGCTTTGCCTCGACATGGCGGACGCGGAGCGCGAGGCCTACCGCAAGCTCCATGCGGCATGGGGCTACGACATAAGGCCGATCGGCCGCGACGAGGCGGCGAGGCTGGAGCCGAACGTCCGCGACCTGCCCGAGGAGGCGCTGTTCGCGGCGGAAGAGGGCATGGCCGAGCCCGTGGCGGCGGCGCGCGCGCTCCTCGCCGACGCCGAACGCCATGGCGCGCGGCTGGTCATCGACGATCCGGTGGTGGCGTTCGCCCGCTCGGGAGACCGCCTGACCGGCGCGGTCACGGCGTCCGCGACGTGGGACGCGGACGAGATCGTGCTGGCGGCCGGCATCGCAACCGGCCGGCTCGCGGCGCTGGTCGGCGTGGAATTCGTGCTCGACACGCCGCCGGGCCTTATCGTCCACTCCCGCCCGCATGCGAGAATCCTGAACGGGATCGTGCTGGCGCCCGGTCTGCACATGCGCCAGACCGCCGGGGGACGGGTCATTGCGGGCGCGGATTTCGGCGGCGGCGACCCGGGCGCGGACGAAGGCGCGACAGCGGGCGCGCTTTTCGAGACGCTGAAAGCGGCCTTGAAGGGCGGCGAGGCGCTGCAGCTCGACTTCCATACGGTCGGCCGCCGCCCCACGCCGAAGGACGGCTTTCCGGCTGTCGGCCGCGCCGTGAACGGCCTCTATCTGGCCGTCACGCATTCCGGCATGACACTCGCGCCCGCCCTCGGCCTCTTCGCGGCCGAGGAGATCGTTCGCGACCGGCGCGATCCGCTGCTCGCGCCGTATGCGCCGTCGCGCTTCGCAGGGAGCGCGTGAGACGGGCCGTCAGGCCTTGGCGAGATCCGGGATGCGCAGCACCTGGCCGGGATAGATCTTGTCCGGGTGGGTCAGCATCGGCCGGTTGGCCTCGAAGATCAGCTTGTTCTTTGCGCCCTGGCCCTTGCCATATTGCGCCTCTGCGATCTTCCAGAGGTTGTCGCCCTTCTTGACGGTGTAGAAGACCGGCTCCTTGGCAGGCGCGGCGGCGGCCGCGTTCTGGTCGGGCGTCGCGGCCGGATCGGGCGCGGCAACCTTCAACTCGTCGGCCTGCACCTTCGAAATGCCCAGCGTGTTGCCGACGGCGATGATCGCCTTCTCAAAAACGGACTGGTCGTCGACCACGCCCTTCAACACCACCGTATCGCCCTTCACCGTCACGTCGACGTTCTCGGTGCCGAGCTTATGGACGTCCAGCTCCTTCTTGACCTGCTCGGCCGCCGGGGGCTCGTCGTCCCCGATGCCGATCTTCTTGCCGACCTCCTTCACGAAATCGAAAATGCCCATGCGTCGGTCTCCAGTTTCAAACGAACAACGGCAGATGTAGACGCCATGGCGGCAAAATCAAAGGTGCCGGCATCATTCCGAGTCGATGCGCCCGCGCAGCCGCTTCACGGTGGAGCGGCCGGCCTTGTGCTTGAGGCGGCGCTCGACGGATCCTTTCGTCGGCCGCGTCTTCTTGCGCGGCGGCGGAGGCGGTTCGGCGGCCTTGCGCAGCAGCGCGACCAGGCGCTCGCGGGCATCGGCGCGGTTGCGCTCCTGCGTGCGGAAACGGTCGGCCTCGATGACGATCACGCCATCCTTCGTGGCTTTCTGGCCGGCGAGCCGCAGCGCGCGGTGCCGCACGGCCTCGTCCAGTCCCGCCGCGTTCCGCGCGTCGAAGCGCAACTGCACGGCGGTCGCCACCTTGTTGACGTTCTGTCCGCCCGGCCCGGAGGCGCGGATGAAGCTCTCCTCCCAATCCTCCGGAGAGATCGTCGCGCCGGGCGCGATCTCGATGCTGTCGTCGCTCGCCATGACCGCAAGTCATGCCGCTTCGAGGCCTGAAAGGAAAGGGCCCGGTCGCGGCCGCCCCCCCGGGGGGGGGGGAAGGGAGCGAGCCGCCTATTCGGCCGCCTCGCGCAGCTGCGGCGCGCTGCCCCGCACGCCGGCGTCGACATGGTCCTCGAACTTGGCGAAGTTGGCGGCGAACATGCCCACCAGCTTCCTTGCCTGGCGGTCATAGGCGAGCGGGTCCGCCCATGTCGCGCGGGGATCGAGGATGCCGGGATCCACGCCCGGGACGGCGATCGGGACGGCGAAGCCGAAATTGGGATCGGTGCGGCAGGCCGCGCCGGCGAGCGAGCCGTCAAGTGCTGCGGCAAGCAGGGCGCGCGTGGCCTGGATGGGCATGCGCCTGCCCGTGCCGTAGGCGCCGCCGGTCCAGCCGGTGTTGACCAGCCAGCAATCGACGCCGTGCCGCGAGATCAGGTCGCGCAGCAGGTTGGCGTATTCGGAAGGATGGCGCGGCAGGAAGGGCGAGCCGAAGCAGGCGGAGAACTCGGGCTGCGGCTCCGTGACGCCGCGCTCCGTCCCCGCGACCTTGGCCGTGTAGCCGGAGAGGAAATGGTACATCGCCTGCTGCGGCGTCAGCCGGGCGATCGGCGGCATGACGCCGAAGGCGTCCGCGGTAAGCATGACGATGTTCCTCGGATGCCCGGCCCTCCCGGTCTCCGAGGCATTGGCGATGAAATCCAGCGGATAGGCGGAGCGGGTGTTCTCGGTCAGCGATTCGTCGTCGAAATCGGGAATGCCGTCCGCGTCGATCACGACATTTTCCAGGACCGTGCCGAAACGGCAGGCGGCGGCATGGATTTGCGGCTCGGCTGCGGCCGAGAGCCGGATGGTCTTGGCGTAGCAGCCGCCCTCGAAGTTGAATACGCCCTCCGGACCCCAGCCATGCTCGTCGTCGCCGATCAGGATCCGCTCCGGATCGGCCGACAGCGTCGTCTTGCCGGTGCCCGAAAGGCCGAAGAAGATCGCCGCGTCGCCCTCCGGGCCGACATTGGCGGAACAATGCATGGGCATCACCCCGTGCGCCGGCAGGATGTGATTGAGCACGGTGAAGACCGACTTCTTCATCTCGCCTGCATAGGCCGTGCCGCCGATCAGCACGATCATACGGGTGAGATCCATGGCGACGACCGTGCCCGAGCGGCAGCCGTGCCGCGCCGGATCGGCCTGGAAGGAGGGCAGGTCGATCACCGTCAGCCTCGGCACGAAACCGGCGAGCGCGTCGCGCTCGGGACGAATGAGCAGGTTGCGGATGAACAGCGAATGCCATGCCAGTTCGGTGACGACCCGCACCGGCAGGCGATGGCCGTCATCCGCCCCGCCCAGCAGATCCTGGACATAGAGATCGCGCTCGCGCGCATGCTCCCGGAAATCCTCCAGCAGCCGGTCGAAGGTTTCCGGCGTCATGGACTGGTTGTTCGCCCACCAGACCTCGCGCTCGGTGGCGGCGTCGCGCACCACGTATTTGTCCTTCGGCGAGCGGCCGGTGTGCGCACCGGTGCCGGCGAGCAGCGCGCCATGCGCCGTCAGACCGGCCTCGCCGCGCCGCAACGCCTCCTCGTAAAGGAGATGCGGCAGGAGGTTGTAGCGAACGGTGCCGGTGGTGGCCAGGCCGGCGGCGTCCAGTCCGCGCGCCGCGTTGCGCATGCCGATTTCCTTCATACGATCCTCAATTGTTCGTGTTCCCGGCCGCATCGGGACAGAAACGGCTCCAAACAGAAAAACGAATATATTTCAAACGATTAATCGATTTAAAAATTTTGAAAGTTTTTTTAATCGTTTATAATCCGTTTCCACCGGCGCGGCTGTCGGGGAAAAAGCGAACGCACGCCGTCGTCGCGGTGTGACATGGCGGGAAAGCCGTGCCACAATTTGTACCCAATTTGTACGCCAATAGCGCGTCCTGAAGCAGGAAGGGACGCCCGCCTCATGAGGGAGCCACACGAAATGGCGACTATTGCGCTTGTCGACGACGACCGGAACATCCTGACATCGGTCTCGATCGCGCTGGAATCGGAAGGCTATCGCGTCGAAACCTACACCGACGGAGCCTCCGCGCTCGAAGGGCTGGCGGCCCGTCCGCCGAACCTTGCCATCCTCGACATCAAGATGCCGCGCATGGACGGCATGGAACTCCTGCGCCGGCTGAGGCAGAAGACCGACCTGCCGGTGACTGGTCGAGCGCGTGCGCGCCGTGCTGCGCCGCGCCAGCGCCCGCGAGGCCGCCGCCAAGCAGCCCAACCAGCAGACGAAATCGCTGGAGCGCGGCCAGCTCGTCATGGACCAGGAGCGGCACACCTGCACCTGGAAGGGCGAGCCGGTGACGCTCACCGTGACCGAATTCCTGATCCTGCATTCCTTGGCTCAGCGTCCCGGCGTCGTAAAAAGCCGCGACGCGCTGATGGATTCGGCCTATGATGAGCAGGTCTATGTCGACGACCGGACGATCGACAGCCACATCAAGCGGCTGCGCAAGAAGTTCAAGGCCGTCGACGAGGACTTCGAGATGATCGAGACGCTTTACGGGGTGGGCTACCGCTTCCGCGAAGCGTAGCAGCCGGGGAGCCACGCCGTTCATGGCGGTGGAAGTCGAAATCAGGAAGCCGGTGGCGGCCGCCATCAGGCGCGGCCGCGCCGTCCGGGGCTTCCTGTCCAGGGCGGTCGTCTCGCTGCGGCGCCTGCTCGGCCACTACATCTTCTCCAGCCTGACCCGGCGCATCCTGTTCCTCAACCTGGCTGCGCTCGCCGTGCTGGTGGTGGGCGTGCTCTACCTGAACACGTTCCGCGACGCGCTGGTCGAGGCGCGGGTGGAAAGCCTGATGACGCAGGGCGAGATCATCGCCGGCGCCATCGCCGCCTCGGCGACGGTGGAGACGGACGCCATCCGCATCGATCCGGAAAAGCTGCTCGAGCTGCAAGCCGGCGAAAGCGTCGCGCCGGGCAGCGACCAACTCGAAAGCCTCGACTTTCCGATCAACCCGGAAAAGGTCGCGCCGGTGCTGCGGCGGCTCATCTCGCCGACACGCACGCGCGCCCGCATCTTCGACCGCGACGCCAACCTGCTGCTCGATTCGCGCCATCTCTATTCACGCGGACAGATCCTGCGCTTCGACCTGCCGCCGGTCGAGGACGAGAAGACGGACTGGATCGACCTGATCTACAAGAAGGTCGAGAACTTCTTCATCTCCTCCAACCTTCCCGTCTACCGCGAGCAGCCGGGCGGCAGCGGCACGGCGTTCCCCGAGGTGATGCGGGCGCTCATCGGCACGCCGGCGACCGAGGTCCGGGTGAGCGAGCAGGGCGAGCAGATCGTGTCCGTCGCCGTTCCCATACAGCGCTTCCGCGCCGTGCTCGGCGTGCTGATGCTGTCCACCCAGGGCGGCGACATCGACAAGATCGTCGCCGAGGAGCGCAAGGCGATCCTGCGCATCTTCGGCGTGGCCGCGCTCGCCAACGCGATCCTGTCCATGCTGCTCGCCTCCACCATCGCCCAGCCGCTGCGCCGGCTGGCGGCGGCTGCCGTGCGCGTCAGGCGCGGCGTGAAGAACCGCGAGGAGATCCCCGATTTCTCCGGGCGGCAGGACGAGATCGGCAATCTTTCCGTCGCCGTCCGCGACATGACCAACGCGCTCTACGCGCGCATCGAGGCGATCGAGAGCTTTGCCGCCGATGTCAGCCACGAGCTGAAGAACCCGCTGACCTCGCTGCGCAGCGCGGTCGAAACGCTGCCGCTCGCCAAGTCCGAGGCTTCGCGCAACCGGCTGATGGAGATCATCCAGCACGACGTGCGCCGTCTCGACAGGCTGATCACGGACATCTCCGACGCCTCGCGCCTCGATGCCGAGCTCGCCCGCGAGGATGCCACCAAGGTCGATCTGAAGAAGCTGATCGGCGATCTCGTCGCGGTCTCGGCGGAGGGCGGACGCCACAAGAAGCCGGTCGAGATCGAGTTCAAGGCGACGCGGCTGCCGGCGGGGGTCAAGGGCTATGTCTCGCTCGGCTACGATTCCCGGATCGGCCAGGTCGTCACCAACCTGATCGAGAACGCCCGCTCCTTCGTACCGGAAGAGCACGGACGCATCACCATCACGCTGTCGCGATCGGGCAAGTTCAACGTCTTCACGGTCGACGACAACGGACCCGGCATCCGCGCCGAGAACATCGACCGCATTTTCGAGCGCTTCTACACGGACCGGCCGGCCAGCGAGGCTTTCGGACAGAATTCCGGCCTCGGCCTGTCCATCAGCCGGCAGATCATCGAAGCGCATAACGGGACGCTCGCGGCCGAGAACATCCCCGGCGGGAAGCCCGGCGAAGTGCGCGGCGCGCGGTTCGTCGTCCGGCTGCCGGCCGAAGGGTGACGCCGCTCCCGCCGAACCTGCACGCCACGGCCGTCGTGCTGGGCGACCGCGGCGTGCTGATCATGGGCGCCTCGGGGGCCGGCATTTCGCCCGGCTGATCGCCGACGACCAGGTGCTGCTCGCTACACGCGGCGGGTGCCTGATAGCCGCGACCCCGGCGCCGCTCGTCGGCCTCGTCGAGTTCCACGGCCTCGGGCCGCATCCGGTGCAGACCGAGGAAAAGGCCGTGATCGACCTTGCCGTCCGGCTCGTCGCCGCCCGCGAGGCCCCGCGCTACCAGGAACCGCGCGAGGAGAAGTGGGGCGGCGTCGCGCTGCCCACCCTCGATTTTGCCGAAAGGCACGCCGCAGCGGCGGCGCGCGCCATCCTTGCCGCGCTGTCCGCCGCCGGTCCGGGCCGGCTCGCGGGCGCCGTCCGCCTGCGGCAAAATGGTTGAAGTCGGGCAATTTTGGGGCTTGTCAACGCACTTCGCCTCGACAAGATAGCGCACCCGCGATCGCTCGACGGTACAGGCGTATAAAAGGGATCGATGAACGCACCATGACGGGAGCCAGAGCAGAATGATCGGTCTCGTGCTCGTGACGCACGGGCGACTGGCCGAGGAGTTCCGCAATGCCGTTGAGCATGTCGTCGGGCCGCAGAGCAGCTTCGCGACCGTGTGCATCGGAGCGGACGACGACATGGAGCAGCGGCGGTGCGACATCGTCGACGCGGTCGCCGGCGTGGATTCCGGAAAGGGCGTGATCATCCTGACCGACATGTTCGGCGGCACGCCCTCGAACCTCGCGATCTCGGTCATGGAGCCGGGCCGCGTCGAGATCATAGCCGGCATGAACCTGCCCATGCTCATCAAGCTATCGAGCGTGCGCAAAAGCGACGACATGGCGAACGCGCTGGACGAGGCACAGAACGCCGGCCGAAAATACATCAACGTCGCCAGCCAGTTGCTGAACAGCAAGTGAGAGACGGTCCGTGTCCGACGCACCGATAAGCCGCGACGTCACCATCGTGAACCAGCGCGGCCTCCACGCGCGCGCCTCCGCCAAGTTCGTGCAGACGGCCAGCGGCTTCGAGGCGGATATCAGCGTCCAGAAAGACGGAATCAGCGTCGGCGGCACCTCGATCATGGGCCTGATGATGCTGGCGGCCAGCCCCGGCTGCTCGATCCGCATTCTGGCGCAGGGGCCGGAGGCGCTCCAGGCGGTCGACGCGCTCGCCTCCCTGGTCGCGGCGCGCTTCGGTGAAGACATCTGAAGCCGTGCAGCGCGGCCGGCGGACGGTGCCGCTGCGGCAGCGCCTCCGCACTGGAAGATTGCCTCCACCCGCCCTAAGTCATCCGTCGACACCTGCGCCGGCGCTCCGCATTGAAGCCCGGCATGTCCGAAACGCATTCCCGTCAGGCCTGGACGATCCTCGCCGGCCGACGATCCTGAGGTTGGCGCATGGCTCTCCCGTCTGCTATTCATTCAATCGATTGAGATGGCCTCGGAGGGCGTCCCTCCAAATCTTCCTGTACCAAAATCCACCGTTGCGGAGTCCCTCATGCGGCGTTTCGAGAATGCACGCATCCTGATGTACAGCCACGATACGTTCGGCCTCGGCCATCTGCGCCGCTGCCGCACGATCGCGCACGCGCTGGTCGAGCACTATCGCGGCCTGGAGGTGCTGATCATTTCCGGGTCGACGATCGCGGGCGCCTTCGACTACCGGACGCGCGTCGATTTCGTGAAGATCCCCAGCGTGATCAAGCTGCGCAACGGCGAGTATACGCCGCTGGAGCGGCACAAGGCGCTCGACGAGACGCTGAAGATGCGCCAGGCGATCATCCGGCAGACGGCCGAAACCTTTCAGCCCGACATCTTCATCGTCGACAAGGAGCCGCTCGGCCTGCGCGGCGAGGTCGAGGAGACGCTGGCCTATCTCAAGACGCGCGGGACCACGCTCGTGCTCGGCCTGCGCGAGGTGATGGACGCGCCGCATCTGCTCGACGCGGAATGGAAGCAGCGCGACGTGCTGCGCAAGATCGACCTCTACTACGACACGATCTGGGCCTACGGACCGCCGGATTTCTATGATCCCCTGACCGACCTCGACGTGCCGGCCGGCGTGCGGTCGAAGATGACGTTCGTTGGTTTCCTGCAACGCAGCCTGTCGCGCGATCCCCTGCCCGAGCACCCGCCGGCCGGCGACTACCTGCTCGTCACCACCGGCGGCGGCGGCGATGGCGCCGATCTCGTGCACGACGTCATCCATGCCTACCAGCACGATCCTTCGCTCGTTCATCCGGCGCTCGTGGTGCTCGGGCCGTACATGCCGGCCAGGAAGCGGCGCAAGCTGGTGAAGAAGAGCGCCTCCGTCCCGCTCCTGAAGGTCATAGAGTTCGACAACCGCATGGAGGAACTGGTCGCCGGCGCCAGCGCCGTGGTGGCGATGGGGGGCTACAACACCTATTGCGAGATCCTGTCCTTCGACAAGCCGGCGCTGATCGTGCCGCGGGTGCGCCCGCGCGAGGAGCAGCTCATCCGGGCGCGCCGCGCCGAGGAGCTCGGCCTGATCGACATGCTCCTGCCGGACGAGGCGGAGGACGCCCCCCGCCTCGCCGCGGCGCTGAAGGCCCTTCCCGGCAGGCCGCGCCCGTCGCAAAGCAATCCGGGCCTGCGGCTCGACGGGCTGGCCAACATCGTCGAGATCGTCGGCCGCTGGCCGGAGACGCGCGCCCGCCCGCAGCTTTCGGTCGTGGGGGCCGGAAGCCGCCCGTGACGCCACGCCGCAAGATCGCCGTGGTGCTGAAGGGATATCCGCGCCTTTCCGAGACTTTCATCGCCCAGGAGCTCCTCGGGCTGGAGCGCGCCGGCCTCGATCTTACGCTGGTGGCGCTCAGGCGGCCGACCGACGCCCGGCGCCATCCCGTGCATGACGAGATCAGGGCGCCGGTCCTCTACCTGCCGGAATATCTTCACCAGGAGCCGGGGCGGGTGTTCCGCGCCCTGCTCCAGGCACTTCCCGGACGCTTCTGGAACGCGTTTCCCGCCTTCCTGCGCGATCTCTTCCGCGATCCGACCCGCAACCGGGTGCGCCGCTTCGGCCAGGCGCTGGTGCTCGCCGCCGAGTGGCCGGCGGGCAGCGGCTGGTTGCACAGCCATTTCATCCACACGCCGGCCTCGGTGACGCGCTACGCCGCGATGCTGCACGGCACGGGCTGGACCTGCTCGGCTCATGCCAAGGATATCTGGACATCTACCGACCGCGAGCTGGCCGACAAGCTCGCGCACGCGCGCTGGACCGTGACGTGCACGCGCGACGGCCTCTCGCGCCTCAGGAGCCTCGCCGGCGGCGCGCCGGTCCATCTCAGCTATCACGGCCTGGATCTGGCCCGGTTCGGGCCGCCCGGCGCGACCGGATCGGACCGGGACGGGAGCGATCCGGCCCGGCCGGTGCTCATCCTGAGCGTCGGGCGGGCCGTCGAGAAGAAGGGCTATGACGTGCTGCTGCGCGCGCTGGCGCTGTTGCCGGCCGGCCTCAACTGGCGGTTCGCGCATGTCGGAGGCGGCGACCTGCTGGCCGCGCTGAAGCGGCTCGCCGCGGAGCTCGGCATCGCCGGACGCGTGGACTGGCACGGCCCGCTGGCACAGGAGGAGGTTCTCGCCCTCTACCGCACCGCCGATGTCTTCGCGCTCGCCTGCCGGGTGGCTCCAGACGGGGACCGCGACGGGCTGCCCAACGTGCTGGTCGAGGCGTCGAGCCAGCGGCTCGCCTGCATCTCCACGACCGCGGCGGGCGTGCCCGAACTCATTGCGGACGAAGAGAACGGCCTGCTCGTCCCGCCTGACGATCCAGAGGCGCTCGCCGCTGCCCTGGCGCGCGCCATCGGCGATCCGGAGCTTCGCCGCCGCCTCGGAACGGCGGCGGAGGGTCGCGTGCGCGAGGCGTTCGACCACAAATCCAGCATCCGCCAGCTCGTATCGCTGTTCGAGGCATCCTGGCAGGCGGATGCGAAATGAGCCGGCGCGTCCTCTTCTACGTCCAGCACCTGCTGGGCATCGGCCATCTGGCGCGGGCGGGCCGGATCGCGGCCGCGCTGGCCGATGCCGGCCTCTCCACGACCGTCGTCACGGGAGGCATGCCGGTTCCCGGTTTTCCGGGTCCATCGGTCGATCACGTCTCGCTGCCGCCGATCACGGCAGCGGACGAGGGGTTTTCCGGCCTCGTCGATGCCGAGGGCCGGCCGGTCGACGCGATCTTCGAGGCACGGCGGCGGACGCTCCTGATCGACACGTTCCGCGAAACAGCCCCGGATATCCTGATCATCGAGGCCTTTCCGTTCGGCCGCCGGCAGATGCGCTTCGAACTCCTGCCGCTGCTCGACGCGGCGGCGGCCGCGACGCCCCGGCCGCTGATCGCGACGTCGGTCCGGGACATCCTGCAAGAGCGCACGAAGCCCGGCCGCAACGAGGAAAGTGCGGCCCTCGTCGCACGTTACTTCGATCGCGTGCTGGTGCATGGCGATCCGCGCTTCGTCCGGATCGAGGAGACGTTTCCGCTCGCAGGCGGCTTTGCCGAAAAGATCGTCTATACCGGCCTCGTCTCCGCGCCGCGCCCGGCGCCTTCGCCGGAACGTTTCGACATCGTGGTTTCGGCCGGCGGCGGGGCGGCGGGCCGGGACCTCGTCGCGGCGGCCGTCGACGCCTCCCGGCTGCTCGATCCCGCCCTCTCCTGGTGCCTCGTCACCGGACCGAACCTCGCGCAGGCGGAGTTCGACGCCGCGCTGGCGCGCGCGCCCGGAAACCTCTCCGTCCACCGCTTCCGCCGCGATTTCGGGGCGTTGCTGGCCGCCGCGGGGCTTTCGGTCTCGCAGGCCGGCTACAATACCGTCTGCGACGTCCTGCAGGCCGGATGCCGGTCGGTTCTGGTGCCCTTCGCGTCGGGAGGCGAGACCGAACAGACGGTGCGGGCCGAAAGGCTGGCCGCCAGAGGGCTGGCGCATGTCGTGCCCGAAGAGGGCCTTACCGGCGCGGTGCTCGCGAAGGCGATAGAAGGAGCCTTGGCCGGCGCGCCGCCCGCGACGGCGGATCTGCGTCTCGACGGTGCCCGGCAGACCGCGAGCCTGCTTCAGAACCTCGCGCAGCGTCGCAGATGATCCTCAGACCGCGCCGATCAGCATGAAGCGGTTGTATTTCCTGGTGGGCAGGGTGCCGGCGAAATCGACACGGGCGAGGCGCGCGAGATCGGCGAAAGCCTCGACGGAGGGGACGCAATTGATGTGCGTCGGCTCGGAGAAATAATCGTTGGACTGGAGCAGGACGCGGGTTCCCGCGGCCAGCCCGTCCAGCCAGCCGCGCACGTCCGCTATATGCTCGCAGCTCGTATTGACGACG
Source organism: Hyphomicrobiales bacterium (assembly GCA_017305925.1). Taxonomy (GTDB): domain Bacteria; phylum Pseudomonadota; class Alphaproteobacteria; order Rhizobiales; family Rhizobiaceae; genus Arvimicrobium. The sequence continues at coordinate 44,228 of JAFKJW010000057.1, read as the reverse complement.
AGATCGGGGCCGCCGCCCCGATAGTCGAGATCGTACATGTCGCCGGTCAGCGCACGGAAACGTGCACCCGTATCCGCGTTGAGCGTCGAGGCGACGGCCGCCACGCGGTCGTCGAGATCATAGCTCTCGACCAGGCCGATATCAAAACGCGGATCGTCGAAGAGCATGGCGGCGAACACGCCGTACCAGCCGCCGAGAATCCAGACCTTTTCGAACCGCCCGCCGAGAGTGTCGAACAGGCGGTCCCGCGCCCATAGCTTCGAGGCGACCTGCTTGTGGTTGAAGGCATTGGCGATGGCCGCATCCGGGTGGCGTCCGACGACGCGCGCCAGCCCCGCCACCAGCCGGCTGCCGGTGTAGGCGGCGATGCCGCGAGTCAGGTCGAAGGCGTTCTCGTGCCAGTCCGGTTGGGTCGTGCTCGACCGGGTTACATCGCTCATGGCGGTGTTGTATGCTCCGCGCCACGGCAATACAACGGACGGCTGCTCGATGAACCCGGCGACCCTGCGCATGCTGCCGCCTCAGGAAAATTCCGACGGAATCCCACACCTCGCCGGCCCGGCCAGCGAAGCGCGGCAGGTTCTGGCGGCGCATTTCCTGCGCGGCATCGACCATATTCTCGAAATCGGCGGGCACCTGCTGCCGATCACCGCCTTCCTGACGCATGCGCCGCGCTCCGTGACGTCGATCGACCCGAAGACACCGCCGCTGGAGGCGGAAGAGCTGAACGGGCGCCCCTGCCGGGTGCGGCACATCGCCCGGAAATTCCAGCAGGTGGAGGTGGATTACGAGCCGGGCAGCTATGCGCTCGTCATGCTCGGCTGCTCGCTGAAGCCGTTCGGCAGCCAGGACGCGGTGGGCCAGCGCCTGCTCCGGCTGGTCGACAATGCCCGCCGCGTGGTGCTGGACTACGCGCCGGCGCTGGACAGGGCAATGGATGCCGTGCCGCAGTTGCTCGGCCGGCCGGGGCTGACGGAACTGTGCAGCTTCGAACTGGTCCTGAAAGACCCGGCGATCGCCGCATCGCCCTATGCGGCCCGCCGGCTGCACGTGCTGGAGAGGAAATTTCCCCTCGGCCATGGATAAAAGCCTCGCGCGCTTCATCTGGACGCATACCTGGCGCCAGCAGATCTGGATCCTGGTCGTGGTCGCCCTGTCGATGATTCCCTATTTCATGGCCCTCGACCTGCCCAAGCAGATCGTCAACGGGCCGATTCAGGGCAAGGGCTTCGAGGGCGCGGGCGCGATGCAGCCGTTCCTGCCGATCGCCTTCGACCTGCCCTTCATCGGCAGCGTCCGGCTCTATGCCGGCTTCCCGCTCGACCGCGAGCAGATGCTCTATGCCCTGAGCTTCGTGTTCCTGTTCCTGGTCGTCGTCAACGGGCTCTTCAAATTCTACATAAACACCTACAAGGGGCGCCTGGGCGAGCGGATGCTGCGGCGCATCCGCTTCATTCTCGTCGACCGGGTGCTGCGCTTTCCGCCGTTCTACTTCAGGCGGGTCAAGGCGGCCGAGGTCGCCAGCATGGTCAAGGACGAGGTCGAGCCGCTCGGCGGCTTCATCGGCGACGCTTTCGTCCAGCCCGCGCTGCTCGGCGGGCAGGCGCTGACGGCGCTGGTCTTCATCCTCCTCCAGAACTTCTGGCTGGGCATGATCGCGGCCGTGATCGTCGCGGCGCAGATCATCATCATCCCGCAGATGCGCAAGCGGCTGCTGCGCCTCGGCCGCGAGCGCCAGATCACGGCGCGGCAGCTTGCCGGGCGCGTCGGCGAGATCGTCGACGGCATCGGCACGATCCACATCCACGACACGTCGAACTACGAGCGGGCGGATGTCGCCGCCCGGCTCGGCCATATCTTCAAGATCCGCTACGACCTCTACCAGTGGAAGTTCCTGGTCAAGTTCCTCAACAACTTCCTCGCCCAGGTGACGCCCTTCCTGTTCTACCTGATCGGCGGCTACCTCGCGGTGCGCGGCCGCATCGACATCGGCCAGCTCGTCGCCGTGATCGGCGCCTACAAGGATCTGCCGAGCCCGCTGAAGGACCTCATCGACTGGGACCAGGCGCGCCAGGACGTGCAGGTCAAGTACCAGCAGGTCTTCGAGCAGTTCTCCGTCGACCGCATCCTCGCGCCGGAGATCCAGGCGCTGTCCCGGGAGCCGAGCCCGCCGCTCGGCGCGCCGCTGACCGTCTCCAACCTCTCCGTCGCAGACGACAGCGGCGCCACGCTGGTCGAGCACATCTCCCTGCGGATCACGCCCGGCGAGAGGGTCGCGCTGGTCGGCACGCCGAACGGCGGCGCCGACATCCTGGCCGAGACGATGGCGCGCCTCATCTGGCCGGCCGGCGGCAGGGTGAGCATCGGCGACGGCGATATTCTGGAGCTCCCCGAAGCGGTCGTCGGGCGGCGCATTTCCTACGCCTCGTCCGACCCCTATCTGTTCCAGGGCACGCTGCGCGACAATCTGTTCTACAGCCTGAAGCACGCTCCGCTCATCGACCGGACATATGAAGGGCCAGATGCGCAGCTGGCGAAGTGGCGGCTGAGCGAGGCGGAGAAGGCGGGCAATCCGCCCTACGACGTCGATGCCGACTGGATCGACTATGCCAGCGCCGGCGCCGGCGGACCCGGCGACCTGTTGATCGCAACCATGCCGACCCTGGCCGCCGTGGACCTTTCGAAGGACGTCCTCGAACTCGGCCTGCGTTCCGCGATCGATCCGGCGCGCCACCCGCATCTGGTCGAGCGGGTGGTGGAGCTCAGGGCGGCCATGCGGGAGCGGCTGGAAGAGGAAGGCCTCGACGATCTGGTCGTCCCCTTCGAGCCGGGCGCCTACAATCGCGAGGCGACGGTGGGCGAGAACCTGCTGTTCGGCGCCGCGACCGGCAGGGCGCCGTCGCGGCGGGAACTGGCGGCCGATCCCTATATCGCCGGCGTGCTCGCCGCCGACGGCCTCGACAGGACGCTCTACGGCATGGGACTGGACATCGCCGACCAGACCGTCGAGCTGTTCAGCGATCTGCCCCCGGACCATCCGTTCTTCCAGCAGCTCGGCTTCATGACGGCCGAGGAGGTGCCGCTCTACGAGGCCCTCATCCAGAAGCTCTCGGGCAAACCTTACGAAAGCGCCGCGGCGGAGGACCGGGCGAGGATCATCGCGCTGAGCTTCGCCTATATCGAGCCGCGCTACCGCTTCGGCCTGCTCACGGAGGAGATCATGGCGCGCGTGGTCGAGGCGCGCCAACGCTTCTACGAAGGCCTGCCGGACGATCTCCGGGACGCCATCGAGCCTTACGATCCGGAAAAATACACGGCCGCGGCCAGCGTGCTCGACAACGTGCTCTTCGGGCGCATCGGCAACAACCAGGCCGAGGGCCCGGAACGCGTCCGCGCGCTGGTCCGCGGCGTCCTGGAGGAAACCGGCCTCTATGACGAGGTGCTCGACGTCGGCCTCGACTTCGATGTCGGCGTCGGCGGCCGCAGATTGAGCGTCGTCCAGCGGCAGAAGCTCGATCTTGCGCGCGCCATGCTGAAACGCGCGGACTTCGTCATCCTGAACCGCCCGCTGCTCGCCCTTGACCAGCGCCAGCAGGAAAGCATCATGCGCCGCGTTCTCGACGGGCTGAAGCACGAGGAGCGTAATCCGGCCGTCATCTGGGTGGTGTCCAGTGCCGCCATGGCGCGCTTCTTCGACCGCGTGATCGTCTTCGACGCCGGCACCCTGGTGGAAGACGGAACGCACGAGACACTGAGCAATGGAAACGGTACATTCAGCACGCTCGTGTCACGATAGGACGCCGGCGGGAGTTCACGATGCTGCTCAAGGACGAAGTGGGGATGCTGAAGCGGGTGCCGCTCTTTTCGGGCGTCGAGCCCGGAAAGCTGAAGCTCCTCGCCTTCACGTCGGACCGCGTGAGCTACAGCGCGGGACAGGTCCTGTTCAGGCAGGGCGAGGAGGGAGACGCCGCCTATGTCATCCTGTCCGGCACCGCGGACATCCTGGTCGAAACGGACGGCGGGCAGATCAAGGTGGCGGAAGTGGAGCCCAACGCCATCGTCGGCGAGATCGCCATCCTCTGCGACGTGTCGCGCACCGCGACCGTCAAGGCCAACGAACGGCTGGAGGCGCTGCGCATCCGCAAGGAGCACTTTTTGCGCATGCTGCGCGAAAACCCGGAAATGACGATCGAGATCGTCAGGGTGCTGGCCGGGAGACTTTCCACCACGACCGCCGAGCTCTCGGCCGAGCGGAGCCGGAACCACTGAGACAGCCCGTTCCCCGACAGGCCCCGGCGGTGCGTGGACTTCGCCGTACGGAGCAAAAAGCTTCCCTCTCGGAGCGGCGGCCCGTCAACATGTTGCTTGCGCATTTCGCAAAAAGACCTTCCGAATGCGCGCGGCGCCGGACCGGTGGAACGGCCGTGAGGCAGGGACCCGATGGCTGAGGAGACGTTGAAGATCCATTTCTGGGGGGTTCGCGGAAGCGTTCCGGTCTCCGGCGCGGAATACGGTGCCTATGGCGGCAACACCGCCTGCATCGAGCTCACCTGCGGCGGCCGGACGCTCATTCTGGACGCGGGATCGGGCCTGCGGCAGGCCGGTGAGGCCCTGACGGCTTCGGGCGTCGCCGAAGCCGACATCTTCCTCACCCATTCCCACTACGACCATGTCATCGGCCTGCCCTTCTTCACACCGCTCTACGATCCGAAGATAAGGATCACGCTCTGGTGCGGCCACATGTCCGGGCGCATGACGGCCCGCGAGCTTCTCGGCGCATTCATGAGCCCGCCCTGGTTCCCCGTCGAGGTGGACAGCTGCACGGCGAACCTCGCCTATCGCGACTTCGTTCCGGGGGACGTGCTCGCCCCGGCCGAGGACATCGCCGTCCGCACCGCGCCGCTCAACCATCCCGGCGGCTGCGTCGGCTACCGCGTTGAATGGGCGGGCCGGGCCGTGGCGCTCGTCAGCGACACCGAGCATATGCCGGGCACGCTCGATCCGGTGATCCTGGACTTCATCCGGGGCGCCGATCTCGTCATCTACGACACGACCTATACCGACGCGGAAATGCAGCGCTTCCGCGGCTTCGGCCATTCGTCCTGGCAGCAAGGCATCCGGCTCTGCGAGGCCGCCGGCGCGAAGCGCCTGGCGCTCTTTCACCACGATCCGGCCCGGACCGACGCGCAACTCGCGGCGATCGAACGCGACGCCAGGGAACGCTTTGCCGGCGCCTTCGCGGCACGCGACGGGCTCACCCTGGAGCTGTGACGGCGGGCGCGCCGGCGCTACCCATCAGATCGCGGAACGATACCCATGAAACGCCCTCGGCCGTCGCCTCGAACAGGCGCTCCAGGAAATTCCATGCGGCCTCGTCATGCACCAGATGGTGGCCGAGGATGCCCACGGTGACACTCCCCGAATGCCCGATCTGGCGGACGATCCCGTCGATCAGCTCTTCCTCCGGCCGACCCTTGCGGCCGCCATGCCAGTCGATGATGTCGACGGTGCTGTTGATCGCGGGCAAGGCCTTGGCGCGGAAAGCCCCGAAGGCCGAAAGCGCCTCGAAGCCGAGGCCCGGCAGGCACTCGGCAAGCGCCGGATCGATCCGGTTCCAGGGCGGCACGAGAACGGGAACGAAGCCGCCGAAGGCAGCCGAAAGGCGGAGGCGTCCCTCAGCAAGCTCGGCAAGCACGAGATCCGCCGGGCGATGGGGCCCGAGCTCCTGCTTCTTCTCCGAGGGCGGGGCATGGTTCGCATGGCTCCATCCGTGCACGCCGACGCCGACGCGACGCTCTTCCGCCAACCGCGCGGCAAGCGCTGCTCCCGCATGGGCCGGAATGACGGCAAGCAGGACGGGAACGGTGCTGCGCGCGGTGATCCGGAGCAGCCGGTCGAGCGCCGCCGTCGGCTCGACGGCGTCGTCGTCGCGCAGCCAGAAGATGCAGGGCAGACCGGCATCCGCCCGGCGGGCGAGGGCTTCCCGCAATCGCCGCCATGCAGGCCGCGTCATCGGACGGCGGCCGGCTGGGGAAGAAGTGCTGCAAGGCCCGCCGCGGCCGCGGAGAGGGAATGACCGGCCTCGACCGCCGCAGACGCATTGATCGCGAGCTTCCGCCGTTCCGCATCGTCGTCCAGCAGCCGTGCGATCGCCGCGGCGAAGGCTTCGACGTCGCCTTCCGGAACCAGGATGCCCGTCCGCCCGTCCCGCACGACCTCCGGCACGCCGGCCGTCGCCTGGGCGACCACCGGCAGCCCGGCGGCCTGGGCCTCCAGATAGGCGAGGCCGAACGCCTCGCCGCATCCCGGCCAGACATAGATCGACGCGGAAGCCAGCAGGGCCGCGATACCAGCCTTGTCCATCTGCCCGTGCATGGTGACGCGATCCGGGCCGAAGGGCCTGAAAAGAGCCTCCACCTCGGCGCGGCACGGTCCGTCGCCGACGATCGAGAGGGACCATGGTCGCCCTCGAAGATTGGCCAACGCCTGAGCCAGCATGCGATAGCTCGCGAGCTTGTCGCCGGGGCGCATCATGGCCACGCAGATCAGCCGCGCGGCGTCGCGCCCGGTGTCGGCCGCGCGGAACGCCGCCGTGTCGATGAAGGGCGCCAGCATCCCGATCCGTGCGCCCGGAACGCCCTCGCGAAGCCCTGCGGCGTCGCGCCGGGTGAAGCACACATTGACTGCCGCCATGCCGGCGGCCTCGGCAACGCGCTTCTGCGCCTCGCCCCATGCGCCGCCGCCGCGCCGCGCCGACCACGAGGACTCGGCGGTAACGTAAGGGATGCCGAGCCGCGCGCAAAGAAACGGTCCGAGGAGGTCCGGAGACTTGTAGTAAGGGTGATAGGTAAACCAGATATCCGGCGGCGGCGAGGCGGCGAATGCGCGGCCGAGCCTTTGCGTCTCGGCAGCGGCGGCGGCCAGCAGATCGGCCAGGAGGCCTTCGTCATTGTCGCGGAGATAGGCGCGCAGATCCGAGACGAGGTCGACCGCATGGCCGGCGAGCCGCAGGGCACGCATCAGGAGCCGCGCCATCTCGCGATCGCCTGAGACGACGGGATGATCCGGTGTTTTGAGGGGCGCATAAAAGGCGATCCGCATCGCGCGAAGCTATCGGGGCAAAGCGCAGCTGAGTCAAATCGGGTTGGCGCCATGACCGTCATGCGTGATATGCAGGGGGACATGAATGAAGACGCGCCGAGCTTCTTCGACTCCCTGCCGGTCTTCACCGCGTTCGAGGGCGTCACGGAGGCCTCGAACTATCGCCCCCTGCCCGATGACTGGGCGCTGGCTATCGCCGACATCGTGGATTCCACGAGGGCGATCCGGCAAGGCCGCTACAAGTCGGTCAACATGGCGGGCGCCAGCATGATCTCGGCCGTCCTGAACGGCACCGGACGGCGCGACCTGCCCTTCGTCTTCGGGGGAGACGGCGCCATGGTCGCCTTTCCGTTGCCGCTGGTGGACGCGGTCCGCGCCGCGCTCGCCACGGTGAGGACTTGGACCGGCGAGGAACTCGGCCTCGATATGCGCACGGCAATCGTACCCGTCTCGGAGATCCGCCTTGCCCGCCTGGATGTCCGCGTCGCCCGATTCCGCGTTTCCGACCATGTTTCCTACGCGATGTTCGCGGGCGGCGGTGCAAGCTGGGCCGAGGCGCAGATGAAGGCGGGACGCTACGGCGTCGCGGCGGCGGCGCCCGGTACGCGGCCCGATCTTTCGGGACTTTCCTGCCGCTGGAATCCGATGGAGTCCCGCCATGGCGAGATCGTCTCGATCATCGCCGTTCCGGCCGAGGGAGGCGATCCCGGCGCCTTCGACAGGCTCGTCGGCGAGATCGTGGAGCTGGCCGGGCGAGAGGAGCGCGGCGGACACCCGGTGCCCCCGAACGGGCCGGAATCCGGCTTCATCCCCGCCGGCCTGGACGCGGAAGCGAAGGCGGTCGCGCCGAAAGGCAGGCGCCTCCGGCGCAAGATCCTCGTCCTGGCCCAGATGTGGATGGTGGCGGTCACCGGCAGGCTCGGCCTGAAGATCGGACCGTTCGATCCCAGGGTCTACAAGCGGGACGTCGCGGACAATTCCGACTTCCGCAAATTCGACGACGGCCTGAAGATGACGATCGACGTCGACCGTTCCGTCGCGGACCGCATCGAGGCACGGCTGAAGCAGGCCGAGCGGGAAGGCGTCTGCCGTTTCGGCATGCATCGCCAGAACTCCGCGCTCATGACCTGCATGGTCGCCACGCCGATGCAGCGCGACCATGTGCATTTCATCGACGGCGCGTCGGGCGGCTATGCCGTGGCGGCGGCCATGCTCAAGGGGCAACCCGCAGCGTAAGGCCGCCCGACAACATTCCCTCTTTCAACCCGGCCGTCCGCGACCCATATTGGCCATCGCACGCCGCCTCCCCTCCAATCCTTTTCCGGCCGGTCCATTGGACTCCACTTCGACTTCCTTCGAGACCCTTCTCGCCCGAATCGAGGCGCGCAGCGCCGTCGCCGGAGTCATCGGGCTGGGATATGTCGGCCTGCCGCTCGCCGTGGCCATCGCGGCCGCAGGTTTCGCGGTGATCGGCTTCGACATCGATCCCGACAAGGTCGACAGGCTGAACGAGGGCCGCTCCTATATCGAATCCGTCCCGGACGCGGCCCTCGCCGGGGCGAGGGAAGCCGGGCGCTTCCGGGCGTCGGCGGATTTTTCCGAGCTTTCCGGCTGCGACACGATCGTGATCTGCGTGCCGACGCCCCTGACCCGCCATCGCGAACCGGATTTGACCTTCATCGAGACCACGGCCCGTTGCATCGCGGCACATCTGCGCCCGGGCCAGCTGGTCGTGCTGGAATCGACGACCTACCCCGGGACCACGGACGGCGTCGTCCGGCCGATCCTCGAGGGAACCCGGCTGGTCTGCGGGACGGACTTCTTCGTCGGTTTCTCGCCGGAGCGGGAAGACCCGGGCAATCGCGATTTCCATGTCTCGACCATCCCGAAGGTCGTCGCCGGCGACGGCGCGCAAGCCTCTCGCCTCATGCAGGCGCTCTACGGCGCCGTCGTGGACAGGCTGGTGCCCGTTTCCTCGACGGCGACGGCCGAGGCCGTGAAGCTTACCGAAAACATCTTCCGCTCGGTCAACATCGCCCTCGTGAACGAGCTGAAGCTGGTCTACGAGGCGATGGGCATCGATATCTGGGAAGTGATCGAGGCGGCCAAGAGCAAGCCCTTCGGCTATATGCCGTTCTACCCGGGGCCGGGGCTGGGCGGGCATTGCGTGCCGATCGACCCGTTCTATCTCACCTGGAAGGCTCGCGAGTTCGAGATGCCGACCCGCTTCATCGAGCTGGCCGGCGAGATCAATTCGGCCATGCCGCGCCACGTGGTGTCCCGTCTGGCGGATGCGCTCGACCGGCTCGCCGGCAAGGCGCTCAGCCGTTCGCGCATCCTCGTATCGGGCCTCGCCTACAAGAAGAACGTGCCCGACATCCGCGAGAGCCCGTCGCTGCGGCTGATCGAGCTGATCGAGGAGCGGGGCGGCGCGGCGGAGTTCCACGATCCCTTCGTCGCGGTGATCCCTCCCACGCGGGAGCATCGCCCCCTGCAGGGGAGGCGCTCGCACGCAATCGACACGGATGCTCTGAAGGGCTTCGACGCGGTTCTGATCGCCACCGACCACGACCAGGTCGACTATCCGCTGATCGGCCGCGAGGCGCGGCTGGTCGTCGATACGCGCAATGCCCTCGGCCGGCGCGGCATCGACGGGCCGCACATCGTCAAGGCCTGAAGGCAGGGAGGCGGGGCGGAGACGCCATTCGCGACGGATATGGGCGGGCTGCAACAATGGCAATGAGATCCCTGACCTCGCTGGCGCTGGCCGCTGCCGCCCTGTCCGCGTCCGCTGCGGCCGCCGGGGGCGGATCGAAAGTCCTGCGCGACGGTTTCGACGGCCCCGGCTTCTCGCCCGAAGGCGGCCTCTACTACAGGGAGAATTTCGAGCAGAGCGCGGGGACGGTCGAGTTCCAGAGCGCGGTCGTGCGGACCGGCGCCGGCGCACTGAAGCTTTCGGTCCGGCCGCTCTGTCCCCCGGGCAAGAAAGGGTGCAGCGAGCGGGCCGAGATCTGGGAGAAGACGGACCTGCGCGTGCCCTACACGCAAGGGGTGTGGTACGGATTTGCCGTGAAGTTCGCGGAGCCGATCCCGGCCGACGACCACCGCTACCTGATCGCGCAGTGGAAGCGCGAGATCGATCCCGGCGCAAAGGGCGACTTCAGTCCCTTTCTGGCGCTGCGCCTGAGGAACGGCAAGCTCTTCGCAACGGTCGAGACGAACTACGTCGCCCCGGCAGGCGGCGCGTCCGGAGGATCGAAGGATTGCGCCGGGGGCACCCCGGTGTGGCTGCGGCCCGACAGCCGCCAGATGCGCGCGCTCGTCGCCGTCGACGCCAACTGGACGGCCGAGGACAACACCATCTACACATCCTGCACGGACCAGATTCGCGTCGTCGATCACGGCAACCGCATACCGCCTCCCGATTCGGGCTGGATCGATTTTGCCGTCTACACGCAGCCGGGTCCGGACGGCTCCGGCCGGATCGAGCTTTATGCCAACGGCAAGCCGGTCGTCACCGTCACTGGACGCATCGGCCATGCCGATGCCGGGCTCGGCGAGAACCAGTATTTCAAATTCGGTCCCTACCGGGCCGCGCATGCCGGCGAGTGGACGCTCTATTACGACGATTTCCGCCGCTCTCCCGACTGCCGGGACGTGCTGGGCGACGCCTGCCCCGGTGACATCAGCCCCAGATGAACAGCGCGGCGAGGCCCACCCCGCCGACGATCAGGCGCCACCAGCCGAACAGCGCGTAGCCGTGGCGCGAGACATAGTCGAGAAGATAGCGCACGACGATCACAGCCACGACGAAGGCGGCGAGAAAACCGATGCCGATGACCGGCAGGTCGGCGGCCGACAGCACGTCGCGGTTCTTGTAGAGGTCGTAGGCGAAGGCGCCGGCCATGGTCGGCATGGCCAGGAAGAAGGAGAATTCCGCGGCGGCACGCTTCTCCACGCCCATCAGCATGGCGCCGACGATGGTGGCGCCCGAGCGCGACGTGCCCGGGATCATCGCCAGGCACTGGAAGAGCCCTATTCCGAGATAGGTGACGAAGGGGAATTCCTTGACGTCGCGATAGCGCTGCGGCAGCTCCATCCGGTCGACGACCAGGAGCACGACGCCGCCGAGAATCAGCATGACGCAGATGAGCTTGGGCGTCTCGAAAAGCACCGTCTTGATGAAGTCGTGCGCCAGGGCACCGATGACCGCCGCGGGCAGGAAGGCGATGAGCACGCCGAGCACGAAGCGCTTGGAGCGCCGGCTGGTCGGCAGCTTGACGAAAATGTTCCAGAGGCGGCGCGCGAAGACGCCCAGGACCGCCAGGATGGCGCCGAGCTGGATGAGCACCTCGAAGGCCTTGCCGGTCGACTCGAAGCCCAGGAAGTGCCCCGCCAGAAGGATATGCCCCGTCGACGAGACGGGCAGGAACTCGGTCAGCCCCTCCAGCATGCCGAGCAGCAGGGCTTCGACGAGGGTCATGATGTCCATGCGATCACCGGGCAGGCTTGGGCGGGCTTTGCTTGTCAGGGAGCCGAACTCACCCTATAGGTCAGGCTCTCGCCGCCGGGGGAATCGGGGCGGCGCAAGGGTTACAGGCGTGGCCGTGATTCTGCCAGAGCCGACTTCAATCATTGCGGGACCATGCTTACGCTTTTCCATCACCCGATGTTCGCCGCGTGCCGCTTCGTCCGCCTGGTTTTCGGCGAGTACGGGGAAGAGCTGGCGCTGATCGAGGAAAAGCCCTGGACGCGCCGCAAGGAATTCCTGGCGATCAATCCCGCCGCCACGCTGCCCGTGCTTTTGGCGGAAGGCGACGTGCCGATCGTCGGGGCCACGGTGATCTCCGAATTCCTCGACGAGACGCGCGGCGTGATCAAGCGCGACAAGCGCCTGTTCGCCGACGATCCCTTCGAGCGGGCCGAGATCAGGCGCATCTGCGACTGGTACCTGACCAAGACCGAGGGCGAGGTGACGCGCCATATCGTCCGCGAGCGGGTGTTGAAGCCGGACATGCCGAGCGAGGCCGGCGGCGGCGCGCCGAACGCCGCGGCCATCCGCACGGCGCGCGCCAACGTCAAGCAGCACATGAAATACACGAACTGGCTGGCGGGCACGCGCAACTGGCTGGCCGGGCCGCGCATCACCTACGCGGATCTCGCGGCGGCGGGCGCGATTTCCGTCCTCGACTATCTGGGCGAGATCGGCTGGCAGGACTATTCCGCGGCGCGGGACTGGTATGCGCGCATGAAGTCCCGCCCTTCATTCAGGCCGCTCCTCGCAGACCGCGTGCGCGGCCTCGCCCCGGCAGCCCATTATGCGGATCTCGACTTCTGAGGCGGCGGCGAAGCCGGAAGCCCTGCGCGCGCTGATCGCGCGCGAGGCGGAAAGGGCCGGGTTCGCGGCGATGGCGATCACCTCTCCCGATGCCATCCCTCAGGCGCGCGGGCGGCTGGAGCGTTTCATCTCCGACGGCATGCACGGCTCCATGGGGTGGATGGCGGAAACGTTCGAGCGGCGCGGCGATCCGCGCTCGCTATGGCCCGAAGTCCGTTCCATCGTGATGCTGGCGATGAATTACGGGCCGGACAGCGATCCCCGCGAGTTGCTCGGCCGCCGGGACCGGGGCGCCATATCCGTCTACGCCCGGAACCGCGACTACCACGATGTCGTCAAGGGGCGGCTGAAGGAGATCGCCGGCAAGATCGCGACCCGCACGCGCGGCGACGTCAAGGTCTTCGTCGACACCGCGCCGGTCATGGAAAAGCCGCTTGCGGAGGCGGCCGGCATCGGCTGGCAGGGCAAGCACACCAACCTCGTCAGCCGGGAGTTCGGCTCCTGGCTGTTCCTCGGCTCGATCTTCACCGACGCCGAGATTACGCCGGACACACCGGAGACCGACCGTTGCGGATCGTGCCGCGCCTGCCTCGACGCCTGCCCGACCGACGCCTTTCCGGCGCCCTACCGGCTCGACGCCCGGCGCTGCATCTCCTACATGACGATCGAGAACAAGGGGCCGATCCCGCGCGAATTCCGCGCCGCGATCGGCAACCGTATCTATGGATGCGACGACTGCCTCGCCGCCTGCCCATGGAACAAGTTCGCGCAATCCGCTTCCGAGGCCAAGCTCGCCGCCCGCGACGACCTCAAGGCGCCGCCGCTGGCCGAGCTGATCAAGCTCGACGACGCCGCGTTCCGGCAACGCTTCTCAGGCTCCCCGGTCAAGCGCATCGGCCGCGACCGCTTCCTGCGCAACGTGCTGGTCGCGGCCGGGAATTCAGGGAACGGCGGCCTTGCGGAGGCGTGCCGGGGCCATCTCGCCGATCCCTCGCCGCTGGTGCGCGGCGCGGCCGTCTGGGCGCTCGGCCGGCTGCTCGATCCCGCGCAATTCCGGGCCTTGGCTGCGGAGATATCGGAGAGCGATCCGGAGGTCGCCGCGGAATGGCGGTTCGCCGGGGCGGATATCGCTCAAAATTGAGTGGTCCTTTCGCAGGCCGCGGATACGATTGCCGCATGAGGTCGACGGCATGATTCCCTTCATCTTCGGCGCGGGCTATTCCGCGCGTGCCTTCGCCGGGGCAGCGGGGGCGGAAGCGGCACGGATTTTCGGAACGACCCGGACGGCCGAAAAGTTTCCGGTGCTGCGGGCCGCTGGCATCGAGCCGTTCGTCTTCGACGGGGCGGCGGTCTCCGATGCCGTGCGGGACGCCTTGCGGACGGCCACGCATCTCATCGTCTCCATCGCGCCCGGAGAGGCGGGCGATCCCGTGCTCCGGGCTTTTCCCGACCTGCGGTCCGCCATGCCCGCGCTGGAGTGGATCGGCTACCTGTCGACGGTCGGGGTCTACGGGGACCATGGCGGCGCATGGGTCGACGAAGCCACGCCGTGCCGGCCCGTCTCGAAATGCGGCGGGGCGCGCCGGCGCTCCGCTCGCCGTCCTGAGGCTTTCGGGCATATACGGGCCGGGCCGCAACGCCTTCGTCAACCTCGAGAACGGAACCGCCAAGCGGCTGGTGAAGGCGGGACAGGTCTTCAACCGGATCCATGTGGCGGACATAGCGGGCGCGCTGCTTCTGCTGTCGAAGCGTCGCCTGGGCGGAATCTACAACGTCACCGACGACCTGCCGGCGCCGCCGCAGGACGTGGTCGCCCATGCGGCCGGGCTGATGGGCATGGCCGCCCCGCCCGAGGAGGATTTCGAAACCGCCGCATTGTCGCCCATGGCGCGGTCCTTCTATGGCGAGAACAAGCGCGTCTCGAACGCCGCCATCAAAAAGGCCGGATACTCCTTCCAGTTTCCCGACTACCGGGCCGCGCTGTCGGCGCTGTGGCGCGACGGCGACTGGCGTGCGTCGGAATCCAGTCCGGCGCGCAGCATGATGCGCGACTGACGCGGCGGGCGAGGCGTTTACCCTTCGCTAACCACGGCGGCGCAAGGTCCGGCCGCCGGGCGGGCGGCGTGACAGGACGAGGTGGTCGAATGCGGTCGATCCTACGGTTTGCGACGGCGGTGGCGGCGTCCCTGGCGCTCGGCGTCCCGCTTTCCGGGTCTCTTCACGCGGAAGAGCTCGCCAAGAATCTGTTCGGCAGCATGAAGCTTCCCGCGGTTGCCGCCCGGCCGCAATCCATCGGCTTTTACAGCAAGGGCTGCTTCGTCGGCGGTGTCGAGCTTCCCGACGACGGCGCGAACTGGCAGTCCATGCGCCTTTCGCGCAACCGGCACTGGGGGCTTCCCGTCACGATCAACATGATCGAGAAGCTCGCCCGCGACGCCGCCGCCAAGGACGGCTGGCCGGGGCTGATGGTCGGCGACATCTCGCAGCCGCGCGGCGGTCCGATGCGCGACGGCCATGCCTCGCATCAGATCGGCCTCGACGTCGACATCTGGTTCACCCCGATGCCGAACCGCAGGCTCTCCATATCGGAGCGCGAGACGATCAAGCAGGTGTCGATGATCAAGCGCGGCGGCCTGACCGTCAACGACAAGGTCTGGACCGACAGCCGGATGCGCCTCCTGCGCCGCGCCGCCAGCTATCCCGAGGTCGAGCGTATCCTCGTCCATCCGGGGATCAAGAAAAAGCTCTGCGAAACCGTCACCGGCGACCGCTCGTGGCTGCGCAAGGTGCGCCCCTTCTGGGGCCATGACGAGCATTTCCACGTCCGCATCGGCTGCCAGCCGGGCTCGCCACTCTGCAAGGAGCAGGCCGCGCCGCCGCCCGGCGACGGATGCGACGGCAAGGCACTGGCCTGGTGGTTCACCGCCGAGCCGTGGCGGCCAGCCAAGAACCCCGACGCCCCCAAGGCACGCGACGTGATGACGCTGAAGGCCCTGCCGAAGGAATGCAGGGCGGTGCTCGCCCTGCCCGCCCCGGGCGAGACCGGCAATACCGCCGTCGCCACCGTCCTTCCCGATGCGGACACGGACGCCGCGCCCGCAGCCGCGACTCCGGAAAGCATGGGGATCAACGCATTCGCTCCGACGCCCGACATCGGCGTCCCCCTGCCCCGCGATCGCCCGCCGGGCTAGGGTGGGCCTTTCACGCGGCCCTCATCTCCAATAAGAAGACCGGCCATCGGCGGCGCTGTGGCGTGCCGGACCATGGTGCCGGAGGGGAGCATGACGAAAGACGCTGCGCTGGACGAACGGCTCGCCTTCCCGATCCTGATCGCCGATATCGGCGGCACCAATGCGCGTTTCGCGGTCGTCAACGACGCGGCGTCCGATCCGGTCATCTTCCCGACCGTCCAGACCGCGAACTACGCGACGATCGACGAGGCGATCCGGGCCGTCGTCCATGACGGCAGCGCGCTGCGGCCGAAATCTGCGGTCATCGCGGTCGCCGGGCCGGTGGAGAGCGACGAGATCGCCCTGACGAACTGCCCGTGGGTCGTCAGGCCGAGGGGCATGGGTGCCACGCTTGGCCTGGAGGATGTGGTCGTGCTCAACGATTTCGAGGCCCAGGCGCTTGCCGTCGTGGCGCTCGGGCCTGAGCACCTGGAAAAGATCGGCGGCGGAGCGCCCGAGCCGGAAGCCCCGCGCGTCGTCCTGGGGCCGGGAACCGGCCTCGGCGTCGCCGGCCTCCTCTATTTCCGCGGGCGGTGGCTGCCCGTTCCGGGAGAAGGCGGCCATATGGACATCGGCCCCCGCACGCCGCGCGATTTCCAGGTATTCCCGCACATCGAGCCGCTGGAGGGACGCGTCTCGGGCGAGCAGATGCTGTCGGGGCGGGGGCTGGTCAACATCTACCGTGCCATCGCGATCGCCGACGGCGCGCCGGCCTTCTTCACCACGCCGGCAGAGATCACCGCGGCCGCGCTGGCGAAGACGGACCGGATGGCCTGTGAGGCGCTCGAGCTCTTCGTCACCTGCCTGGGGCGGACGGCGGGCGACCTAGCCCTGGTGTTCATGAGCCAGGGCGGCGTCTACCTCACCGGCGGCATCGCCCAGAGAATCGTGCCCGCGCTGAAGGCCGGCGGATTCCGCGCGGCATTCGAGGACAAGGCGCCGCACAGCGCGCTGATGCGCCAGATGCCGGTCTACGTCATCGTCCATCCGCTCGCCGCGCTCGCCGGTCTCGCCGCCTTCGCGCAGGCGCCGGAACGGTTCGGCGTGTCGACGCAAGGGCGCCGCTGGCAACCCTGAGCCTCCCGTGGCCACCATGGCATTCGCGCCACAACGATCACGAAAGGTTGCATCCTGTTACCGTTCCCTCGCAAAAGCGTAGGCAAAGCCGGCCGTTGACGATAAGAGAACGCGGCAGAGAGCGGCCGGGCATGGAAGACGAGACGTCGAATCGGACAAGGAGAGAGGCGCGCAAGGGCGCCGATACCGGCGAGGTGATCGCCACGATCCGCCGCATCGTCGTCGACGGCGGACGCGACTATGTGGGACAATATATCTTCGCCACCGTCTGCCTGCTCGCCGTCGCGGCCACGACCGCCTTCAGCGCCTGGATCATGCGCGACGTGATCGACGAGCTTTTCTTCCGGCAGCGCCACGACCTGCTGCTGCCGGTATGCGGATCGATCTTCGCCGCCTTCGCCATACGCGGGCTCGCCTCCTACGGGCAGGCGGTGACGCTCGCCAAAATCGGCAACGGCATGGTGGCGCGCTACCAGCGCCGCATCTTCGACCACCTGATGAAGCTCGGCGTCGGCTACTTCGCCGAAACCCGTTCCGGGCGGCTCGCCGCGCGCATCAACGAGAACGTCACCGGCGTGCGCGACCTGCTCAGCACCACGCTCACCTCGGTGGCGCGCGACCTGGTCTCGCTGATCGCGCTGATCGTCATCATGATCGTCCAGGATCCGCTTCTGTCCAGCTTCGCCCTCGTCATCGGGCCGCCGCTGGCGCTGGTGATCAGTTCGCTGATGCGGCGGCTGCGGCGCGCGACGCGCGAATCGGTCGAGGTGAACGCGCGCCTGATCGGCGCCATGCAGGAGGCGACGCAGGGCATCTCCATCGTCAAGGCCTTCACCATGGAGGAGCAGCTCGCGGGCAAGATCGACACGCTCGTCACGGAAGCGGAGGCGCGCGCCAACAAGATCGCCCGCGTGTCCGAGCGGGTGAGCCCGATCTCCGACGTGCTGGCCGGCTTCGCCATCGCCGGCGTCATCGCCTATGCGGGATACCGCGCGGCCTATGCGCAGGAGCCGCCCGGCAACGTGATGTCGTTCATCACGGCGCTGCTGCTCGCCTACGATCCGGCGCGGCGGCTCGCCCGCCTTCAGGTCGGCCTGGAGCGCTCGCTGGTGAACGCGCGCATGATCTACGAGATCCTCGACATCAAGCCGCACCAGCACGACCGCCCCGACGCGCAGCCGCTTTCCGTGACCGAGGCCACCATCCGCTTCGACCACGTTACCTTCTCCTACGTGCCGGGACAGCCGGTGCTCGACCAGTTGAGCTTCACGGTGCCTTCCGGATCGACCACGGCCATCGTCGGCGCGTCCGGCGCCGGCAAATCCACGCTGGTGGCGCTGCTGCAACGCTTCCACGACGTCGACAGCGGTCGCATCGAGATCGACGGGCAGGACATCGCCGGCGTCACGAAGCAGTCGCTGCGGCAGTCGATCGCCTATGTGTCGCAGCAGCCCTACCTCTTCGAAGGCACGATCCGCGACAACATCCGCTACGGCCGCCCCGGCGCTACCGATGCGGAGATCGAGCGGGCCGCCATGCAGGCGCAGGCCGACGCCTTCATCCGCGCGCAGCCGCAGGGCTACGACACGCTGGTGGGCGAGAACGGCGCCACCCTTTCGGGCGGCCAGCGCCAGCGGCTGTCGATCGCGCGCGCCATCGTCCGCGACGCGCCGATCCTGCTGCTCGACGAGGCGACCTCGGCGCTCGACAACGAATCGGAGGCCCGCCTCCAGGTCGCTCTGGCGGAGATCATGCGCGACAGGACCACGCTGGTCATCGCCCACCGGCTTTCGACCGTCGTGAACGCGGATCAGATCGTGGTGCTCGACCACGGCCGCGTCGTCGAGCGCGGGACCCACCGGACGCTGCTTGCCGACCCGGGCGGCGTCTATGCCCGCTTCCACCGGGCGCAGAACGAACGCGGGCTGGAGCTCGTCGACGACATCGAGCCGACGCCGCAGCGCGGCAAGCGGGCACGCGCGGGAGGAAGCGCATGAGCGACATGGGACTGGTGGTGGTGGGCGCGGCCGGGCGGATGGGCCGCACGCTCATCCGCGCCATCCACGATACGCCCGGCGTCAGGCTCGCCGGTGCGGTGGAGCGCCGCGGCGCCGGCGAGATCGGCACGGATGCCGGCGAACTGGCCGGAGTCGGACGGCTCGGCGTGGCGATCTCGGACGATCCCCTGCCGGTCTTCGCCAGGGCGGACGGCGTGCTCGACTTCACCGTGCCGGCCGCCACCGTGGAATTCGCCGGCTACGCCGCGCAGGCGCGCATCGTGCATGTGATCGGCACGACCGGATGCACGGCCGAGGACGATGCGCGCATCCAGACCGCGGCGCGCCATGCGACCATCGTCAAGTCCGGCAATATGAGCCTCGGCGTCAACCTGCTGGCCGCGCTGGTCGAGCAGGCCGCCCGCGCGCTGGCGCCCGAGGATTTCGACATCGAGGTGCTGGAGATGCATCACAGGCACAAGATCGACGCGCCTTCCGGCACGGCGCTGCTGCTCGGCAAGGCGGCCGCCGCCGGACGGCAGATCGCGCTGGAGGAGAAGAGCGTCCGGCAGCGCGACGGCGTGACCGGGCCACGGCCGCAGGGCGCGATCGGCTTCGCGACGCTGCGCGGCGGATCGGTCATCGGCGAGCACTCGGTCGTCCTGGCCGGCGCCGGCGAGAGGCTGGTGCTGTCCCATCACGCGGAAGACCGCTCGCTCTTCGCCAGCGGCGCGATCAAGGCAGCACTTTGGGGCCGCGGACGCAAGCCCGGCCTCTACTCCATGCGCGACGTGCTGGGGTTCTGAAGCCCGCCGCACGACCGAAGAGATGGGCGGTCGGCGCGATTGCGAACAGGCGCCGCCGCTCGGGATGAAACTGGAAGCTGAAGCAGGAGCCGCCAATGTCCGGTACTCTCGTGCTCGTCCGCCACGGGCAGAGCGAATGGAACCTCAAGAACCTTTTCACCGGCTGGCGCGACGTCGGCCTGACCGCGCAGGGCGGAGCCGAGGCCAAGGCAGCCGGCGAGAAGCTGAGGGACCGCGGCCTCAAATTCGACATCGCCTTCACCTCGGCGCTGCAGCGCGCGCAGAAGACCTGCCAGTTCATTCTGGACGCGGTCGGCCAGCCGGAGCTGGAGACCGTCAGGAACCAGGCGCTCAACGAGCGCGACTATGGCGACCTTTCCGGGCTCAACAAGGACGATGCGCGCAAGAAATGGGGCGAGGAGCAGGTGCATATCTGGCGCCGCTCCTACGACATCCAGCCGCCGGGCGGCGAGAGCCTGCGCGACACCGGCGCCCGGGTGTGGCCCTACTACATGCACGAGATGCAGCCGCATGTGCTGCGCGGCGGCACGGTCCTCGTCGCGGCGCACGGCAACTCGCTGCGCGCGCTCATCATGGCGCTGGACGGCATGACGGGCGAGGAAATCGTCAAGCTGGAGCTCGGCACCGGCGTTCCGATCGTCTACCGGCTGAACGCCGATTCCACCGTGGCCTCCAAGGAGGTGCTGGGCTGACGGCAAGCCGCCCGGTGCGCGGCAGCCACCCGGCAGGCGCTTCCGAACGGGCACGGCAGCATCAAACTGAAATTCCGGGCCTTCACCGTGTTGACAGCGCCGCGCCGCACCCTTACATCGGCGCCCACTGCCCAGATGGCGGAATTGGTAGACGCGCACGGTTCAGGTCCGTGTTCCGCAAGGAGTGGAGGTTCGAGTCCTCTTCTGGGCACCATTCGCTTCCAAGCTATTGGTTTTCCTAGCCGCATTGGTTTTCAAGGGATTTTCCGGCGGCGCGCCATACACCCGCGCCATAGAAGAGGCTGGAAAACCATGTGGGTGCCGACTCACATAATGGCGCTCTAGGGTCGAGGCATTCCAGGACGCCAAAAGCCAAGTCGGCCGCAGGCCGTCCGTTTCGGCGCTGTTGCCGGGCTCCGGAATTTGGACGTGCCCCTATAGTGCATGCGAGCGGGCAGCGGACTGATCGCTTGCTGGGTATGATGGATGGTGCTCTCATGCGCTCGGGAGACTGGAGCCGTCAGCAATGAGCAACGTGGTGATACTTCACGGCGATAAGCGATGGAGAGCCGTGATCGAATACCGAACCGACGAAGGTCTGGAATCGGTTGATCATTACTTCGAAGAGATTTCGGACCTTCATTTGATTATCGAACACGGTCCGGATTGGAACCGCCTAATCCGCTGCGTCGTCACACTGAACCGGCAGGACGACGGAAGCGAGCAAAACAGCGACCAGATGACAAGATCATATGAACGCGGCTGACAGCTGCAAAGCACAAGCGGCGCTGCCGTCTTGCCTACCGCAATTACTATCAGCTTTTAGCAGGCTGAATGCCGTGGTGAGCACACACATCAGCCTCGTACCGTCTCTCCTGAAAATGCGGGCGGCTTGCAATAATTGATACCGTCGCCTATGTAACGCAGATCGATCTTGTTTGAACTTTGTGTTTTCGCGCTTCAGCGCCATTTCACTGTGTGCGCAAGCATGCTCCGACTGCTTCCTCCAAAATCGATGTCAGCCACGCCCTTACAGGGGCGTATTTCAGCCTGTCGATCCAAAAGGAAATTGTCATGACCCTCGGCACTGTAAAGTTTTTCAACACCACCAAAGGCTTCGGCTTCATCCAGCCGGACGGCGGCGAGCAGGATGTTTTTGTTCACATCTCTGCCGTCGAACGCTCTGGAATGACTACGCTGCGCGAAGGTCAGAAAGTCAATTTCGAGGTCGAGATGGACCGCCGCAACGGCAAGAGCGCTGCCGTCAATCTGTCCGAGGCGTGAGCCGGATATCTGCTTTGTTTCGCTGACCACGGATATCCTGGCAGCCATGAAGCAGTTGTGGGGTCGGTTAATCCGACCCCTTCGTTTTTCATAGGAGTTTTCAGATGCAGGTTCTTGTGCGCGACAACAATATTGATCAGGCGATGCGCGTTCTGAAAAGAATGCTCCAGAAGGAAGGCGTGTTCCGGGAACTTAAACGCCGCAAGGCATATGAAAAGCCATCCGAGCGCAGGGCGCGTGAAAAGTCGGAAGCTATCCGGCGTACCCGCAAAATGGCACGCAAGCAGGCTCAGCGCGAAGGTCTGTTGCCATCCGCTCGAAAGAAGCCTTCAGTGACGCGACCCGCCCCCGGCAGCGCGAACAGAGCGGCATGATATGACCGACAAGAAGACACCGGAAGAACGCATGGCAGCATCCCTGTCTCGCGCCGAGGCCGCGACGCGTCGCGAGAACGCATGGCAGCAAGTCCAGAAGGAAGATGCAGCCGCCGCAAGGAAAACTGCGGAGAAAACGGCTCGGCTACGCGCTTTGCGTGTTGCGAAGGAAGAGGAAGATCGCGTGGCGAAATCCCAATTGGCCGGGGGACACAAAAGGCGAAAGCCACCGCCTGCTTGATTTTTGGGTGCCTCTGCAAGCCATGGTTCGAGCCTACAAAAGGACTCGAACCTCGCCCCATCTTACCGCTTTTTTGCAATACACCGCGCCATACACTGCACTTGCGTTGCTTGGAAATCATGCAATGAAAATTAGGGCGTCTTTCCGATTTGCGCCTTATCCTCTTCTGGCACCAAATTCCATTCAGCGTTGTCTGATGTTCTGAAGCCGGAGCGGCCGGAGAGTCCGACAGTTGTCCTTGCATTTGCCCGGCTTCCCGCCAATGCTCTCCTGACCCCGTTCCCCAACCCGGAACGGAGAAAAGGAGGAGGACATGCTGCAGTTCAAGCTGAGACGGCTCAGCCTTGCCGTCACCGTCACATTCGGCGTCGCGCTGGCGCCCGAGGCCTTCGCCGCGTCGCCGGCGCCGGTCGAGGGCCAGAACGGCATGGTCGTCACCGCGCAGCACCTGGCCTCGCAGGTCGGCGTCGACGTGCTGAAGAACGGCGGCAACGCCGTGGATGCCGCCGTGGCCGTCGGCTATGCGCTGGCGGTCGTCTATCCGACCGCAGGCAATCTCGGCGGCGGCGGCTTCATGACCATCCGCCTGAAGGACGGGACCTCGACCTTCCTCGACTTCCGCGAGCGGGCGCCGCTCGCCTCCACCAAGACCATGTATCTCGACAAGGACGGCAATCCGGTTCCCGGCGCCAGCACGGACGGCTATCTCGCCGTGGGCACGCCGGGCTCGGTGGCCGGCTTCGAGATGGCCCGCGAGAAATACGGGACGAGGAAGCGCGAGGACCTTCTGGCGCCGGCCATCAAGCTGGCCACGGAAGGCTTTGCGCTGGAGCAGGGCGACATCGCCGCCTTCGCCGAGGGCAACGACATGCTGGCCAAGGATCCGGCGGCCGCCAGGATATTCCTGAACGACGGCAAGCCGCTGGAACTCGGCGCGAGACTGATGCAGGCCGATCTGGCCAGGTCGCTGACGGCGATTTCGGAGAAAGGCGCCGACGCCTTCTACAAGGGAGAAATCGCCGACCTGATCGTCAAGGCCAGCCAGGCCAATGGCGGCATCCTCGCGAAGGAGGATTTCGAGCAATACAAGGTGCGCGAACTGGAGCCGGTGAAATGCAGCTATCGCGGCTACGACATCGTGTCCTCGCCGCCGCCCTCGTCCGGCGGGCTCGTCATCTGCGAGATCCTCAACGTGCTGGAGGGCTATCCCATCTCCTACCTCGGCTACGGCTCGGCGGAAACGACGCGGCTGATGGTCGAGGCGATGCGGCATGCCTTCGTGGACAGGAACACGGCTCTGGGCGACCCCGACTTCGTGGAAAATCCCGTCACCAAGCTGACCAGCAAGGCCTATGCCGAGGAAATCCGCGCCCGCATCGACCCCTACCGGGCCGGCGTGAGCGAGGATCTGAAGCCGGCGGGCTTCGGCGAATCGAAGGAGACAACCCACTATTCGATCATCGACAAGGACGGCAACGCGGTGGCCGTCACCTATACGCTGAACGGCTCCTTCGGCACCGGCAAGGTCGCGGAAGGCACCGGCATCCTGCTCAACAACGAGATGGACGACTTCACGATGAAGCCCGGCGTGCCGAACCTCTACGGATTGGTGCAGGGCGAGGCGAACGCGATCGAGCCGCGCAAGTCGCCGCTGTCGTCGATGAGCCCGACGATCGTCTCGAAGGACGGCCAGCCCTTCATGGTGATCGGCAGCCCCGGCGGGTCGCGCATCATCACCATCACGCTGGAAGCGATCATGAACGTGGTCGACCACGGCATGGACCTGCAGGAAGCGATCGACGCACCGCGCGTCCATCATCAATGGCTGCCGGACCGGGTCCTGATCGAGCCCCATGCGCTGTCTCCCGACACGCTGCGGCTGCTCGCCGGCATGGGCTATCAGGTCGGCATCGATCCGGACTGGACGATCTGGGGCGAGGCAGCCGGGATCCTCGTCGGCGGCCGGAACCTGAAGGAGATCGCGGCCGGCGGCGGCGCGCGCTACTACGTCGCCATCGACAGCCGCGCCGGCGCGGGCGCGGCCATCGGGTACTGACGGCCGCTCTTCGGGGCGGACGGGTAGCGTGACGGTGCCGGGCGACGAATCGTCCGGCGCCGCGGGAGCCGGTCCGTCATTTGGCGGCTTTCCGCCACAGCCAGTCCAGCAGAATCAGGACGAAGCCCGACACCGAGACCGCCATGCCCGCGAGGATCATGGCGACCGGCGGCCGTGAAACCATTGCGGAAATGTAGACGATCGGCCGCATTCCGGGCGGCGCGATGGCAAGCTGCACGCCCCCGTAAGGCGGCTGAAACGTTCGCCACAGCACAGCCGCCGTCAGCAGCGCGAAGGCTACGCCCGCAAGTGGCCCGAACCGGTATCCGATCAACCCGATGGGCGCGATCAGCAGACCGAGCCAAAGCGCCACGATCAGTCCAAGGCCGCCAATCAACAGAGCGTAGAAGAGAATGACCGACATGGGCTGTCCCGAAGCTGCGGGGAGCATAGCGCGACCCTGGTTCGCAATCCTCTAACGCCGGTCCGCAGCACAACCGGGATTCAGACCGTGATCGTCTTCAGCCTCTCGGCAACCAGCGCGGCGAGCCGCACGGCCACGGCCTCCTTGGTCATGGCCGGCCATTCCTCGACGCTCGCGCGCGAGACGATGCGCACATGGTTGCGGTCGCCGCCCATGACGCCGCCGGCAGGACTCACATCGTTGGCGACGATCAGGTCGGCGCCCTTCTTCCGCAGCTTCGCCTCGGCATTGGCAAGAAGGTCCTGCGTCTCGGCCGCGAAGCCGATCACCAGATAGGGCCGGTGCGGACCATGGCCCACGCCGGCCAGAATGTCCGGGTTCTCCGTCATGCTGAGCGTCGGAGGACCCTCGCCGGCCACCTTCTTGATCTTCTCGCCCGCCTCGTTTTCGGTGCGCCAGTCCGCCACGGCGGCGACGAAGATCGCGGCGTCGGCGGGAAGCTCCGCCTCGACCGCCCGCTGCATCTGGCGGGCGGTCTCGACATGGACGGTCGTCACCCCGGCGGGATCGGCGAGCGTCACCGGACCCGTGACCAGCCGGACGTCCGCGCCCAGCCGCGCAAGGGCGGCGGCGATCGCATGGCCCTGCTTGCCCGACGAGCGGTTGGCGATGTAGCGCACCGGGTCGATCGGCTCGTGCGTCGGCCCGGAGGTCACGACGATCTTCCTGCCGGAGAGCGGCTTCGGGCCGTCGTCGAGCAGCTTTTCCACGGCGGCCGCGATCTCCAGCGGCTCCGCCATCCGGCCCTCGCCCGCCTCGCCGCTTTCGGCCATCTCGCCCCTGTTCGGACCGACGAAATGCACGCCGTCCTTCGCCAGCGCCGCATGGTTGCGGCGGGTCGCCGGATGGGCCCACATTTTCGGGTTCATGGCCGGCGCCATCAGCACGGGCTTGTCGGCGGCGAGCAGCACGGCGGAGGCAAGGTCGCCGGCCAGCCCGTTGGCGAGCTTGCCCAGCAGGTCGGCCGTCGCCGGCGCCACGACGATCAGATCTGCCTCGCGCGACAGGCGGATGTGGCCGACATCCTGCTCGTCCTGCCGGTCGAAGAGGTCGGTGAAGACATGGTCGGCCGAAAGCGCGCCGACGGAGAGCGGCGTCACGAACTCCTGAGCGGCGGCCGTCATGACGCATCGCACCGCCGCGCCGCGTTCGCGCAGGCGCCGGATGAGGTCGAGCGCCTTGTAGGCGGCGATGCCGCCGCCGACGATGAGCAGGATACGCTTGGCCGAAAGGGTCATGCTCGAACCGGATCGTTGTCGTTCAATTGGCAGCCTAAGCTATTTTCCAGGCGATCCATACAAGAGTCGCCGCGATCACCCAGAGCGCGATGCGGCCCCAGCGCGTATGCCGCGCCTCGGCCTTGCCGATGGCCTGCGCGGTCTCCGCGTCGAAGCGCAGGCCGTGCTCGGCCATGGCGTCGATCTCGCGCGACAGGCGCTCGGCGCGGTCGGCGAGGTCAGGCGCCTGGCGGGCCAGCGACAGGAACGCGTCGAACCCGTCCCGCGCGTCGGCCAGCATGCCACGCGGCCCCAGATTGGCACGGATCCAGTCGCCGACGACCGGCTCGGAGGTCTTCCACATGTTGAAGGCGGGATTGAGCGTGCGGGCAACGCCCTCCACCACCACCATCGTCTTTTGCAGCAGCACCAGTTCGGGGCGCGTCGCCATGTCGAAGAGCTCGGTCACTTCGAAGAGCAGCGTCAGGAGCTTGGCCATCGAGATGGTCTCGGCCGGCTGGCCGTGGATCGGCTCGCCGATGGCGCGGATCGCCTGCGCGAAGGAGGCGACGTTCTGCTCGCGCGGCACGTAGCCGGCCTCGAAATGCACTTCCGCCACGCGCATGTAGTCGCGCGTGATGAAACCGTAGAGGATCTCGGCCAAGAAGCGCCGCTCCTTCTTGCCGAGGCGCCCGGCTATGCCGAGATCGACCGCGACGATCGTGCCGTCCGCCTCGACGAAGAGGTTGCCGGGATGCATGTCGGCATGGAAGAAGCCGTCGCGCAGCGTGTGGCGCAGGAAGGACTGGATGAGGACGGCCGCGATGGCGTCGAGGTCGTGGCCCGCGCGGCGCAGCCCCTCGACATCGTTCATCTTGACGCCGTCGATCCATTCGAGCGTGAGCACGTCGCGGCCGGTGCGCTCCCAGTCCACAGCCGGCACCCGAAAGCCGGGATCGTCCCGCGTGTTCTCGCCGAGTTCGGAGAGCGCGGCCGCCTCCAGCCGCAGATCCATCTCGATCTTGGTCGTCTGCTCGAGCGTCTTTGTCACCTCGACGGGACGCAGCCGGCGCGAGGCCCGGATGTAGCGTTCCTGCAGCCGCGCGGCGACGAAATAGCTTTCGAGGTCGCGGAAGAAGAGCCGCCTGACGCCCGGCCGGATCACCTTCACAGCCACCTTGCGGCGGACGCCGTCCGTCTCGGTCTCCGCCTCGTGGACCTGCGCGATCGACGCCGCGGCCACCGGCCCGCCGAAACGCACATAAAGATCTTCGATCGTGCGGCCGAGCGAGGCTTCGATCGCCGCCCTGGCCTGCTCTTCCGGGAAGGTCGGCATCTTGTCCTGGAGCCGCGCCAGGTCGAGCGCGATATCGTTGCCGACGACATCGGGGCGCGTCGCCAGGAACTGTCCCAGCTTGACGTAGGAGGGACCGAGCCGCGCCATGGCATCGGAAAGGCGCTGCGAGCGCTCCTTTCGGCGGGCCCGCCGCTTGGTCAGGAGCCGCGCCATGCGCCAGGCCGTGCGCGGCAGGCCGGAAAGCTGGTCGCCCGGCAGGGCCGCCACGACGCCCTCGCGCGTCATGATCCAGCCGGCGCGGACCAGCCGGAAGAAGGCTCCGGCGCTGCTCATTCGGTGCCGCCCGTCAAAGCTTCCAACCGGAATGGATGGCCGCGATGCCGCCGGCGAGGTTGCGGTGCGTCACGCGCTCGAAGCCCGAACGGCGGATCATCGCGGCGAAATTCTCCTGGTTGGGGAATTTGCGGATCGATTCCACCAGATAGGAATAGGGTTCGCCGTCGCCCGCCACGAGCTCGCCGATCCGCGGGATCGCATGGAAGGACCATTCCTCGTAAACCCGGTCGAGGAGCGGCATGTCGACCTCGGAGAATTCCAGGCAGAGGAAGCGGCCGCCGAAGCCCAGCACGCGGAAGGCTTCATCGAGCGCGCGCTGGATGTCGGGAACGTTGCGGATGCCGAAGGCGATCGTATAGGCGTCGAACGTCAAATCGGGAAACGGCAGATCCTCTGCGTTGGCCTCCACGAAATCGACCGAGCCGCCCAGCCCGCGCTTTTCGGCGCGCTCTCGTCCCACATCCAGCATCGATCCGTTGATATCCAGCACGGTGACATGCGCCGAACGATGCGAAGCCTCGACGATGCGGAACGCGATGTCGCCCGTGCCGCCGGCGACGTCAAGCGCTTTCCAGCCGGGCGCGCGCGGCGGGTTGAGCCAGGTGACCATCGCCTCCTTCCAGAGGCGATGCAGGCCGCCCGACATCAGGTCGTTCATCAGGTCGTAGCGCTTCGCGACCTTGTGGAACACGTCGTTGACAAGCGGCTGCTTCTCGCCCTCCGCGACTGTCCTGAAGCCGTAGGAGGTCGCCATTTCCGGCCCGGCGGTGCTGCGGTTTTCTGACACGGCTCACGATCCAGTCAAATTTTCGGCCGGACCATAGCGGATTGAGGGAGCGGGCGCTATTTCTTCCGGACGCGGTGTTCGGCCGCGCACGGGACGGGCTCAGCGAGGTGCCGATGGCGTTGAAGGCCGAACTGCATTGTCACATCGAAGGCGCTGCTTCTCCGGAGCTCGTCGCCGAACAGGCGCGGAAATACGGCGTCGATGCGTCTCCCTATATCCGGGACGGCGCCTTCGTTTGGTCGGATTTCACCAGTTTCCTCGCCGCCTACGATTTTTCCGCCAGCCTCTTCCGCAGCGAGGAGGACTATGCGCGGCTGGCCGATTCCTATCTCACCAGCCTGGCCCGCGACGGCGCGATCTATTCCGAGATCTTCATCTCGCCGGACCATGCCGCGACGGCAGGCCTGTCGCCCGGCGCCTATACCGACGCGCTCGGCGAGGGCATGCGGCGCGCGCAGGCGAGGACCGGCATCGAGGCGCGCATGATCGTCGTCGGCATCCGGCATCTGGGCGTCGGCCCCGTCGAGGCGGCCGCGCGCTTCGCCGCGCGGTGCAGGCATCCGCTGGTCGCCGGCTTCGGCATGGCGGGCGAGGAGCGCGCCGGCGATCTGGAGGATTTCGTGCGTGCCTTCGAGATCGCGCGGGAGGCGGGCCTCGGGATCACGCTGCATGCGGGCGAGCTTGTCGGGGCGGCAAGCGTCGCCGCCGCGCTCGACCATGTCAGGCCGTCGCGCATCGGCCACGGCGTGCGCGCCGCCGAGGACCCGGATCTGGTCAGGCGCATCGCCGACAGCGGCGTCGTGCTGGAATGCTGCCCCGGCTCGAACATCGCGCTGCAGGTCTTTCCGGGCTTTGCCGAGCATCCGTTCAGGGCGCTCAGGGATGCCGGCTGCAAGGTGACGCTGAACTCCGACGATCCGCCCTATTTCCGCACCTCCCTGAAACGCGAATACGAGATAGCCGCCACCCATTTCGGCATGTCGGAAAAGGACCTGACGGCGATCACCCGCACCGCGGTCGAGGCGGCTTTCGCGGACCGCAAGACGAAGGCGGCGCTGCTGGGACGGCTCGGCCGGTGAATGGTGGGAGCGGGCCGGCATTCCGTCACCTGTGAACCCGAGCGCGCTCCGGCCCACAAGGACTCGCCAAACCATTCACCATTCACTATTCACCATTCACCTCTTTTCGTTGCCGGAGCACATCATGAAGGGCGTCACCGTCGTCGACCATCCGCTCGTCCAGCACAAGCTCTCGATCATGCGCAACAAGGAGACGTCGACGGCGGGATTCCGGCGCCTGCTGCGCGAGATTTCGCTGCTGCTCGGCTACGAGGTGACGCGCAACCTCGAGCTGACCACCATGCGCATCGAGACGCCGATGGAGCCGATGGACGCGCCGATCCTGGAAGGCAAGAAGCTGGTCTTCGCCTCGGTGCTGCGCGCCGGCAACGGGCTGCTGGAAGGGCTGCTCGACCTCGTGCCGGCGGCGCGCGTGGCGCATATCGGGCTCTACCGCGACCACGAGACACTGGAAGCGGTCGAGTATTTCTTCAAGGCGCCGAGCGATCTCGCAGACCGCCTCGTCATCGTCGTGGACCCCATGCTGGCGACGGCAAACTCGGCGATCGCGGCCATCGACAAGCTGAAGGAGCGCGGCGCGACCAATATCCGCTTCCTGTGCCTGCTGGCCGCCCCGGAAGGGATAGAGCGCTTCACCAAGGCGCATCCGGACGTGCCGGTGTTCACCGCCTCCATCGACCGCCAGATCAACGAGAAGGGCTATATCATGCCCGGCCTCGGCGATGCGGGCGACCGCATGTACGGGACCAAGTAGGTTCCGGCGCATTTTAGGCGCCGCCTTAATCGGGCGCTCATCGCAGCCGTCTAGACTACGCGCGGTTTCGGGGCCGTGCGATGCTGCGCAACATATCTCTGCTTGCCTTTGCCGTCTGCGGGATGGCGCTTTTGCCGCTGGTCTCGCAGTTCGCGCCCGGCGGCGCGCCGCAATCCGTGGCGCCGCAGGTTGAACGGCAGGCCGACACTGATGCCGGTGCGAAAATGCTCCGGCCCGCCATGGTCCCGGCCGCCGCAAACCCGCTTTCGAGCCGGAAAGTCCTGCTCGACGCCGATGCGCGGGGCCATTTCACCGCCGATTTCAGGCTCAACGGAAAGCGCGTCGCAGCACTCGTGGACACCGGCGCGACCATGCTGGCGCTGAACCGCAGCACGGCGCGGCGGGTGGGCATCGTGCTCGGCGACGGCGCGTTCAACCGCAGCGTCGACACCGCGAACGGCCGGGCGAAGGCGGCGGTGGCGATCGTCGACAGGGTCGAGATCGGCCGCATATCGGTGGAGAACGTCCAGGCGCTCGTGCTGGAGGACAAGGCGCTTTCCGGCGTCCTCGTCGGCATGACTTTTCTCAACCGCCTGCGGGCCTTCCAGGTTGAAGGCGGCCGGCTGGTCATGCAGCAATAGGCGGGCAGCTTGGACACTGTGCTGCATCATATAGTCGGGATGCTAGCCCGCATCCTGTTCGATTTCTTCTTGCTGGGACTGGCGCGGCTTCTACTTCCCGTCATTAGTTTCGGGCGCGTGAGGATCGCCCCAATGCGCCGCATGCCGATGTTCGCAATACGACCAGTATGGGAACGAGCGAGCGACGGTGCCGTCGTTATTCGGTCAGGCGATGTTGCCGGATTGATTGGGTTCCTGTTCCTTGTGACGATCATTGGAATAGTGTGCCTCGCCATTTCTTGGCGCAGCTAGGCTTACGGCGCGATCCGCCGGAGAACAGCGCGCTGTTTGGCCGGCCTTGCGGCGGAAATGCCGTAGGCCGCCGCCACCTGCCGCGCCGCCGTTTCGGCGGCATCCTCGGAGCGGGCATGGACCAGCGCCAGAGGCTCGCCGCGCTGGACCTGATGCCCGATCGGCAGCAGGCGCGAAAGGCCGACGGCGTGATCGACCGGGTCCCGCGGCCGCGTCCGCCCACCGCCCAGGCTCACCACGGCGAGGCCGACCTGCCGCGTCTCGACATGATGGATGAAGCCGTCCGACGGCGCCTCGACCGCCAGTTCGACGGGCGCGGCGGGAAGATATTGCGTGCAGGCCGAGACAAAGTCCTTCGGTCCGCCCAGCGCGGCGACCATCCGCCCGAACGTCTCGGCCGCCCGGCCGCCGTCGAGCGCCTCGTTGGCTCGCAGCAGGCCCTGCTGGTTGGAAGACGCGATGCCCGCCGCATGCAGCATCTCGGCGGCAAGCGAGAGCGTCACTTCGAGCAGGCGCGGGTCGCGGGCGCGGCCGGTCAGGAAATCGACGGCGTTGCGGACTTCCACAGCGTTGCCGGCGGCCGAGGCCAGCGGCTCGTTCATGCCGGTGATCAGCGCGGAGGTCTTCAAGCCAGCACCGTTGGCCACCTCGACCAGGCTTCTCGCCAGTTCCGTCGCGTCGCGCGAGGCCGCCATGAAGGCGCCGTTGCCCACCTTCACGTCGAGCACGAGGGATTGCAGGCCGGCGGCGAGCTTCTTGGACAGGATCGACCCGGTGATCAGCGGCACGGATTCCACCGTCGCGGTGACGTCGCGGACCGCGTAGAAGCGCTTGTCGGCCGGCGCGAGGTCGGCGGTCTGGCCGATGATCGCGCAGCCGGTCTCGCGCACGGCGCGGCGGAAGAGCGCGTTGTCCGGCTGGCTGGCGTAGCCCGGAATGGAGTCCATCTTGTCCAGCGTGCCGCCGGTGTGCCCCAGACCGCGCCCGGAGATCATCGGCACATAGGCGCCGCAGGCCGCGACGATCGGCGCCAGCATCAGCGAGACATTGTCGCCGACGCCGCCGGTGGAATGCTTGTCGGTGACGGGTCCCGGCAGGTCCGACCAGTCGAGCACGTCGCCGGAATCGCGCATGGCGAGCGTCAGCGCCACAGCTTCCTCGCGGCTCATGCCGTTCAGCAGCACCGCCATGCCGAAGGCGGCGATCTGGCCTTCCGAGACCGCACCGCCGGCGATGCCGCCGACGAAGTCCGCGATCTCGGCCGCCTCCAGCGGATGGCGGTCGCGCTTCTTGCGGATGATTTCCTGCGGCAGCATCATGCGAGCGCCTCCGAGGCGAACAGCTTCCTGAGGATCGTGGCGAGCCGCGCCCCGCCGATGGGCGCCATGTCCTTGGTGCCCTGATGCGACAGCTCGTCCTCGCTCATCCCGGCACCCAGATTGGTGATGATCGAGCACGCCGCGACGCGCAGGCCGAGGAAGCGTGCCAGGATCACCTCCGGCACGGTCGACATGCCGACAGCATCCGCGCCCATGATGCGCGCCATGCGGATCTCGGCCGGCGTTTCGAAGGACGGGCCCGAAAGCCACATATAGACACCCTGATGGAGCGCCGTCCCGGTCTCCTGCGCCGCCTTGAGGAACGCGGCTCGCATCCTCAGATCATACGCCTCGCTCATGCCGACGAAACGGCGGTCCGTCGCCTCGCCGATCAGCGGGTTCGTGCCGGAGAAGTTGATGTGGTCGATGACCAGCATGACCGAGCCGGGCGGCATGTCCGGATCGAGCGAGCCCGCGGCATTGGTGAGGATCAGCCTGTCGATGCCGAGCGCGGCGAGCGCTTCCAGCGCGGGCCGCATCGCGGCAGCGTCGCCATGCTCGTAATAATGGCTCCGGCCGGCGAGCATCAGCACCGGCTTGCCCGCGAGGCGCCCGGCGACGACCGCGCCGGCATGGCCGCTCACCGTGCTCGGGGGGAAGCCCGGCAGATCGCCATAGGCGATGCGGACGGCGTCCTCCACCTCACCGGCCAATTCGCCGAGGCCGGAGCCGAGGACGAGGGCGACGCTCGGCGCGAGGCCGCCGAGCCGCCTTTTCAATTCTTCCGCGGCGGCGTTCATTTCAGGATGTCGCCGCGAAAGCCGTAGGGCAGCAGATCCGCCATCGTCACCGTCTCGGCGACGCCGGACTGGCCGCACAGATGGACCTTGACGGACGGGCCGGCGAATTCCGCCAGGCGCTGCCGGCAGCCGCCGCAGGGCGTCACCTTGTCCATGCGCGCCGCGATCACCGCGATCTCGCTGATCCTGCCACCGCTGCCCATGACGTAGTGGCCGAGTGCGGTGGTCTCGGCGCACCAGCCCTCCGGATAGGACGCGACCTCGATATTGGCGCCGGCGAAGACGCGGCCGTCCTCGGTGCGGATGGCGGCACCGACGGGAAACTTCGAGTAGGGCGCATAGGCCTTCCCCATGGCCTCCTTGGCCGCGAGGTAGAGATCGTGCGACATGGGCGGCTGGCTCCTTTCTGCTCGATATCCTGCCGCGGCGCCTTCGGGCCGCGTACTACCCTCAGCGTTCCTTCACATAAGGCACGCCGCCGGCCTTGGGCGGAATCGCCTTGCCGATGAAGCCGGCGAGAAGGATCACGGTCAGGATGTAGGGCAGCGCCTGGATGAGTTGCACCGGCATTTCGCCGATGACCGGGAGCGACTTGCCTTGCAGGCGGATCGAGAAGGCGTCGAGGAAGCCGAAAAGCAGGCAGGCCATCAGCACGTTGAACGGCTTCCACTTGGCGAAGACCAGCGCGGCCAGCGCGATGTAGCCCTTGCCGGCGGACATTTCGCGGATGAAGCTCGCCGACTGCGCCACCGACAGATAGGCGCCGGCGAAGCCGCCGAGGATGCCGCAGCAGATCAGCGCCCGGTAGCGCAGCCAGGAGACGGAGAGGCCGGCGGTGTCGACCGCGCCGGGGTTCTCGCCCACCGCCCGCAACCTGAGGCCGAAGCGCGTGCGGAACAGCACCCACCAGGTGAACGGCACGGCCAGGAACGCGATGTAGACCAGGACGTTGTGGCCCGAGATCAGCCCGGCATAGACCGGGCCGATGATCGGCACCTGTGCGATCTCCCGGGCGAACGGCCAGACGATCTCGGTGAAGCGCGCAGAATTGGGAAGCTGCGGCGTGCGCCCTCCCTGGCCGAACCAGGCGTTGCCGAGCTGTATCGTGAGGCCCGAGGCGATGAAGTTGATCGCGACGCCCGAGATGATCTGGTTGCCGCGCTGCGTGATCGAGGCGTAGCCATGCAGCAGGCTGAGCAGCACGGAGGTGAGGACTGCCGCGAGCAGGCCGAGCCAGGCCGAGCCGGTCCAGGCAGCGGCGGAGGCGGCGGCGAAGGCGCCGAACAGCATCTTGCCTTCCAGACCGATGTCGAAGACGCCGGAACGCTCCGCATAAAGGCCCGCCAGCGCGGCGAAGACGAGAGGGATCGACAGCCTGACGGTCGAGGCAAGCACCTGGACGAGATCGCCGAAGAGATCCATGGCGCGCGCTCCCTCAGGCCGACTGCGTCATCGAGGGCGACTTGGACGACTGTCCCCCGGCGCCGAGGAGCCTCGTCAGGGCCGGCCGGAACATATGCTCCAGCGCGCCCGCGAAGAGGATCACCAGGCCCTGGATCAGGATGATCATCTCGCGCGTGATGTCGGGCATCCAGAAGGCGAGCTCCGCGCCGCCCTGGTAGAGGATGCCGAACAGGATGGATGCGACGACGATGCCGGCCGGATGCGAGCGGCCCATCAGCGCGGTGGCGATGCCGACGAAGCCGGCGCCGGCCGGAAAGCCGACCTGCAGCTTCTGCAGATCGCCCATCACCGGGTTCAGCGCCATCATGCCCGCCAGCCCGCCGGACAGGAGCATGGTGACGACGACCATCCGCTCGTAGCGGATGCCGGCATAGACGGCGGCGGTGGCGCTGGTGCCCATGGTGCGCAACTCGTAGCCGAAGCGCGTGCGCCAGATCAGCACCCAGACCAGGAAGGAAGCTACGAGCGCGATCAGGAACGCCACGTTGAACGGCGCGGCCCCGATATCCAGGCCGACGAGGCTCATCAGCGCGCCCAGCTTCGGCAACTGGCCGCCCTCGGCGAAGAGCCGCGTCTGCGGGCTCATGGTGCCCGGCTGCTTGATGACGTTGACGAGCAGATAGACCATCAGCGCGGCGGCGATGAAATTGAACATGATCGTGGTGATCACGATGTGGCTGCCGCGCCGGGCCTGCAGCCAGCCCGGGATCAGCGCCCAGGCCGCGCCGAAAGCGAAGGAGGCGGCGACGGCGAAGAGCATCGTGACGTACCACGGCGTGTAGTGGTCGAGCGTCAGCGCCGCCGCCGCCACGCCGAGCCCGCCCAGATAAACCTGCCCCTCGCCGCCGATGTTGAACAGGCCGCCATGAAAGGCGACGGCAACGGCAAGCCCGGTGAAAATGAAGTTGGTGGCGTAGTAGAGCGTGAAGGCGATGCCCTCGCCGCTGCCCAGCGCGCCCTCCACCATATATTGCACCGCTTCCAGCGGGTTCTGGCCGATGAACAGCACCACCAGACCGGAGATGAGGAGCGCGACCACCACGTTGATCAGCGGCAGCAGCCCGTAATCGGCCCAGGCGGGCAGCTTGACGTAAGGTGCGCTCATTCGGCGGCTTCCCGCTGTTCGACGCCCGCCATCAGCAGGCCGAGTTCCTGTTCCGTGGCGCCGGCGCCGCGCTCGCCCACGATGCGGCCCGCGAACATCACGAGGATACGGTCGGAAAGCGAGCGGATCTCGTCCAGCTCGACCGAGACGAGCAGCACCGCCTTGCCGGCGTCGCGCATGGCGACGAGCCTGCGGTGTATGAACTCGATCGCGCCGACATCGACGCCGCGCGTCGGCTGGCCGACGATCAGCACGTCCGGATCCTGCTCCATCTCGCGGGAGAGCACGATCTTCTGTTGGTTGCCGCCGGAGAAGTTGGCCGTGCGCAGGCGGCAATTGTCCGGCCTAATGTCGTATTTCCGGATCTTTTCGCGCGCATCGGCGCGGATGGCGTCGAGATCGAGCAGCGGTCCGCTCAGATATTTCGGGTCGTTCTGGTAGCCGAGTATGGCGTTCTCGTTCTCCTCGAAGGGCAGGACGAGCCCCATATGATGGCGATCCTCGGGCACATGCGCCAGGCCCTTGCGGCGCAGCGCCGCCGGATCGCGCCGGGTCGCCTCGTCGAGCGTCTCGCCGTTGAGGACGATCTCGCCGGCGATGGCCTTGCGGATGCCGCCGATCGCCTCCAGAAGCTCCGACTGGCCGTTGCCGGCCACGCCGGCGACGCCGACGATCTCGCCGGCGCGCACGTCGAAGGAGACGTTGTCGACCATGGTCACGCCGCGGCTGTCCTTCACGGTGAGGCCGCGCACCGAAAGCAGCACCTTGCCGGGGCTGGCGGACGCCTTGTCGACGCGCAGCAGCACGCTGCGGCCCACCATCAGCTCGGCGAGCTGCGGCATGGACGTCTCGCTCGTCTTCAGCGTGGCCACCATCTCGCCGCGCCGCATCACCGAGACGGAATCGGTGATCGCCATGATCTCGCGCAGCTTGTGGGTGATCAGGATGACGGTCTTGCCCTCCTCCTTGAGCTTGCCCAGGATGCGGAAGAGATGGTCGGCCTCGGACGGCGTCAGCACGCCCGTCGGCTCGTCCAGGATCAGAATGTCGGCGCCGCGATAGAGCGCCTTGAGGATCTCCACCCGCTGCTGGAGGCCCACAGGCAGCTCCTCGATGACGGCGTCGGCGTCGACCTCAAGCCCGTATTCGCGCTCGATGCGCTTCAGCTCGGCGCGCGCGGCGGCAGTGCCCCGCTTCAAAAGCGCGCCGCCCTCGGCGCCCAGCATGACGTTCTCCAGCACGGTAAAATTCTCCACCAGCATGAAGTGCTGGTGGACCATGCCGATGCCCTGCGCGATCGCGTCGTTGGGGGAATGGATGACGACCGGCTTGCCGCCGACGCGGATCTCGCCGCTGTCGGCCTGGTAGAAGCCGTAAAGGATCGACATCAGCGTGGACTTGCCGGCGCCGTTCTCGCCGACGATCCCGTGGATGGTGCCGCGCGACACCTTCAGATGGATGTCGTGATTGGCCCTGACCGGGCCGAAGCTCTTGCTGATGCCGACCAGCTCGATAGCGGGTTCCGCCATGCCGACGCCGTACCCCTTTATGGTTGCCAGAGACCTAGCATGCCGTCCTGCGGCTGCCAATCGGCGGGCAGACCACCGTCTCGCGGTCTTCGACGGGCGGCGCGGCATTGTGGCGCCCGCCCCGCCGAGGGCCTATGATCTCGCCGACGCGGCGAGCCGGCCGCCCGCAGAACGAGGTCCTTCCATGACGACGCCAGCCGACCACCGCCTGACCACCCTGGAGATCCGCTCTGCCGAGCAGGACAGGACGATCGAGGACCTGTCGGGCCAGATCGGCGAACAGTGGCGGACGATCGAGCGGCTGCAGAAGAAACTCGACGCGCTGACGGCGCGTTTCCTCGCGCTGGAGGAGCAGTCCGCGCCGGACGTGCCGGTGACGCGGCCGCCGCACTGGTAGACCCATAGCGCGACTTACCGGACAGAAAAGGCCGCAGGCATGCCGGCGGCCTTCTCCCGATCAGATTCCAGCCCGATTATTCGGGGCACTTCTCGTCGGTCATGTAGTCGTGGACCTTGATCGTGCCGGCGATGATGTCGGCCTTGGCCTTCTCGACCGCGGCGCGCATCTCGTCGGTGATAAGGGGCTTGTTGTTCTCGTCGTCGGCCCAGTCGACGCCGTTCTCCTTCAGGCCGAGCGAGTTGACGCCGGCCGTGAACTTGCCGTCCTTGGCGTCCATGTAGGCGTTGTACACGGCCACGTCGACGCGCTTGACCATCGAGGTCAGGACCTTGCCGGGATGCAGAGGGTTCTGGTTGGAGTCCACGCCGATGCCGAGCTTGCCGTTGTCGGCGGCCGTCTGCAGCACGCCAAGGCCCGTCGCGCCGGCCGCGGCGTAGATCACGTCTGCGCCCTGGTCGATCTGAGACTTGGCGAGCTCGCCGCCGCGCACCGGATCGTTCCAGGCGGCGTCCGTCGTGCCGGTCATGTTCTGGAAGACCTGCGTGGCGCCGCCCGCCTTGGCGCCCTGGACATAGCCGCAGCCGAACTTGCGGATGAGCGGGATGTCCATGCCGCCGACGAAGCCGACCTTCTTGGTCTCGGATTTCATGGCGGCCAGCAGGCCGACGAGATAGGAGCCCTCGTCCTCCTTGAATACCACCGAGCGGACGTTCGGCGCGTCCACCACGGAATCGACCAGGACGAACCCGGTCTCGGGAAATTCCTTCGAGACTTTGCCGACAGCGTCCGTCCAGGCGAAGGAGAGCGCCACCACCGGATTGAAGCCGCGCTTGGCGAAGTTGCGGATGGCCTGCTCGCCCTGCGTCTCGTCCTGCGGCTCGAAGTCGCGATAGTCGATGCCGGTGTCCTTCTTGAACTTCTCGGCACCGTTGTAACCGGCCTCGTTGAAGGATTTGTCGAACTTGCCGCCGGTGCCGTAGACGATCGCCGGGTTCACGTCGGCGGCGAAGGCCGGCAGCGCGAAGGCGGCGGCGGCCAGGAGGCCAAGGAGAATACGCTTCATGTGATCCACACCCTGTTGGTTGTTCTTCCACCGGCCGGGCACGACGGCACCCGGCTCTTCGCCGGAGATTTCGGCTCCCGCTTGGGCGCGCAATGTTGCACGCTCGAACGGAAAATTCACGCGGAATTTCAGGGCATGGCGGCCGCTCCAGCCGCAGCCCTCAGGCTGCCGCGGAGGCGGGAACGGCGCAGGCGACGCCTGTCCCCTTCAGGCCGCAATAGCCGTAGGGGTTCTTCGCCAGATACTGCTGGTGTTCCTCCTCGGCGAAGTAGAATTCGGGCGCCTCGGCGATCTCGGTGGTGATCCTGCCGCGTCCGGCGGCCGTGAGCGACGCCTGATAGGCGTCGCGGGAGGCGACCGCCGCATCGTGCTGGGCCTTGCCGAAGGTGTAGATGGCCGAGCGGTAGGTCGTGCCGACATCGTTGCCCTGGCGCATGCCCTGGGTCGGATCATGCGCTTCCCAGAAGATTTTCAGCAGCGTCGCATAGGACACGATCTTCGGATCGAACACCACGAGCACCACCTCGGCATGGCCGGTGAGCCCGGTGCAGGTTTCCTGATAGGTCGGATTGGGCGTGAAGCCTCCCGCATAACCTGACGCCGTCACCCAGACGCCTTCGATCTGCCAGAACAGGCGCTCCGCGCCCCAGAAGCAGCCGAGGCCGAACATCGCCGTCTCCAGCCCCTCGGGATAGGGACCCTTGAGCGGGCGCTTCGACACATGGTGCTCGCGCGCGGTGGCTATCGCGCGGTCGCGACCCGGCAGGGCCTCCTCGCGTTTCGGCATGGTGTATTTCTTGTTAAGCATATCGCTCAGGAAGAACATGGCGTTCTCGTCTCCTTGTCCTGATGGCGCGGGGCTTCAGCCGCCCTCATAGGCGAATTTGCCGGACCGCCGCGCCGGTTTCCGGCCGATGGCATAAAGAAGAAGCGAAAGTGCGGCGAAAACGACGAAACCCGGCAGGGCCAGGACCCAGAGGAAGATCGGGTCCCATGCCAGCGGATGCACCTTTGCGACGACGAACTGGCGCACCGCCTCCATGGTATCCGGCGATGCAGCGCCCCAGCTCGCGGCAAGCGGCGTCAGCACCGGCGCCGACGCCGCGACGGTGCGCGTGGCGTCGAGCACGGCCATCACCACGGCGGCCGCGAGCGCCACGGTGGAGAGCAGCCTGAAAAGGAATCGGATCATCGCTGGCCGGCATCCTCGGATGCCCGAGAGATAGGACTTCCCGCCGCCCGCGGCAACGGCGGTCCGCTCCTTTCCGCCCTGGAGCCGGGAGCAAGCCGCGAATTCGATGCCCGGAAGCCTTGGCATCGGCGTCAGGATCGACTAGATGAGCCCCGCGCCGCCTTGCCAGCAGGACGGCCGCATGCGGAGAGGTGGCCGAGTGGTTGAAGGCGCACGCCTGGAACGCGTGTATACGGGAAACCGTATCAAGGGTTCGAATCCCTTTCTCTCCGCCAAACACCGCCGATTGCCGCACAAATTGAGCAACTATATCTTTTATTATCAACTAGATAGCCGTTCGCCAGTCAATTAGGCTATACGGTGAGGCTCTCACATACCCAACCAGGCGGCATAGCCTCCGCTATGGCCGCCGATAACACGCCATAGCAGCGCTTGGCGGGCCGGGCCGGTAAGGATCGGCACCGCTTCGAGCTATTCGAAGGCGACTGCCTTCAGCCGAGCGCTCCACCGCTGGTCGTCCCGTTACACCGCGCGGCCCCTTACGAAAGTCCTGAGGGTGTATCCCATCGCTCGGCAACTACAGATATCTTTACTTACATAAAATTATGTGGTATGCTACATTAAATTATGTAGCGGACGCTGGGATGCTCTATGCAGATTTCTTGGAAGAGCTCGGAAAGGCTGGATTGAGCGTCCGCGCGTTCGCCGAACTCATCGGGATGAATCCCAACTCGATCTCGAACTATGCGCGCACTGGCGAACTTCCCACGCACTTAGCTTTCATCGCCGTCCTCGTTGTCGGGATCAGCGAGATGGGGGGCGACTATCGTAGCATCATGTCGAAGGTCGAACTCGCGCCGAAGAAGCCGCGTGGTGGTGCGCGCCGAGGGCATTTTGGCGGAGATCGCCAAACCAATTTGGATTTGGACGTATGAAAGTCTGGCGCATCATGATCGCATGTGCGTCTCTCCCAGGCGCGAGCAAGCTCGATGGCTGATCTAGTGGCCATCCTCGCCGACTTTGGTGGCGATCCTGAGGGCCTTCGCCTGCTGGACAGTGACGGCCCGGACCTTTTGCCATATGCGACACTTCTGACAGCGCGCCGAGCTGGGAGCAAACTGCTGGACTGCGTGAGTGCGGTTTATGAATGGCAGGGTGCGCCTCTGATTTTCCTTGTCGATGTCGATGTCCTCCAGGGTGACGATCATCTGCATAAGATCAGGAGGTTGCTCGCAATGCGTGGCGACGCTCCTTATTTGGGAGTTGTCGGACCAGGCCGGTTGGATGTTTATCGGATCGCGCTCGACAGCAAATCGCCTGTACAAGCTCGTGTCGATTGGGGTGATGGCCAAGGCGGTCGGGCTGCGGCCTTCGCTCGCCTCGGCAATATTCGTCCCGAAGCGGCGATCAGTCAGCGCAACTGGATTTCCAATGTTGTTCTGAACCTGCTGACGGGGTCGATTACGAAGCTGATCGCGCTCGATGGTATCACGGATGAGGACGCCATATCCCTTGTTGGCCGCGCCCTTTTCACGCGCTTTCTAGCAGATCGCGGACTGCTCCCTTTGGCGCTATCCAGCGATGAGGGAGGAGCAAGCCTTTTTGACAATCGAGACGTCTCACAGAAAACGTCTGAGTGGTTAGATACGACGTTCAACGGCGACCTGCTGCCGCTTTCCGATGACATTTTCGCGAGACTGCCTGATCGCGCCTATCACATTCTCGGCGACGTGCTCCGGCGTGCTCCGGACAGCCAGCTTTTCCTTGGCTGGCAGGAGAAGTGGGATAATCTCGATTTTGCGCATATCCCAGTCGGCGTCCTAAGTCAGGCATATGAGCTTTATCTGCGAAGCCACGCGCCGCTCCGGCAGCGGCGTGAAGGGGGGTATTATACTCCTAGACCGATCGCCGACCTCATGGTGAGGGCGTCTTTTCGGGCGTTGGAGCGGCAGGACCTAAGTCATCATGCCAAAATACTTGATCCGGCGGCTGGCGCGGGGGTGTTCCTGCTTACGGCGTTCCGCGAGTTGGTCGCCGAGCATTGGCGCATAGAAGGGAAGCGCCCTGATACGAGTTCGCTTCGATCCATTCTGTATGATCAGATCGTCGGCTTCGACATTAACGAGGCCGCACTGCGTTTTGCGGCGCTGGGCCTGTATCTCGTATCGATCGAACTGGACCCTAATCCGCGCCCGGTTGACAAATTGCGATTTAAGGATTTGCGCGGAAAGGTTCTGCATCGCGTTCGAGCCGACAACGAAGCCGAAGGCGCTGAACTTGGAAGCCTCGGGCCGCTGGTGGGCGACGAACATATCGGTCGATATGACTTAGTGATTGGCAATCCTCCTTGGGCGAGCGGAACCGGGCTGCCTGACTGGAATCTCGTTCGTGAGACCGTAGCGCGGATCGCTGCTGTCAGAGAAATTTCAATTATATCACCGCCATTGCCAAACGAAGGGCTTGATCTGCCTTTTGTTTGGCGGGCGATGGAATGGGCGAAGCCCGATGGACAGATCACCTTTGCTCTTCATGCTCGACTGTTATTTCAACAGGGCGATGGCATGGCTGAGGCGCGGCAGGCGCTATTCGAGGCGCTTGACGTCACCTCTATCATCAACGGCGTAGAATTGCGGCAGACCAAGGTTTGGCCGGAAATTTCAGCGCCATTTTGTATTCTGCTGGCTACTAACAGAACGCCGGGGATCAGCGCTGGTTTTCGGCTTATCAGTCCACGGATAGAGGAAACCCTGAACGAATCAGGCAGTATGCGCATTGATGCGCTCAATGCTGAGGTTGTTCCATCGCGACAGCTTCTAGAAACGCCGGAAATTCTAAAGATACTGTTTCGAGGAACCAAAGCGGATCTCGGACTTATAGAGCGAATTCGAACGCATGGGTTCCCCACGCTTGAAGCTTTCTGGTTAGACGCTATCGGCATCACCGAGCGCGGGCATCTCCGCGGCAGCGGTAACGGCTATCAGAAACTTCGGCAGAGCAGTCGCGTACGCAAACGGGGTGACGGTCTACCCGGCGTGGACGCGAGCTATCTGCATGGCCGCCTGGAGATCACCGCTTCCACATTCACACAAATCGCAATCGACTCCACCAATCTCGATCTGTTTTCTCAAGACCGGATTCATGATCCACGTTCAGCCGAATTATTCGACGGCCCGCTGGCCATAGTCCATAAGTCACCGCCTGCACTTACGGGGCGGATCGGTGTGGCGGTTTCAGAAGAAGACATGGTCTTCAACGAAACGTTTTACGGCTACAGTCCTCACGCCTTTCCCGAGGCACAAGGCTTTGTTCGCTACTTGGCGCTCATATTGGGCAGCAAGCTAGCTGTTTGGATATCTCTCGTAACTAGTGGCGAATTTGGTTTTGAGCGCGAGGTAATTGAAAAGGCGACCCTTGACCGAATTCCTCTGCCTGATTTCAGGACGCTTACCTATGCCCAGAAAGATGAAATATCCGCTCTTTTTGATGACCTACAGGCAGGGAAGATTGCGTGGGACGATGTGGATAGATGGGTCGCGGAGCTTTACGGCCTCGGTTCACGCGACCTGCAAGTTATGTCCGACACGCTGGAGTTCAATCTCCCGTTCGCTTACAACAAACGTCTCCCCTTGGTACGGCATAGATATTCGTACAACGCCCGATGGTAACGATGCTTCGGTAAGTCGGGATGATTGGGAGGGATTGTTGCGAGCTGCCGACGATGCGGCAGCATCAGAAATCATACTCCGCAACGGGGATGATGGCCTGTTGATTGGACGGCTCGCGCAGCGTCGGTACTGGAGTGAGACACAAGCGAGATTGCTCGCTCAGCGAATAATCTGGTCGCATGTCGATCTGTTCAAGGGGTCGGCAAACGCATGAGGGCCGCCGCGATCCGTCCCCGCCCAGATCAGGTTGCCGAACTGACTCGTGGTCTTCGTTTGCCGTTGCCTGAAGTTTCGAGCGTTCATTTGGAAATCATCGCGGAAGGACTACTCAAGGCGTTCCGCGACGTTCGCGCACAATCACCTACGACCGTGGC
The DNA here is from genome assembly GCA_017305925.1 of Hyphomicrobiales bacterium. Classification (GTDB taxonomy): domain Bacteria; phylum Pseudomonadota; class Alphaproteobacteria; order Rhizobiales; family Rhizobiaceae; genus Arvimicrobium. Next base: position 214 of record JAFKJW010000057.1, on the reverse strand, counting down.
CTCAGGTAGCGAAGCCGAGGTGACAGCGTTGCTGGAAGCGCGCTTGAACGCAATGATCGAATACGATCCTCTCTGGCGGCAGTTGGTCCTATGTGTAGCGCGAGGCAAGGAAAGTCTCAGCTTTGATGGGTCGCATCTAGAAAAACGCCCCGATCTCTCGCTGCTGCTGATCGAGTTGTCGGTGTTCCTGATGCCGATCTGCATCGGAGCATCC